>NZ_JBSFNF010000030.1:0-77749 GCF_053586955.1 Nocardia sp. NPDC003726 | reverse complement strand
GGCTCGCGTTTACGCGGCCGCCGCGTCCGCGACGAAGGAGCAAGCGGCGGTCGCGTAAACGCGAGCCACAAGAGGGCCGCGAACGCCCAGCGCCGCAGGCGCTGGAAAGACAAACACAGCGCTGGAAAAATAAACACAGTGAACCGGATGGCGGCCCTGCGCGGCAGGATCGATGGTGCGGTCGACACCTCCGACCGGCGGCGGGCGGAGTACTCCTCCGACGCGTCGAACTATCGGGTCCTCCCGACGGCGGTCGTCTTCCCCCGTACCGACGACGACGTAGCGAATACCTTGGAATTCGCCCGAGCCGAGGGGCTGCCGGTGACCGCGCGCGGCTCGGGAACGTCGGTGGCGGGCAACGCGATCGGCCCCGGGC
Source organism: Nocardia sp. NPDC003726 (assembly GCF_053586955.1). Classification (NCBI taxonomy): domain Bacteria; kingdom Bacillati; phylum Actinomycetota; class Actinomycetes; order Mycobacteriales; family Nocardiaceae; genus Nocardia; species Nocardia sp. NPDC003726. The sequence goes on along the minus strand of NZ_JBSFNF010000030.1, from coordinate 77,373 downwards.
TGGTGCTCGATTTCAGCAGGCATCTGAACCGGGTCGTGTCGATCGATCCGGACCAGCGCCTGGCCACCGTGCAGCCGGGCGTGGTCCTGTCGGAGTTGCAGCGCGCGGCCCGTCCGCACGGCTTACGCTTCGGGCCCGACCCTTCGACGCAGAACCGCTGCACGCTCGGCGGCATGATCGGCAACAACGCGTGCGGACCGCGCGCCGTCGCGTGGGGCCGCACTTCCGACACGGTGCGCGAGCTGCGCATCCTGGACGGCACCTGCACGGAGCGCACGCTGGCCGCCGACCTGTCCGCGGTGCCTGGTCTCGCGGAATTCAGCCGGGCCAATCTCGCGGTGCTGCGCACCGATCTCGGCCGCTTCGACCGCCAGGCATCCGGTTACGGCTTGGAACACCTGCTGCCCGAGCGCGGCGCGTCGGCGGCGAAGGCGTTCGTCGGCAGCGAGGGCACCTGCGGCCTGCTGCTCGGCGCGACCGTGGAGCTGGTCGAGCTGCCGGCGGCCACCGTGCTCACGGTGCTCGGCTACCCCGACATCGCCACCGCGGCCGACGACGTCGCCGCCGTGCTGGCCTGCGCGCCGATCGCGGTGGAGGGCATCGACGCGCGGCTGGTGGACGTGGTGCGGGCGCACCGGGGGACGGTGCCCGACCTCCCGCGCGGCGGTGGGTGGCTGTTCGTGGAGACCGCGGGCGCAACGCGGGCCGAGGCGCTGGCCGCCGCGCAGCGGCTGTGCCGGACGGCGGGCGCGGTGGACAGCAGGATCGTGACCGATCCAGGCATCGCCGCGGCGCTGTGGCGAATCCGCGCCGACGGGGCGGGGCTGGCCGGCCGCACGGCGGACGGGCAGCCGGCCTGGCCCGGCTGGGAGGACGCTGCCGTCCCACCTGCCCGGCTCGGCGCCTACCTGCGCGATTTCGCCGACCTGACCCGCGAGCACGGCGTCGACGGGCTGCTGTACGGGCATATCGGCGACGGCTGCATCCATGTCCGCCTCGATCTCCCGATCGCCGACGCGCCGCACCGCTTCCGCGCCTTCCTCTTCGACGCGGCGGAGCTGGTCGTCCGGCACGGCGGTTCGCTGTCCGGTGAGCACGGCGACGGCCGGGCTCGCTCCGAGTTGCTCGCGGCGATGTACTCCCCCGCGGTGCTCGAGGTCTTCGCCGGGTACAAAGCGCTGTTCGACCCCGGCGACATCCTCAACCCCGGCGTGCTTGTCGCACCGCGGCCGATCGACGCCGACCTGCGGCTGGCCGGACTCGGTCGCGTCGCCGCGTCGAAGGGTTACCTGCTCGCGGAGGACGACGGCGATATGGGCGTCGCGGTCCATCGCTGTGTCGGCGTCGGCAAATGTCGCGCCGACGGCGGTTTCATGTGCCCGTCCTACCAGGCCACCCGGGACGAGAAGGACAGCACCCGCGGGCGGGCGAGGGTGCTGCAAGAGGTGACGCGCGGCGCGCTGCCCTGGTCGTCGGACGCCGTCGCCGAGTCGCTGGATCTGTGCCTGTCCTGCCGGGCGTGCCGGTCGGACTGCCCCGCGGGTGTGGACATGGCCACCTACAAGTCGGAGACGCTGTATCGCCGCTACCGCCACCGGCTCCGGCCCGTCGATCACTATGCGCTGGGCTGGCTGCCTCGATGGCTGTCCGTCGCGAGCCGGATGCCGCGGGTCGTCAACGCGCTCGCGGGCCGGACCGCGCTACGCCGAGCCGGGTTGCGGGCCGCGGGCATCGACCCGCGCCGCGACGTGCCGCGCCTCGCCCCGCGCACCTTCCGCCGCATCTGGCGCGATCTGGACGAAGGCGACCGGCTGGCCGAGTCCGCCTACGTGCCCGAAGAGCGGGTCGGAAGCGGTGTCTCCGGCGAGGTGATGCTGTGGATCGATACCTTCACCGACGCGTTCGACCCGGAGATCGCCTTGGCCGCGGCACGACTGCTGGCCGCGGCGGGCTACCGCGTACGGATCCCCGAGCGGCGCGTCTGCTGCGGACTCACTTGGATCAGCACCGGTCAGCTCGACGGCGCCCGCGCGCGGTTGCGGGCGACGCTGACCGCGTTGCAGGAGCACGTCGACGCGGGCGGCGTGGTCGTGGGGCTGGAGCCGTCCTGCACCGCGGTCCTGCGCGCGGACCTGACGGAACTGTTGCCGGACGATCCGAGAGCGGCCAGGACCGCCGCCGCCGTGCGCACCCTGGCCGAGTTCCTCGCCGAACAGCCGACCTGGCGCCCGCCGCGGCGGACCGGCAGGCGCGTGGTCGTTCAACCGCATTGTCACCAGCACGCGATTCTCGGATTCGATGCCGATCGCCGTCTATTAGCCCGCATGGGTGTGACGGTGACGGAAATCACCGGTTGCTGTGGGCTGGCGGGCAATTTCGGAATGCAATCGGGCCATTACGACATTTCGGTCGCGGTGGCCGAGAACGGCATGCTCCCCGCCCTGCGCGCCGCGGGCGCGGACGCGCTCTTCCTCGCCGACGGCTTCTCCTGTCGCACGCAGGCCGCTGCCCTTTCCGGGCGACGGGCGCGCCATATCGCGCAATTCCTGCTGGAAGGGTGAGCTTTCGAGCGCCCGCCGACGGGCCGGTGGGCGCCCGCGTGGTTCAGCTGCCGAACGGCAAGGTGCCAGGCGGGATCTGGTAGCCCGAGCTGCCCGCGAAAACCCCACCCCAGGCGTTGAGCAACCAGTTGAGCACATTGGTGATCATCAGAGAACCTCCGTCATTGCTACAGCCAGATATTTGCCGAACTAAAACAATATCGCCGCTAATCTCGTGCCGTTACATGGTATTACGAATCCATAATTATGTGCGATCGGTATGAAAAGCCTTTGGTGTGGCTCAGATGATAATCCGCCCCGCCCGGTGGAGGCGGACGCGGCGCCGCGCGGCGCACCGGGCAGAATGATTCCGGTGCGCAGCGTGACGGTCGAGCCGGGAGCCAGCCGGACCGTGACCACGGATCGGCCGATCGATCTGGCCTGCACGCTGGCCCCCCTCGGTCGCGGCGCGGGCGACCCGTGCCACCGGGTGACGGCCGACGGCGCGCACTGGCATGCTTCCCGGCTGCCGACCGGTCCGGTCACCTACCGCCTGGCCCAGTCCGATCCGTTCACCGTGCAGGCCCGCGCGTGGGGTCCGGGCGCGGCGGAATTCCTCGCGGGTCTCGAGCACATGCTCTGCCTGGACGAGGACGTCTCGGCATTCCTCCCGGATCATCCGAAGCTCGTCGATGCCCACCGCCGCTTTCCTGGCCTGCGCATGCTGCGCACCGGCCTGGTCTTCGAAGCGCTGGTGCCGTCGGTGCTGGAACAGAAGGTGCACACAATTTCCGCACGGGCCTCGTGGCGGAAACTGGTGCGGCAGTACGGCGAACCGGCGCCGGGCCCCGTGCCGGAGGGTATGCGGTTGCCGCCGGACGCGGACGCTTGGCGGCGCATCCCCTCCTGGGTCTACCACCGCGCCAATGTCGGACCGCAGCGTGCCCAGACCATCGTGCGCGCGGCTCGAATCGCCGATTCGCTGGAGCGCGCGGCCCGGGCCGATCCGGTCGAGGCGGCGCGGATGCTGCGCAGTGTCCCCGGTATCGGGGTGTGGACCGCCGCGGAGATCGCGCAGCGGGCTTTCGGCGACGCGGACGCGCTGTCGGTCGGCGATTACCACCTCGCCGCCGCGGTCGGCTGGACGCTGCTCGGCCGTCCCATCGATGACGACGCGATGGTCGAATATCTGGAACCGCTACGCCCGCATCGCTACCGGGCGATCCGCCTGCTCGAGATCAGCGGCCACTTCCACAAGCCGAAGTTCGGCCCGCGCACCCCGCTGACCGACCACACCTGGCACTGATCCCTCCGCGCGTTCACTTTTCCGCAGTTTTGCCCCTTCTTTATCAGTCGGTGCGGGGCGGGGAAAAGCAAAACTAGAGGTTGTCGCGCCACACTCGGCCGTCACCGCATTCACATCGGTACGTGAGCGATAGCCGAAGGGGTTCGCAATGGCGCGCACCTCATCGTCGAACCACACAACTGCAGGGGGTTGTCAGTGGAGCAGAGGCCACTGGGGGATACACCGCGATCCAGATGCCAGTTCTACCGGCGGGAGTGCGATCTGCCCGCCGTCGTCGATCCGCCCGAACTCGGCCGGATCGTGATGCGCGCCGGGTCGGTGTGGGCGTTGACCATGCCGAGCGGCCTGGGACAGGCCGTCAAGGCGCACATGCAGAGCAAGAGCGTGCGGCTCGGCCCGATTCTGGCGCATCCCCGCTCCAATCGCTGGACTTTCCTGATCGCGCCGGATCTGCCCGAGAACGATACGCGCTTGTTCGCGGAGTTGTTCCGGCTCAACGTCTCGGTGTCGCGCACCGGGTCGACGATCGCGTTGCCGTCCCCGACGGCGTCGGTCGGCGCGATCCGCTCCTGGATCGTGCCGCCGCGCAACAGGTTTCGTCCGTCCGGGCGAGTGGTGGTCGCGGCCATTCGGGCATGGGCGGAGCCCGCGCCGCGCCGCCGCTGAGGGCGGGGGCCGCACCGGGAGATTCCACCGGATCGTGGGGCGGGTACCGGCCTTTTCGCCGGTGCCCGCCCGGCGGCGGCGGTACTATCGGGCGCGCGTGCGTATGTCCAGCGATGGTGCTGGGTTCTCGGTCCGTACGTCTCCCCACGGCAGACAGCGAAGGAGTCCGTTTCGTGAGCATTCAAGGCAACGCGAACATCGACCTGACCGGCGCCACGTGGCGGAAAGCCGGAGACGGTTCCGGAAACGACAGCGTCGAAGTGGCCCTGCTCGCCGACGGGCATGTGGGAATGCGCAACGGAAACGACCCCGAGGGCCCGGTGTTGATCTTCACGCCGGGAGAGTGGGCCGCCTTCACCGCCGGGGTGCAGGACGGTGAGTTCGACCGGCCACGCTGAGGCGCGCCCGCCTTCGAGATCACGGAATGACACATTTTCGGCAACGGAAAGACGTTTGCCGAGGCCGGATACGGGTAGCCCAGGGTCTGTGGACCGTGGGCTCAAGAGTTCCCATCCCCGGTACCGGAAATTGCGGCCGGACGATTGGGTGGAATGGCTGATCGTCGCGCTGCTGTTCGCGGTATCGGCGGTCGGAGTCTTCGTCCTCACCAGCTCGCTGCTGTCGGCGCTGCTCGTCGGCCTGCTGGTGTGGGTGGTGGCCCTCGGCGTCGTGGCCATGTTGTAAGGGTGCGCCGACCGGCCGGGGATCGCCCCGGCCGGTTGTCCGGCGACTAGCGGCGGAACAGTTTGTTGCCCAGCCAGACCAGCGGGTCGTACTTGCGATCGGCCACCCGTTCCTTCATCGGGATCAGCGCGTTGTCGGTGATCTTGATGTGCTCGGGGCAGACCTCGGTGCAGCATTTGGTGATGTTGCACAGCCCGAGCCCGTGCTCGTCCTGCGCGAGCTCGGTCCGGTCGCCGACATCGAGCGGGTGCATCTCCAATTCGCTGATCCGCATCAAATAGCGGGGTCCGGCGAACGCTTTCTTGTTCTCCTCGTGGTCACGAACCACATGACAGGTGTTCTGGCACAGGAAGCACTCGATGCACTTGCGAAATTCCTGTGAACGTTCCACGTCGACCTGTTTCATCCGGTACTCGCCCGGTTTGAGATCGGCGGGTGGCGTGAAAGACGGGATCTCGCGCGCCTTTTCGTAATTGAACGACACGTCGGTCACGAGGTCCTTGATCACGGGGAAGGTGCGCATCGGCGTCACCGTGATCACTTCGTCCTGGGTGAAGGTGGACATGCGGGTCATGCACAGCAGCCGCGGCCGCCCGTTCACCTCGGCCGAACAAGAACCGCATTTGCCCGCCTTGCAGTTCCAGCGCACGGCCAGATCGGGCGCCTGGGTGGCCTGTAGGCGGTGGATGATGTCGAGCACCACCTCGCCCTCGTTCACCAGCACGGTGAAATCCTGCAGTTCTCCGCCGTCGAGATCGCCGCGCCATACGCGGAATTTGGCGTCGTAACCCATCGTTACGCCTCTCGCTCCGTCGAATGCCCGGCCGCGGCCGGGTGCCCGGCGAGTTCATCCGGGGTGTAGTACTTCTCGAGCTCGCCGAGATCGAAAAGGGCGAGCAGGTCCGATCGCATCGGGATCTGATCCTTGCGCGTCACGGTGACACCGGGAATCGGGTCGCCGGCCGTGTCCGGATCCACCGCGCACACCAGCAGCTTGTTCCGCCAGTCGGGGTCCATCGACGGGTAGTCGTCGCGGGTGTGACCGCCGCGGCTCTCGGTCCGCAGCAGCGCCGCGTGCGCCACGCATTCGCTGACCAGCAGCATGTTCTGCAAGTCGAGCGCGAGATGCCAGCCGGGGTTGAACTGGCGGTGGCCCTCCACGGTCACCTGGCGGAACCGGGCGCGCAGCTCGGCGAGCTTGTCGATCGCCTCGCGCACCTCGTGTTCTTTGCGGATGATGCCGACCAGGTCGTTCATCGTCTGCTGCAGATCGGTGTGCAAGGTGTAGGGGTTCTCGCCTTTGCCGTCGGCGGGCGGATCGAACGGCGCGACGGCGGCCCGCGCGGCGTTCGTGATGTCGTCCTCCGCGACCGACGGACGCTCGCCGAGCTGTTCCACATAGGCGGCGGCCCCGAGCCCGGCCCGGCGACCGAACACCAGCAGGTCGGACAGCGAGTTCCCGCCCAGGCGATTGGACCCGTGCATGCCGCCGGAGCACTCGCCCGCGGCGAACAGGCCGGGCACCGTGGCCGCACCGGTGTCCGGATCGACTTCGATCCCGCCCATCACGTAGTGACAGGTCGGGCCGACCTCCATCGGCTCCTTTGTGATGTCCACGTCGGCGAGCTCTTTGAACTGATGGTGCATCGAAGGCAGCCGCCGCACGATCTCCTCGGCGGGCATCCGGGAAGCGATGTCGAGGTAGACGCCGCCGTGCTCGGTGCCGCGCCCGGCCTTGACCTCCTCGTTGATGGCGCGGGCGACCTCGTCGCGCGGCAGCAGGTCCGGTGTGCGGCGCGCGGAGTCGTTGTCACGCAGCCACTGGTCGGCCTCTTCCTCGGTCTCGGCGTACTGCCCTTTGAAGACCGGCGGAATGTAGTCGAACATGAACCGCTTGCCCTCGGTGTTCTTCAGCACCCCGCCGTCGCCGCGCACGCCCTCGGTGACGAGGATGCCCTTCACGCTGGGCGGCCATACCATGCCGGTCGGGTGGAACTGCAGGAACTCCATGTTGATCAGCGTCGCGCCCGCCCGCAGTGCCAGCGCGTGCCCGTCGCCGGTGTACTCCCATGAGTTGGAGGTCACCTTGTAGGACTTGCCGATACCGCCGGTCGCAAGGACCACCGCCGGAGCCTCGAACAGGATGAAGCGGCCGGATTCGCGCCAGTAACCGAACGCGCCGGAGATGCGGTCACCGTCCTTGAGCAATTCGGTGATGGTGCATTCGGCGAAGACCTTGATGCGCTTCTCGTAGTCGCCGGTCTCGGCGAAATCCTCCTGCTGCAGCGATACGATCTTCTGCTGCATGGTGCGGATGATCTCCAGGCCGGTGCGGTCGCCGACGTGCGCGAGCCGCGGGTAGGTGTGGCCGCCGAAATTGCGCTGGCTGATGCGGCCGTCCGGCGTCCGGTCGAACAGCGCTCCGTAGGTCTCCAGTTCCCACACTCGATCGGGCGCTTCCTGGGCATGCAATTCGGCCATGCGCCAGTTGTTGAGGAACTTGCCGCCGCGCATCGTGTCCCGGAAATGGACCTGCCAATTGTCCTTTTCGTTCGCGTTGCCCATCGACGCCGCGCAGCCGCCTTCGGCCATCACGGTGTGCGCCTTGCCGAACAGCGATTTGCACACCACCGCGACGGACAGGCCGTGCTCCCTGGCTTCGATGACCGCCCGCAGTCCGGCGCCGCCCGCTCCGATCACGACGACGTCGTAGTTGTGCCGTTCCACTTCTGCCATGCAGAAAAACTCCTCGATGAGGCGGTCAGTCGATGAACCGCAGATCCGAAATCGTTTGGCTGGCAACCAACATGACGTAGAAGTCGGTCAGCACGAGCGTGCCGAGGGTGGTCCAGGCCAGCGTCATGTGCCGGGTGTTCAGCTTGGAGACCTGAGTCCAGAACCAGTAGCGCACCGGATGCGCGGAGAAGTGCTTGAGCCGTCCGCCCGCGATGTGCCTGCACGAGTGGCACGACAGCGTGTAGGCCCACAGCAGGATCACGTTGAGCAGCAACACGATATTGCCGAGGCCGAAACCGAAGCCGCCGGTCTTGCCGTGGAAGGCGACGACGGCGTCATAGGTGTTGATCAGCGAGACCACCACGGCCACATAGAAGAAGTAGCGATGCGCGTTCTGGATGATCAGCGGCAGCTTGGTCTCGCCGGTGTACTTGGCGTGCGGCTCGGCCACGGCGCAGGCGGGCGGGGAGAACCACACCGACCGGTAGTAGGCCTTGCGGTAGTAGTAGCAGGTCAGCCGGAAGCCGAGCAGGAACGGCAGCACCACGAAGCCCAGTGGCAGGATCGCGGGCAGCTCGCCGAAGGGGGTGCCGAAATGGCTGGAGCCCTCGACGCAGGAAGTGCTCAGGCACGGCGAGTAGAAGGGCGTCAGATAGTGATAGTCAGGAACCCAATATGCCGTACGCACATACGATCTGATCGTCGCGTAGATGACGAACGCGGCGAGCCCGAGCACCGTGACGAGTGGGGGGATCCACCATCGGTCGGTGCGCAATGTGCGATCCGAGATCCGGGCCCTTGTTCTGCTGAATACGCCGGTGCCCGCTTCGGGGGCGGCGGTCGGTGCGGCACTCACAGGGGGATGCCTCGCTGATCTTGTGTGCGGGTGGTCATCGGTACCTCCGCAATCGAATGTGATGCTGAGCACCATACGACACGTCCGCTATTGATCGAGCGGGGTCTCGACAAACCCGCCCCGCCGTCAACCGTATGATTTACGCCACATCGGGCAGGGCTCAGGTATGTCTCCCGGAAGTTCCGGGCCAACCGGACTTTTCGAAGTCCGAGGCAGCGAAATGAGTTTCGAGCAGGGCGAATGGGAGCGCCGGATTTGCCTCTTCAACCGTCGCCCGCAGGCGTGAACGCGGTCGCGGATCGGGTTGTCCAAGCGCCGATTCATGCGGAGCCGATGCCGGAACCCGGGACCTCCCGGTGCGGTGACTCGATGGGCGCGCCCCGAGTGGAAGTCACGGCGCTCAGGCGTTGGTGACGGTTCGCCGCGCCGGGGTCGGTTTGGTGCCTCGATCGAGGGCGACCTCCGTGCCGTGCCGAGTTACGGCTTGACCTGTGCCGCGACGGATGCGGCGTGGCCTGTGCCGCGACGGATGCGGCGTGGCCTGTGCCGCGACGGATCCGACATGATCTGCGCCGCGGTGGACGCCTCGTAACAGGTGCCGCGACAGAGGCGGCGTGACCTGTCCCGGGGCGGACGCGACATGCCCGACGCCGTGACGGACGCGGCACACGGTGTGCCGCGGCGGGCCGGTGCGGCCTCGAACGCCGACGTGCTCAGAACGCTCACAGCGTTGCCGTGTCTTCGCGCTCGGCGTGGGCGCTGGATGGAAGCCCTGAGCGCCGCCGTAGCGGGCATGGACGCCGCGGTGGGCGGCTACCCCGCCGCCCACCGGGGACTACTTCGTCCGCGGACGGGAGTGGAAGCCCAGCCCCTCGTCCTGCGCGCCCATCCACGCGGCCTCGTCGGACTTGCTGTCCGGTACGTAGATGACGTCCTGCGTCCGGCGCGGCACCTCGGGCGGCGGTGACTGCTCGAGTTCGTCGGCGTCGATGACGAGCCGCTCGAGGTCGTTCTCCAACCGCCGCACCGTGCTGGCGTCACCGTACTGGCTGCGGAGTACGCCGATGGATTGCCGGAGCTGGCCGACCGCGTAGCGTAGTTCCGCGAATTCGCTGCGAGTCATCGATACCTCCTGATTCCCTGGCGGACATGCGAACTCGGTGCAGTGACGCACGGTTGCCCGTTTGCCTTGGCCCGCGCTGCACCCAGCCGTGTGACCCACCACACAACGTGATCTACAACACAGTACCGAAAGAATTTGTTCCTGGCTCGTGCGAGGGAGAAATCCGCTGGTTGCCGCCGGATTGCCGCGGCTCAGCCAGCGGCGGCGTAGCCGGCGTCGGGCCGCGCTACGGCGAACGCGCGCTCGGCGAGCCCGACGATGGACAGCGCGACCTCGTCGGCTCGTTCGAGCAGCACGCTGTGCCCGGCCCCTTCCAGGCGGACCAATTCGGCACCGGCCAGCTGCGAGGCCAGCGCCACGGAGTGGGCGAAGGGGAAGATGAGGTCGGCCGAACCCGCAAGGACCAGCGCGGGGACGGCGCCGAGGTGGTGCAGGGTCGCCGTCTCGTCGAAGGTGATCAGCGAGTGCAGGAATCCGGCCATCGTCACCAGCGGGGTGTCGTTCAGCATCGCGGTGGCCAGCGCGGCCATCCGCGGGTTCACCTTCCCGGCGCCGAATTCGGCCTCGCGCAGGATCGGCGCGAAGAGGCGGCGGGTCAGGCGCCGGGACGCCTGCATCACCCGCGGGGCGTGCGTGACGGCGGCTTGCAGCGAGTTCACCGCGCGCCGATGCAGCAGGCGCGCCAGCCCGGCCTCGGTGATCCCGGCGGCCGCGCCGGCGAGCAACCCGATGCCCGCGATCCGCGTGCCGATGGCCTGCGGGTAGAGCCGCGCGTAGGCGAGCACGACCATCGCGCCCATCGAGTGGCCGACCAGGATCACCGGACCGGTCGGCGCGACCGTCCGCAGCACGGTGTCGAGGTCGTGCCCGAGTTGCTCGATTGTGTAGGTCGACGGATGCGCCGCCCCGGACTCGCCGTGGCCGCGATGGTCGTAGAACACCATCCTGACGTCGTCGCCCCACTGCCGCAGGAGGTGCTGGCGCAAGCAGGTCCAGGATTCGGTGCGCAGGCAGTGGCCGTGCACGAAGACGACGCTCGCGAGGGCGTCGTCGGCGCCGAAGACGCGGACCGCGAGGGGGACACCGTCTGCGGCCGACACCGTGACGCGGTGGCCGTCGTGATCGGCGGCGCGGCGGGCGATGGTGGTGGACATGGCACCCTCCTGTGGGCGAGGCGCATGTTCGGCGTCTCCTGCCCAGTTGTCGAACTGGATTTCCGCGCCGTTACCCCCTTACACCTGCCGTTACGCACACGTTGTCCAACCGACGCCGCCGGTCGATGGGGCAGCTGTCGCCACGCGCACAGGAAAAACTACGGAACGCTAGCTGACCACTGTCGGGCCACCTTGGTTCGCGACCCGCGAGAAGAATCTGCGGCTTTCTAGGGAAAATTCAATAGTGGCAAATAGTGGGCGATAAGCCCGCCGCGCCCCCGGCCACTGACGGGCGCGCGGCGGGTCCGCTGCCACTCAGGCCTTCGCGCCGGGGCGTGTGGACGGCAGGAACGGGTGCAGGAGGTTCTGCTCGGTCGACGGCCCCATCTGCCACTCCGCGATCCACGGGCCGGTTCCCTCGCTCGGGTCGAGCACGCCGTCCTCGAGCCATTCGTAGCGGCCGTCGAGCACGCCGCGGGTCAGGGTGCGGTCGTCGTCGTCGGTGTTCTCCCACAGCGCGTCGAACAACTCGCGCACGCGCAGCCGCGACTGCCTGCAGAAGGTGTCGGCCAGTTCTTCGGCCGCCTTGCCCTCCGGCGCGTCCGCGGCACGCAAGGCATGGGCGCGCACGCAGGCCGCCGACATCGCGAACAGCTCGGCGCCGATGTCGACGATCCGGCCGAGGAAGTTCTGCCGGTACTCCAGCCCCGCCTGCCAGCGGCCCATCGCGTACATCAGCGACCTGGCCTGCTTGCGCGCACTGCGCTCGACGAAGCGCAGATGCCGGGCCAGCACCCCGAACTCGGTGTAGGCCGCTGGCACCGTACCCGCGCCGACCGCGAGCTGCGGGAACCACTTGGCGTAGAAACCCGTCGCGCCGACCGCGGCCTTCGCCTTGTCCTTGAACTCGGCCTTGCGGTCGACCAGCGCGCCCGCCGCCGCCATGTGCGCGTCGGCCATCTCCCTGGCGATCAGCAGCCGCATGATCTCGCTGGACCCTTCGAAGATGCGATTGATCCGCAGATCGCGCACCAGCTGTTCGGCGGGGACGGCCCGTTCGCCCCGCGCGGCGAGCGACGCCGCCGTCTCGTAGCCGCGGCCGCCGCGGATCTGCACGAGTTCGTCGGCGATCCGGCAGCTCATCTCGCTGGCCCACAGCTTGGCCAGCGCCGCCTCGATCCGGATGTCGTTGCGGCCCTCGTCGGACATGGTCGCCGACAGATCCAGCGCCGCTTCCAGCGCGAACGTGGTCGCCGCGATGAACGCGATCTTCTGGCCCACGGCCGCGTGCTCGCCCACCGGCCTGCCCCACTGCACCCGCTGGGTGCTCCACTCCCGCGCGATCTTCAGTGACCACTTGGCGGCGGCGGTGCACAACGCCGGAATGGCGAGCCTGCCCGCGTTCAGCGTGGTGAGCGCGATCTTGAGGCCGTCGCCCTCCCGGCCGATCAGGTTGCGCTTCGGCACCCGGACGTCGTGCATACGGGTCAGGCCGTTCTCGATGCCGCGCAGGCCCATGAAGGAGTTGCGGCGCTCGACGGTGATGCCCGGTGAGTCGGCCTCGACCACGAACGCCGAGATGCCGCCGCGATGCCCCTCGCTCTTGGGCACGCGCGCCATCACCACCAGCAGCTCGGCGACCACGCCGTTGGTCGTCCACAGCTTCACGCCGTTGAGCAGGTAGGCCTCACCGTCGTCGGTCGGCGTCGCGGTGCTGGCCATCCTGGCCGGATCGGAGCCGACGTCGGGCTCGGTGAGCAGGAACGCGCTGACCGCCCCGGCCGCGCAGCGGGGCAGGAACTCGGCCTTCTGCTCGTCGGTGCCAGCCAGTTTGAGCGGCTCGGGCACCCCGATGGACTGATGCGCGGAGAGCAGGACGCCGAGGCTCGGGTGCGTCGAGCCGACCAGCATCAGCGCTCGGTTGTAGCCGAACTGGGACAGCCCTTGTCCGCCGTACGATTGCGGGATCTTCAGGCCGAAGCAGCCGAGTTCGGCCAAGCCCTTGACGTACTCGTCCGGGATCCGGCCCTCCGCTTCGATCACCGACCCGTCCATGGACTCGCACAGCGTGCGCAGCCGGGACAGGAACGCTTCGGTGCGCTCGGCATCCTCGGGGCCGGGCTGCGGATACGGGTGGATCAGGTCGAGCCGGAACCGCCCAAGGAACATCTCCTTGGCGAAGGACGGTTTGGCCCAGCTCGTTTCGCGGGACTCCTCGACCAGTGCGCGGGCCTGTTCTTCGGTGGCGTCGACTTTCGCGGCTGTCGCCATGATGTCCTCCCTCGGGCGTGATCAGGATCACATTCGAGTGTAGGAGGGTTTGTTACTCACCGGTAGGCCCGCTGGTCGAGATAAATCTACGAATATCTAGCGATCTTGAAAGAGGGGCGAATAGGCAGCAATCCACCGCTGCCCGCAGGGCCGGCCCGGCTCAGACCGAGCGCAGATACCGGCCGAAGTGCGGCACCGTGAACCCGATCGTGCCGCGCTCGGCGGAGTAGATGAGACCTTTCTTGATCAGGCCGTCGCGGGCGGGTGAGAGCGAAGCGGGCTTGCGGCCGAGTTCGTTGGCCACCGCCGCGGTCGCCACCGGGCCGTCGTCGCCGGACAGGTCGGCCATCGCCCGCATGTACTCCCGCTCGGCGGGCGTAGCCCGCTCGTAGCGGGAACCGAAGAACCCGACCGCGAGCTCTTCCTCGGCCGCGGGCGATGCCACCTCCACGTCCTCGGCCGTGATCGGGCTCTCCGGCGCCTGATCCCACACGGCCTTGCCGTAAGCCTGTACGAAATACGGGTAGCCATCCGCCTTGCTGTACAGCGCGTCCAGCGCCTCGTCGGTGAATTTCACGTCCTCGCGCCGGGCGGGCGCGATCAGCGCTTGATCGGCGGATTCCCGGTCCAAGCGGTCGATGCGGTGATAGCTGAATAGTCGCTCCGAATAGCTCTTCGAGGCGGACAGCACCGCGGGCAGGTGGGGCAGGCCCGCGCCGACCACGATCAGCGGCGCGGCGTCCTGGCTCAGTTCGTGGCACGCGCCGCAGATCGCGGAGATGTCGGCGGGACCCAGATCCTGCATCTCGTCGATGAAGATCGCGATGCCGACGCCGATGTCTGCGGCCAGTGCCGCGGCCTCCACCAGGAGTTCCACCAGATCGATCTCGATGTCGCCGGAATCGGCCCTGCCGCTCACCGCGGGGACGTCGATGCCGGGCTGCCAGCGCTCCCGCATGCCCTTGTCCGCGGTGGCCCGCAGCGCGAAAGCCTTGAGTATGCCGAGGAAGTCGTCCACCCGTTCCGGATTGCGGTGCGCCGTCGCGATCGCACGCGCAGCCATGTGCAGCGCCGAGGACAGTGGGCGGCGCAGTTCCTGGTCCGGACGCGCCTCGATCTTGCCGGTGCCCCAACCGCGCGATATCGCGGCCGAGCGAAGTTGGTTGAGCAGCACCGTCTTCCCGACGCCGCGCAGGCCGGTCAGCATGACGCTGCGTTCCGGCCGACCACGCGCGACGCGTTCGAGCACGATGTCGAAAGCCGTGAGTTGTTTGTCGCGCCCGGCCAATTCGGGCGGGCGCTGTCCCGCGCCGGGGGCATACGGGTTCCGCACGGGGTCCATGCCCCGACACCGTAGCGCGTTTCGTCCGGATAATCTGGGCGCATCTACGGCGTGTTCTAGAAAGCCTTAGCGTTTCGTATTGCACTATTGCTCTCGCCGCCGGTTCTCTAGGCTGGTGGCGGTTCGCCAGAATGGTCGCGCGGCAGGGCGGCGCGGGAACGGAGGGGCATGTCCGACGAACCACCTACCGCTGACCTCGCCGAGGTGGTCGGATCCTGGAACGTTCCGGCGGGCGCCACGGTGGCCGAGCGCATCCGGTCCAACATCCTCATCGCGATCGAGCGCGGCTACGACGATCCCCAGCTGGTCGCCGATCTCGCGGTCGGTCCGCTGGTCATGGCGCTCGGCAAGCTGGAGGTCGAGCTGGCCGAGGCGCGCCGCAGGATCGACGAACTCGAACGCGCGGTGCACGGGACGCGACGCTGAGTCGGGCGGTTGGACAGGCGAGGCGTCCCCGTTCGGTGTCCTCGCCCAGGGCGGCGAGACCGCTTCGTGACCTTCGCCCGACGGCGATTTTCCGCCGATCCGATCGGCGTTCCCGCCGTGATGGAAAAGATGCAGCTCTGTGCGCTGGACAACATCGCGTCGGCACCGTAATCTCTTCGTGACTTAGTGGAACCAGTCGCTTCGTAAGAGAAACGGCGCCACTAGTTACCGCCTTAACGGCTGTCGGGGCCAATCGGTCTCGGCTGTCGTGCCGGGGACCCACAGGTTCGTCTGGGGTGAATCCTCGAGGCCGATTCCGGCCGCGAGGTAGGGCCGCTCTCCCGGCCCGAACCCGTCAGCTAACCCGGTCGGCGGGAGAGCAGTAAGATCGGAGACGTAGCTCGGTGGGTAAACACAGCTTGCAACGGGATTCTCGGGTTCCGAATTCCGTCAAGGGCGCGATTGTCATGGGTGCGGTGGCCGCGACCGGCGCCATGCCTGCGATTCCGGCCATGGCCGCGACCATCAACGTTCCCGGTGTCGGCAATTTCGACGTTCCGCAGGAGTGGGAACAGCCGGTTCAGCAGCTCAATCAGCAGATCCAGCAGGCGCTCGCGGCCGTTCCCGCCGCCCCTGCCCAGGCGCCGCAAGAGGTCGCTCCCCAGGCCCCCAATTTCGCGCCCATGCTGCCGGGCCTGTTCGGCCAGCAGCAGAACAACAGCCCGGGCGACATCGCCCTCGACGCCGCCAAGACCAAGGTCGGCGCCCAGTACTCCTGGGGCGCGGCGGGTCCCCGTTCCTTCGACTGCTCGGGTCTGGTCCAGTGGGCGTTCCGCCAGGCGGGCGTCGAGCTGCCCCGCACCAGCTTCGAGCAGTCGCACGTCGGCGCTCCGGTCGCCTACAACGAGCTGAAGCCGGGCGACATCGTCATCACCAACGGCGGCGGTCACGTCGGCATCTACGCGGGCGACAACAAGCTCCTGAACGCCGTACAGACGGGTACGCCGGTGTCCTACACGCCGCTGCGCCCCGACATGGTGGTCACCGCACGCCGTATCGTCTAACGAGTGGCCCGCGCCGAATCCGGCATCCAAAGCACCGCGACCCAGGCCCGCGTCGATTCGTGGACCTGGGCGGTGCGCCTGTTCAAAACCAGGTCCGCCGCCGCGGAGGCATGCCGTGGCGGGCATGTCCGGGTGAACGGCGCGACGGCCAAGCCCGCGCAGCCGGTGCGTCCCGGTGACGAGGTGCGCGTCCGCGTGGGCGGCATCGAGCGCATCGTCATCGTGGAGCGGATCATCACCAAGCGCGTCGGCGCTCCGATCGCCGCGCAGTGCCTGATCGATCGCAGTCCGCCTCCGCCCCCGCGCGAAATCCTGGCGAGCTTGCCCCGCCGCGACCGCGGTGCGGGACGGCCGACCAAGCGTGAGCGTCGCGAGACCGACCGTCTCATGGGTCGAGACGAGCACTGAACGGAAGCAGGGTGGTCAGATCATGGCCACCGGATCGAGGCGGCCCGCCAGGTAACGCGCCCTGCATTCGCCGCGGCGGAGTTTTCCGCTGCTGGTCTTGGGGATTCGTCCCGGCTCAACAAGAAGTACCGCACCGGGCATCACCTCGTGGGTCGCGGCAACCGCGGTGCGGATGCGCCGGGCTGAAGCGAAGAGTTCGAGCGGCTCGCGGCCATCGACGGCACCGAGTTCGGCCACCACGACCAGGTCTTCGCGCAGCCCGTCGTCGTACCCGAACGCCGTCACGTGCCCGGGCCGGATCTCGGGCGCGCATGCCTGCACCGTCGCCTCGATGTCGGCGGGATAGTGATTGCGCCCGTCCACCACGATGACGTCCTTGCGGCGGCCCGCGATGTAGAGCTGGCCGTCGTACTGGAACCCGAGATCGCCGGTGCGCAGCCAGCGGGCGGCGCTTCCCGGCACCGTGGCGCCGAACACCTCCGCCGTGGCATCCGGTCTGCCCGCGTATCCGTCGCACACATTGTCGCCGGCCACCCAGATCTCGCCGACGCGTCCGGCGGGCAGCACGGCCCCGGTCATCGGGTCGACGATCCGCACCTGCTGTCCGGCGGGTGCGCCGCACCCGACCAGCGACACGCCCTCCGTGGTTTCGGATGTGTCCGCCAGCTGCACGACCGCGCGTCCTTCCGACAGTGCGGCCCGGTCGAAACGGTGCCATACCGGGTCCTCGCGCTGATCGCAGATGGTGACCGTCAGGGTGGCCTCGGCCAGGCCGAAGCCGGGGGTGTGCGCGTGATGACGGAATCCGTACGGAGCGAAGGTCTCGGTGAACTCGGCGAGTGCGTCGGCGCGGACCGGCTCCGAGCCGTTGAGCACGAGGTCCAATCCGGACAGGTCCAGCCCGGCGCGTTCGGCGGGAGTGGTGCCCGACACCGCGAGCTGCAATCCGAAATTGGGGCATCCCGTGGTGCCTGCGCGATAGTCGGCGATCGCGCGCAGCCAGCGGACGGGGCGCTTCACGAACTCCGCCGGAGCCAGCGTGATGCCGTGCACGCCGAGGAACAGCGGCAGCGAAAGGCCGAGGATCAGACCCATGTCGTGGAAGAACGGCAACCAGGTCACGATCGGCCTGTCCTTCGCGACCGACACGGCGTACCCGAGCTGCGTCAACGCCGCCGCGAGGTTCTCGTGGGTGACCCGGACGCCCGCGGGCGACTTCGTCGATCCGGAGGTGTACTGCACATAGGCCAGCTCGTCGCACACCGGATCAATCACCGGCGCGGGCGAATTCGCGCTCGGCGGGACGAACCGCGTCTCCGGTGATCCCGCGCGGCGCGCGGCCGTGCTCGCCGTCGCCATCGAGGTGTGCGCGGCCGAATCCCATTCCGGCACAGCCGGATGCGCGGGCAAGGTGAGCACGCGGCCGAGGGCGTCGCCCAGGATTGGTGCGGTGATCTCGTCGTGCGCGGAGAGCAGGGCGAGCGTGGGCCTGGCATCGGCCAAGACGGCATGCAGGCGGTCGCGGTTGCGCGCGCCCGCGGCCGGGAACAGCGGCACTGCGACCCGATTGCTGTACAGGCAGGCGAGAAACGCCACCGCGTAGTCGACGCCGTGCGCGCAGAGGATGCCCACCCGGTCGCCGGGGGCGCTCTCCTGCCGCAGCCGCGCGGCCAGCGCGCCCGCCGCCGCATGCAAGCGCGCGTAGGTCAGCGTGACGGGCTTGCGGTCGTGGACGCGGAAACGCAATTCGGTGAAGGCCGGCTCGTCCGGCCGGGTGGCGGCCCATGCGGCCACCGATGTGGCGAGACCGTTGCCCGCCGGGTGGTCGGCGTGGGTCACGAGGTGTCTCCGGTGTTCGCGGCGACCCGATCCAGCAGGGCGGCGCCGAGAGCGGTGATGGTGGGGTGCTTGAACAACTCGGCGGTCGCGATCCGGACGCGCAGGCGCGCTTCCAGGTTTCGCCGCATCTCGATCGCGAGCAGCGAGCTGAGTCCTAGGCCGTTGAAGTCGGCCGCGGGGTCGATATGCTCGGCGGGCAGGTCGAGCGTGCTCGCCAGGATGCGGCGGATGATCGTGGTCAGTGGTTCGGCGGGCTCGGGTGTGCGCTCGCTCGCGGCCGGCGCGGGCGCGGGATCGGAACGGGATACGGGCGCCAGCAGATTCGTCAATCGCATCGCGATCGGGGAAGTGTCTGTCGTCGGCGTGTGCTCCAGTGCCAGCAGGTATGGGCCGTCATAGCGCAGGACCTGGGACAGTATGGCGCTTCCGCCCGGCAGGTCGAACGCGCCGACGCCCGCACGCCGGAGATGGTTCGCGCCGCCCGCCGCCGCGGCGAGGCCGGAATCCCAGAGCCCCCAGCCGACGCTCACGATCCGTCTACCCGGATCACGCTGGGCGAGAGCGTCCATCGCCGCGTTGGCGGCGGCGTACGCTGCCTGGCCCGGCGCACCGAGCGCGCTGGTGGCCGAGGAGAACAACAACACGAAATCGGTGGCGTCGGTCGCGGTGAGCTCGATCAGATTGCCTGCGGCAGTGGATTTGGGCAGGAACGTTCTGGCCAGCTGCCCCGTGGTGATCGTGTCGAACTCGGCGTCCTCGAGCACGCCCGCCGCGTGCACGGCGCCGCGAATCACCGAGTCGGAGGCCCTGATGTCACTGAGCGCGTTGGCCAGGTCGTCCCGGTCGGCGGCGTCGCAGCGCACCACGACGATGCGGTCCTCCAAGCCGTCGAGCAGGGCGGGCACCGGGCGCGGCGCCCTGGTCAGCACCACCACGTCGCGCGCGCCCGCGTCGAGCAACCAGCGCACGGCGACCGAGCCGAGCGTGCCGAGCCCGCCGGTGACGACGTAGGTTCCGTTCGCGTCGATGCCGACGGCGGGCACGGCGCGCGGCCGCGCGGGCGTGAAGCGCCGCACCGCGATCTCGCCCGCCGACAGGCGCAGCTCGTCGGGCACGGCGCTGTCGGTGGTCGTCACGAGACGGGTGAGCAGCGGCAGGTTCCTCGGATCGGGATCGGCCCAGACCAGGCGCACCGTGCGACCGGTCTCCAGTTGCAGCGAGCGCACCAGCCCGGCGATGGCCGCGGGGACGACCGAGGCCGTCACCGTGGCTTCATCGGACCGCGAAGGTGAGCGGGCCGTGTCCGCCTGCGGCAGTACGACTGTCACGGAAGCGGTGGCGTCGTGGGCGGCGATCAGTTGCAGCAGTTCGAGGACACGACCGGCCGCCGCCGCGGCGTCATCACCCTCGCTCGCGCCGGAACCGTTGGGCCAGACGGCCACCACGGCGTGGCCTCCGGTGCGCCCGGCCAGCACCGCACCGACCAGCGGGCTCGCGTCGTCCGGCTCGCGCGCGATCCGTTCGGTCGGCAGCTCGGCGTCGAGCGCGCGAGCGAGCCGGACGGCGAGGTCGGAGGCGCCGACCACCACCGCCCTTCGTACGCGGGTTTCAGGCGCGTCGCCGAGCGAACGGAGGTCGCGTGACTCCCAGGTCTCCTGGCGGAAGGGCGCTTTGCGCGTCGCGTTTCCGGCGGGCGCGGTGCGCAGGACGCCGAGCCCGTCCTCGTCAGCGGGATCGGCGTAGCGAATGCGTACACCGGACAGAGCCAGACAGGGCACACCGTGCTGGTCGGTCGCGATGACGTCGCCGATCAGTCCGGTGTCGCCGCGCTCGCGGACCAGGGCGTGCACCTCGAGCACGTGGCGATCGGGTTCACGCGACAGCCAGGCCGAGGCGATGCCGATGGGCAGCGGTATCGACGTCGTGGGCAATTCGTCGAACACCGCGGCGGCGAGCGCGTGCAGGCAGCCGTCCAGCGTCGCGGTGCGATGCAATTCGGCGGCGTCGAACAGGCCGAGCGCGCGTCCGGCGCCCGCGGCGATGCCGCGCAGTGTGCGGAACCGGGGACCGTACTCCAGCCGCCTGCGGCGCAATTCCTGATAGAAGACGCCGGTGGTGATGACGCGCATGTGATGCCGAGCGGCCCGGTTTGCGTCGACCACCCGCATCCATGCGACGATATCCGCGGGTGTGGGGTCACCGGCGGGCCGGGCCGAAGCCAGCGTCCCGGTGCCCGTGACCTCCGCCCGCACGCTTTCCGCCACGCCGGGCCCGCGATAGACGACCTCGGGCAGGACGCCCGGATCGGTCTTCTCGTGCACGGCGAAGTCCGCCAGGGTGGCCGAGCCGACGGTGTCCCCGGCCAGTCGCAGCAGTCTTCGCAGCCAGAAGACGGCGGGCACGATGTTGTCACCCTGCACTACGTGGTCGGTCAGATCCTCTGCCGTGAAGGTGGATTCGGGGACATGCGCGCTCGCCGGCCCGGCCGTCAGCAGCGGAAATCTCCGCTTGCGCCAACGCCGCGGCGCCGGCGTGCCGAAGGCGCCGAGCGCGGACCAGTCGATCGGCCTCCCCTCCAGGTACAACCCGGCCACGCCGGTCAGGAAGCCGCTCACCTCGTCGTCGCGCAGTGCCACGGCATGCGTGCCGTCGCGGAAGTCCGGATACTCTCGCACCGCCGCCGGCAACACCGGATGCGGGCCGATTTCCACCACGGTGGAGATGCCGTCTTCGGCCGCACGCTCCAGCGCGGCCGCCAATTGCACCGTGCCCGCGGCGTTCTCCGCCCAGTAGTCGCGGTCCATCGCGGCGGTGGTGAGTTTCGCGCCGCGCCGCGCCGTCGAATACACCGGCAGCCGTGGCGCAAGCGGGGTTATCTCGCTCAACGCCGCGACGAAAGGCGCGAGCACGGTGGTGACCTGCGGACTGTGCGCGGCGAAGTCGACCGCGAGCCTGCGCGCGAAAATTCCGCGCCGCGTGGCCCGCCGCACCAGCGTGTCGATATAGCGCGGTGTGCCGGACACGACCACCGACCTCGGGCCGTTGATCGCGGCTACGGCCACTTCCGACCGCATCGGCTCCACGAGTTTGGCCGCGTCCTGCGGCGCCGCCTCCAGCACCGCCATCGCGCCCCGCCCGTCCAGATGCGCCAAGGTCGCGCTGCGCAGCACCACCACGCGCGCCGCGTCCGCGAGGCTCAGCGCGCCGCTCACCGCAGCCGCCGCGATCTCGCCGAGACTGTGACCCGCCACCGCATCAGGCCGGATGCCCCACGCCGCCAGCAGTTTCACCAATGCCACCTGGAAGACGAACAACGCGGGCTGCACCAGGTCGGTGGCCTGCGTCTCGCCCGCGGCGGTGAAACCGTGCCGCGGCGTCCAGACCCGCGGTCCGCCCGCCGTCACGATCGCGTCGGTCGCCTCGGCGAGCGCGGCGGCGAAGACCGGGTACCGCGCCGCCAGCGCCCGGCCCATCTCGGGATGCTGGCCGCCCTGTCCCGAGAAGAGGAACAGCAGCCCGCCACGGCGACGGTTGGCCACGATGCCGAGCGCCGCGTCGCCGCCTCCGAGCGTGCGCAACCGGTGCACCGCGTCGGCGTGATCGTGCGCGAGGATCGCGGCCCTGGCCTGCTCGGGCAGCGCTCGCGCCGACGCGGCGGCCCACTCGGGCAGGGACGGCCGCGCCCGGTCCAGTTCGTCGGCCAGTCGCAGCGCGCGTTCGCGCAGTTCCTCGTCGTCGCGTGCGGTGAGCGGGAGCAGGATCGGGAAGCGCGCGTCGTTTTCCGACCGGGTCCGAGCGACGCCGCGGAGCACGAGGTGCGCGATCGTGCCGCCGAATCCGAACGAGCTGACGCCGGCGACGCGCTCCGGCGCGGGCACCCGGCTCCAGTCCACCGGCTCGGTGGGTACGCGCAGGCCGCGCTCGGCCAGACGCAGCAGCGGGTGCTCGGTGTGCACGTTGATCGTCGGGGCGATCACCCCGTGGTGGATGGACAGCGCGGTCTTCACCATCCCGGTGATTCCGGCGGCGGCCTCCAGATGACCGATGTTCGACTTCACCGAACCGATCCAGACCGGACCGTCCGCGCCGTCGCCGAGCGCGGCTGCGAGCGCGCCGACCTCCACCGCGTCGCCCAAAGGCGTTCCGGTGCCGTGGCATTCGATGTAGTCCGCGCTGCTCGGCGGGCGTCCGGCCCGCGCCCACGCCGCGCGCAGCGTCTCCTGCTGCGCGCGTCCGTTCGGCGCGTAGATGCCGTTGGAGCGTCCGTCCGATCCCACGGCGCTTCCGGCGATCTCCGCGTACACCCGGTTGCCCTCGCGTATCGCGTCCGCGCTGCGCTGCAGAATCACCACGGCGCAGCCGTCGCCGCGGGTGTAGCCGTCGGCGGAGACGTCGAACGGTGTCGACCGCCCGCCGGGTGAGAGGAAGCCACCCTCGGCCAGATAGTTCGAAGTGTGTTCCAGCAGAACGAGATTGACGCCGCCCACGATGGCGAACGGCACGGCGTCGTCGGCGAGCAGCCGGACCGCGAGGTCGACCGCGGCGAGCGAGGACGAGCAGGCGCTGTCGAGCACCAGGCTCGGCCCGTGCAGGTCGAGCACGTACGACAATCGATTGGCGATGATGCTGAGCGCCGACCCGGTCACCGCGAAGGGGGCGTCGTGGCCCGCCCGGCCGAGCACCGCGATGCCGTGGTCGTACCCCGACGCGCCGAAGACGACGGCCGCGCCGGAGCCCCGCGTGCGATAGCCGATCCCCGCGTCGTCGAGCGCTTCGATCGCGACTTCCAGCGCGAGCCGCTGTTGCGGGTCCATCACCGCGGCCTCGCGGTCGGAGATGCCGAACCAGTCGTTGTCGAAGGACTCGACATCGCGGAGGTACCCGCCACGCCGCGCGCCCAGCCGCCCGGCGGGCGGGGTGGACGTGGCGTCTGTGCCCTCGGTCAACAGCTGCCAGAACTCGGCGACGCTCGCCGCTCCCGGCAGCCGGCAGCCGATGCCGATGATGGAGACGGGGGGATGCGAGCCGACGGAAGCAGTAGCCGCGCTGCTCATCGCATCGCGAGATACTCGACAAGCTGCTCGATGTCCGGATGGTCGTAGATCGCGGTCAGCGGAACCTCGACTCCCATGGCGTCCTCGAGATGGGCGGTCAGCCTCGCGAGTTGGGTGGAACCGAGGCCGAGATCGGAAAAGGGCGAGTTGGTCGACACCGAGGCGGCGTCGACGCCTAGTAGATCCGCTACCGCCAGGACGGCGGCGCGAGTCAGCGCGGTGCGTCGGCTACCGCCGAGCGAACCGTCGTGCTGCTGTGCACCACCGTGCCCGTCCGGAAGACCGGGCCGCATCGCGTCCTCCCTCCCCGTCTCCCCGGCTGTCGTCACCCGCTCGAGAACGGTACCCCCGCGATTATGCCGGAGAATCGGCCCTGAGCAAGGACGCATATCCGCTGCCTGCCCGGCTCTTTCGCGAACCGGCGTGATCACATACCGTGGCATCGTGACCGAACCGGACAGCGGTGCCGCCACCCGTGCCGAGCGCACGCCGACTCTGCCCACCCTGCTGCGCTGCTGCGCCGCGCTGGCGGCCACGCCGGGCCGGTTGTTGCGGCCGCGCCGCCCCGACACGGCCCTGCTGGCGAACCTCGAAGTGGTGCCGCCGCCCGCCCCGGGCGCCACGGTCGGGCTGACCGTGCTGACGCAGGCCACCATGTCCGCGCCGACCACGATCGTGGCCGAGGGCGTGCGCAGCCTGCGGGCGATGCGGCTGTCGATGGCGGCGTTCCTGGTCGAGCATCCGAAGGCGCGTTTCCTGGTCGATCCCGCCCTGTGCGCGGGCGTGCACGAGCGGGTGCTGCCCGAACTGCCGTTCCCGGTACCGCTGCTCGTCGCGCCGGACAAGCCGGTGCTCGGGCTGTCCGACGCGCTCGCGGCACACGACCTGGCGGGCGAGGACATCGATTTCGTGGTGCCGACCCACCTGCACTGGGATCATGTCTCCGGCCTGCTCGAGCTGCCCGCTTCGGTGGAGATCCGCTTGCCCGGAGTCGAGTACGACTGGGCGATGGGCGGCCCGCACGCGCCGGCCGGTGTGGCGCGCGGCCCGCTGCGGGGGCGCCGTTTCGACCGTTTCGAGTTGGACGGCCCCCCGGTGCTGACCTTCCCGCGCAGCAAGGACCTGTTCGGCGACGGTTCGGTGCTGCTGGTGGATCTCGCGGGCCACACCCCGGGCAGCATCGGCGTGCTGCTCGCGGTGGACGACGGCACCCGCGTGCTGTTCGCGGGCGACGCCGTCTGGAGCAAGTTGCAGGTCGATCTGCTGCGGGAGAAGGCGCCGATGCCGGGCAAGCTGTTCGACGCCGACCGGGACGCCGCCTTCACCACGATCCACCGCCTGCACGCGCTGCCCGACGGCATCGAACTCGTCGCGAGCCACGACTACGCGGCCGTCACCGCCCGCGCGGCCCGGTAGCGCGGGTCAGCCCACCACCACGGTCTCGGCCAGGCGAGCGGTGATCAGCTCCTCGGCCTCGGTGACCATGCGGCCGATCAGCTCGGCGCAGGTCGGAATGTCGTGGATCAGGCCCTGGCACAGGCCGACCGACCAGATGCCCGCGTCCAGGTCGCCCTCTTCGAACACGCGGCGGCCGCGCGCTCCCGCCACCAGATCCCGCACGTCGTCGAAGGTGCCGCCGGACTTCTCGATCTCGACGACCTTGCGGCTGATCTCGTTGTCCGCCACCCGCGCCGTGTTGCGCATGGTGCGGAAGATGAGCTGGGTGTCGCGCTCGGAGTTCGCGACGATCTTCTCCTTGACCTTCTGATCGATCGAGGACTCCTGCGTGCACAGGAACCGGGTGCCCATGTTGACGCCGTCTGCGCCGAGGGCGAGCGCGGCGACCAAGCCCCGGGCATCGGCGATGCCGCCGGAGGCGATCATCGGGATGCTCAGCTCCCGCGCGGCGGCCGGGATGAGCACCAGGCCGGGAACGTCGTCCTCACCGGGATGGCCCGCGCATTCGAAGCCGTCGATGCTCACCCCGTCCACACCGATCCGCTCGGCCTTCAGCGCGTGCCGCACGCTGGTGCACTTGTGCAGCACCTTGATGCCCGCGTCCTTGTAGTAGGGCAGGAACGGCTCGGGGTTGCTTCCCGCCGTCTCGACGATCTTGACCCCGCTGTCGATGATGGCCTGCACGTATTCCGCGTACGGCGGCGGGTTGATCGACGGCAGGATGGTGACGTTCACGCCGAACGGCTTGTCGGTCAGCTCCCTGGTGCGCGCGATCTCGCGGCGCAGGTCGTCGGGGGTCGGCTGGGTCAGGGCCGTGATGAAGCCGAGCCCGCCCGCGTTGGCGACGGCCGCGACGAGCTCGGCCCGCCCGACCCACATCATGCCGCCCTGGACGATCGGGTGCTCCACCCCGAACTTCTCGGTGAACCTGGTCCGCAGCATTGCGCTTCTCCTATACCTCGCGCGGGCGTGCCGGTTCGCCCGTTGGCGTCGATGGTGACACGAGAATCGCTCCGCCTTCAACTCACAAGTGAGCCGACGTTCGCATATTCGATGATCTTCCTCGACGCTGCTTCGCCTTCGTCATCGGCGTACAGTTACGCAAATGGCCTGCTAGAAGATCCGGACCCGTGCGTGTGACCCCGGTCGGGCTGATTAACCCCGATTCATTCCGCAATCTCTTGCCGGGCGTTTAAGTTAGTTGTTATTCTGCACGCGATTCAGCCCGTCGCCGCCGTCGGACATCCCGGCGGGCCGATGGCGGTCCGAGAGGAGTTCGTGGCAATGACCACCGGGGCAGCAGCGCTCGACGAGCCGATCAGGTCGCGGCGCAACCACTGGAACAACCAGCTCGCCGTGCACGCGCAGATGCGCCCGGACGCGGTCGCGCTCCGGTTCCGCGGCGCGGACACCACCTGGCGGCAGTTGCACGAGCGGTCGCTGAAGTTCGCCGACGGACTGGCGCGTCGTGGCGTCGGGTTCGGCGACCGGGTCCTGATCCTGGCGCTGAACTACCCGGAATACCTCGAGGCCGTGTTCGGCATCAACGCGCTCGGCGCGATCGCGGTCCCGGTCAACTTCCGGCTCACGCCGCCCGAGGTCGCCTACATCGTCGGCGACAGCGGAGCCAAGGCGGTGGTCACCGACACCGTGCTGCAGCCGCTGGCCGCCGCCGTGCGGGCGCAGGCGCCCGCCCTGGAGACCCTCGTGGTGATCGGCGGCGCGTCCGGCGACGGTGCGATCGGTTACGACGACCTGATCGCCGAGGAGGGTGAGCCGCACACTCCGCTGGACATCCCGGAGGACACCCCGAGCCTCATCATGTACACCTCGGGCACCACAGGCAGCCCGAAAGGCGCGGTGCTGACCCACGCGAACATGAACGCCCAGGCGCTGACCTGCATCCGGGCGCTGGCGCTGGAGCCGGACTCGGTCGGCCTGTGCACGTCGCCGCTGTTCCACATCGCCGGGCTCGGCAGCCTCGCCCCGGCCTTCATGCTCGGCTCGAAGACGGTGCTGCATCCGCTCGGCGCCTTCGACGCCGGTGAGTTCCTCGACGCCCTGGAGCGGGAGCAGGCCACCTCCGCGTTCTGCGTGCCCGCGCAGTGGCAGCTGGTCTGCGACCACCCGACGGTGAAGGACCGCAAGCTCGCGCTGGAGGTGCTCAGCTGGGGCGCCGCGCCCGCTTCCGACACCGTGCTGCGCGCGATGGCCGAGAGCTTCCCGAACGCGTTCAACGTCGCGGTGTTCGGCCAGACGGAGATGTCGCCGATCACCTGCGTGCTGGAGGGCAAGGACGCGATCCGCAAGCTCGGCTCGGTCGGCAAGGTGATCCCGACCATCCAGGCGCGGATCGTCGACGACGAGATGAACGACGTCGCGCCCGGTGAGGTCGGCGAGATCGTCTACCGCGGCCCCACGCTCATGCAGGGCTACTGGAACAAGCCGGAGGCCACCGCCGAGGCGTTCGCTGGCGGATGGTTCCACTCCGGCGACCTGGTCCGCCAGGACGAAGAGGGCTTCATCTACGTGGTGGATCGCAAGAAGGACATGATCATCTCCGGCGGGGAGAACATCTACTGCGCCGAGGTGGAGAACGTCCTGTTCGCGCACCCCAAGATCCGGGAGGCCGCGGTGGTCGGCCGAGCGCACGAGAAGTGGGGTGAGGTGCCGGTCGCGGTGGTCGCCCTGCACGACCCGGACGACGAGCTGACCCTGGAAGAGCTGGAGCCGTTCCTCAACGAGAACCTGGCGCGCTACAAGCACCCCAAGGATCTGGTGCTGCTGCCCGAGCTGCCGCGCAACGCCAGCGGCAAGGTGGTCAAAGTCCAGTTGCGCGAGGAGTATTCGTCCTGAGCGTGCGGTGAGTTCGGTTTCACGTGAATCGGACAATGCGCGCGGCGTGGGTGCGTAAGGTCGTCGCATGGCGATCCGACGCATCCGCGCCGCCGTTCTGGCGCTGCACTGGCAGGTGAATGTCATTCGGCCCGAAGGCTTCTTCGGTCCCATGCTGGCCGCGCCCGTGGCGGTTTCGGGTGTGGTGGCGCGGGCGACGGACTTCCACGCCGCGGCGCTCGCGGCTCGGTTGCCGGTGGTCTTCACCCGGTTCACCATTCCGATCGGTGAGGGCGAACTGGTGCGCAACACCGGATTCATGCGCTCGGTCGGCGCGGCGCAGACCGAGTTCCGTCCGGAATCGCCGGGGGCGGCGATCATTCCGGAGATGGCGGCGCAGCCGACGGAAGTCTTCGACAACCAGAAACTCTCCGGCCTGGCGGGCAGCAAACTGCCGCGGTGGCTGACCGATCAAGGGATCGAGACGCTTTTGGTCACGGGCGTCGCCACCAATCTGACCGTCGAGCAGACCGCGCGGCACGGCACCGATCTCGGCTTCACGGTGCATCCGGTGGCCGACTGTCTGGCCGCCGCCACCCCGGAAGCCCACGAGGCCGCGCTGGCCAATCTGGAGCTCGTCACCGCGGGCAGCGTGCGCGCCGCGGATGCGCTGCAACTGATCGGCGGCTGAGCAGCTTCTCTTCCCGAGCAGTCGGCCCGCAGAGGCGCGGTCGCTGGAATCGGCCGATGCTCTCTGATGCGCGGTCCAACGGAGAGGTCCGCTAAGAGCTCGGCGAACCAGCCGAAGCGCCGCCGACCCGGCTGGTCAGCCCGGGGCCGACCAGGAGCAGTAAACGGCGATAGGCCTCGTCCGCCGAGAGCGGCGGATCGGCCTCGGCGATCGCGTTGAGCAGGCCGGTCACGCCCCAAGACAGGAAGGTGACCGTCGTGGCGACCTCCGCGGGTGGAAGTCGCAGTCGCTCGC
Organism: Nocardia sp. NPDC003726; assembly: GCF_053586955.1. Taxonomy (NCBI): domain Bacteria; kingdom Bacillati; phylum Actinomycetota; class Actinomycetes; order Mycobacteriales; family Nocardiaceae; genus Nocardia; species Nocardia sp. NPDC003726. The sequence goes on along the minus strand of NZ_JBSFNF010000030.1, from coordinate 48,626 downwards.
GCAGCCGCTCGCCCAATACTTCCGTCACGACATCGATGGTCGTCCGCAGGAGCACGGCCCCGCTTTTGCGGCGCAGCAGCGCCCGGTAGACCTCGGGGCTTCCGTCGGCGAGCCGGAACAACGTGTGCACCGGTGCGAGCGGATCATCGTCCTGCACGCCCGGGTTCGCCGCGGTGATCGCCGTTCGCAAGTACTCCGCGCAGCTGCGCAGCAGCAGATCGTCCTTGTCGCGATAGTGCGCGTAGAAGGTCGAGCGGCCGACGTCGGCGCGGGTCAAGATCTCGCTGATGGTGATCCGGTCGTAGCCGCGTTCGATCATGAGCTCGACCAGAGCCCGATGCAGCGAGTCCCTGGTGCGCCGGACTCGGCGATCGGTGCGGTCAGCTGTGCTGTGTCCGCTCGACGGCACTTTCTCTCCTGAACGAATGTCCCGCTTCCGTCCGATTCCGGACGGTTTTCACCACATTGTGCCTGGTGATCCCGGTCTGGGAGCGGGATCCTGAACACATGGCCGAAAACGAACAGAAGTCCCGCATCCCCTCCCGAGACGACGGCGCCGACGACGTCGGTATCTTGCTCACGCAGCCGCGGCGCTATCGGCTCCTCAAGGAGGTGACCTTGCTCGGCGGCGCCAACCGCCTCAATGCCCGCCTCGCCCGCCTGGCGCGGCCCGCCCCGGGCGCCGACATCGTCGACGTCGGCTGCGGGCCAGGCGATTTCGCTCGATTGCTGGCTCACGGGGCAGGCCGGGTGGTCGGCATCGATCCCGCACGGCAGATGGTGGACTACGCGACCGCGCGTGCACGCGACCTGCCGAACTGCCGATTCGAGGTCGGCGCGGCACAGTCGCTGCCATTGCCCGACGCGTCGGCGGACCTGGTCGTCTCGACCTTCGCGATGCACCACATCGACGCGGCACAACGTCCCGCCGCGCTCGCGCAGATGTTCCGGGTACTGCGGCCGGGGGGTCGGCTCCTGCTCGCCGACGCGCATCCGACCGGACCCGTGCTCTCCGCCGCTGTGCGCGTCATGGCGCGTTTCGCCGCCCACCGCGCCCACGACACTTCGCACGACCACGGTGACCCGCTGGCGGCCGTCGACATCCGCCGGTACCGGGACGTGCTGCGCGCGAACGGCTTCGACGAGATCGAGTTCGTCACGGTGCGCCCAGCGACCGGCGTCCTGCTGGCCGTCAAACCCGCCTAGATCAGGTCCTTCTTCGCCAGCCATCGCATGGCGAACCAGCCGCAGAACACCGGAAGCCAGCAGGTGAGCACGCGGTAGAGCAGCACCGATGGCACCGCGATCTCGGCGGGCAGGCCGAAGGCGGCAAGACCACCGATCAGCGCCGCTTCGACCGCGCCGACACCGCCCGGCGTCGGCGCGGAGGCGGCGAGCGTGCCGCCGATCATGGTGACGATCGTGACGGTGATGAAAGTGGTGCCGCCGCCGAACGCCTGCACGCTGGCCCACAGCGCGCCCGCCATGCCGACGGTGAGCGCCGCGCATCCGCCGATGATCACCGCGGACCGTTTGGGATCGCGGGCCAGCTCCGCGAGTTCACCGATGACCTCCTGCAACTGCGGCCGGACCGCGTTGTTCAGCCAGCGGCGCAGTTTCGGCACGAACATGAACGCGCCGACGATCCCGACCCCGACGCCGGCGAGCAGATACAGCACGGTGGCATCCGGGACGAAATGCGAGAGGTCCGCCGAGGTGCCCGCGAGGATGCTGAACGCGAGCAGCAGGCCGATATGCGTGATCACCTGCACCGCCTGTTGCAGCGCCACCGCGGCCGTCGCGCGCACCGTGCCGATCCCGGCCTTCTGCAGGAACCGCACGCTCAACGCGAGTCCGCCGACGCCCGCGGGCGTGGTGGTGGCCGCGAAGGTATTGGCGACCTGCATGACGAGCAGGTTGCGGATGTTCACCGCGCCGAACGCGCACGCCCACAGCGCCGCCGCCGCGCCGACATAGGTCAGTGCGGAGACCAGCAGACCGAGCAGCGCCCACCACCAGTTCGCCGTGCGCAGCTGGGTGAAGAAGGCCGGCACGGCGCTGATGAACGGGTAGGCGACGTACACCAGCCCGATCAGCAGCACCAGCTGGATGATCTGCTTGCGGGAGAACCGGGTGATCTGCTCGGCTTCGATCCGGTCCTGACCGGTCTGTTTGCGCACCTCCTCGCGGGCGTCGGACAGCGCGGTCTTCCACTCCGGAACCGCTTTGCGGATGCCGGTCGGTATGGCCGACTTGGTCAACCGGCTCGCCGCGGCGAGTACCCGGGCTTCGCCGATGGTTTCGATCGCCGCGCGCACGGCCGGCTCCTTGCCGAACGTCGCGGTGGTCGTCACCAGCAACTGGGCGATGTCGGATTGCAGCTGCGCGTCCGACGCTCCGTATTCGGCGTTGCCGAAGCCGCCGAACAGCGTGACGCCGTCGGCGACGCGGATATCGATCGGCCGCAGGTCGCCGTGCGAGATCTGCTTGCGCTGCAAGGCGTCCAGCGCTTGCCACACCCCTGGCAGCACTTCGGCGGACTGTTCGGTGAGCGCCGTGCCGCAGGGTTGGGTGAGCGCGTACAGCATCCAGCCACGCGACAGCGCAGCGACCGCGACAGGGCTGGAACTGCCGAGCCCGAGGTCGGCGACGGCGATCGCCATGAGCGCGCGGTGCTCGACCGCGCGGTGCATCGAACCGTGGATGGCCGCGGTCTCACTGGAGCGGAAGGTCAGCCAGCGCCACACCTGGCGCAGCGCGCCGAAGCTGCGCTGATTCTTGCCGAACAGCTCGACGATCAGCTCGCGTTCCGGCCCTTCGATGGCGGCGGCGAGCACCAAGGGCCCGCGGCCCGCCGGGTGCACGACGGTGAATCCGGTGACCGTGTGACCGCGTTGGGCGAGCACCCGGACGGCCGCGTCCAGCGGGACCTCCAGCGCCGGCGTGCCGACCACGAGCACGATCACCGCGCCGACCAGCCAGCCCACCGCGAGCCCGAACATCGCCCGCGCGGGCACCACGGTGCTGACCACCAGGTGGATCGGCGCGAACGCCAGCAGCAGGAACCACAACCAGCGTCGCGGCCGGATGGGCAGCCACGGGCTGGCCACGGTGAGCATCGCGGCGATCATCGCGATCCAACGCGGATCGTCGAGGAACTGGGACAGGAAGGTGTCCAGCCGGTCCGGCACTTGGAGATGCCATTTCGGCGCGGACAGGCCGGTGCCGGTGATGGACAGCAGTAAGCCCGCCACGACGCCGGCCGCGGCGTAGCCGGCGAGCAGCTTCCACTGCCTGCCGATGATCAGCTCGATCAGGATCGCGAACGGCAGCGCCAGAATCGCCATGCCGTAGACCAGATAGACCAGGTTCGACTGGTCCGGATTGAGGAAACCGACGATGTTGGAGACCGAGCGTTCCAGGGCCAGCCATTCCGGTCGGGTGATCAAGGAGGCCGCGATCACGACCGCCACCCACAGCGTTGCGAGGACCACCCGGACGATGTCGCTGGTGCGCCGGATCAGCGGTTGTAGCAGGCTTCCCGTGACCGGGATCTCCCGCCCGTCCACTCGCATGCTGGTCCGCCTCTCCGGGTATTCAGGCCGTACTGGTTGGGTGGCGCTGGAGCCGCTCCCCGCCTCCGCGGCTCTCCGGGCCGTACCGGTCGAGAGCCGCGAGATTCGTGTCCAGGTCTGCGTCGGGCGCCACTCCCCTTCTGGGCGTCCCGATGAGTTGCCCAGGTGCGTACGAGATCAGTTGTTGCGTTCGCTGCACGATACCGGCCGGTGCACGCGCTGAGGCTCGCGGAACCGCTGCCGTCTTCCGCCCGGCGACGCGGTGTGCCGCACGTCACTCCCGCCACGGTTGATCCTCACACCAGTGTCAAGTTTCAGCATGAGGGCATGGACAACGAACTCTTCGATTACAGCCCGATCGTCGATCGTCCGCCGCTGCGGTGGCCCGGTGACGCCAGGGTGGCGTTCTATGTCGGGCTCAATGTCGAGCACTATCAGGTGGATCGGCCGTCCACGAGCATCTTTCCCGGCACGTCGGGTCTCGCGCCGGATCCGCTGAACTACGGGTGGCGCGACTACGGGCCTCGGGTCGGCATCTGGCGGGTCATCGATGTGCTCGACCGGCACGGCATCCGGGCCAGCGCGTTGCTCAATTCGGATGTGGTCGAACACAATCCACAGATCGTGGCGGCGGGGGTGCGGCGGGACTGGGCGTGGGTCGCCCACGGGAAGAACAACTCGATCTTCCAGCCCGACGTTCCGGCGGACGAGGAGCGCGCCTACCTCGCCGACGTGGTCGCGACCATCGAACGCTCGACCGCGCGCAGGCCGCGCGGCTGGATGGGGCCCGCGCTCACCGAGTCCTTCCAGACCCCGTCGCTACTGGCCGAACTCGGCCTCGGGTACGTCCTCGACTGGACCAACGACGACCAGCCCTATCCGCTGTCGGTACCCGGCCTGCTCAGCGTCCCGTACTCGGTGGAACTCAACGACAACACGCTGTTCCTCGGCAAGGCCACCAGCGGTCCGGAGTTCGTGCGGATCGTGCGCGATCAGCTCGACCAGCTCTACGCCGAGTCGGCCGGCAGCGGGCGGGTCATGGCGCTGGCCCTGCACCCGTTCGTGATCGGGCAGGCGTTCCGGATCAAGTACCTGGACGAGGCACTCGATTACGTGGCGGGCCACCCGGGAGTGTGGCTCACCACCAGCGACGAGATCGCCGAGCACTACTCCCGCGCGTCGGTGCTTGCCGAACCGGCGCGAGCCGAAGACGATCGGGTCACGTAAACCGATGTGCGAGAGGCAGCGATGGCAGCGCGGGAACAGACACAAGACCAGGACCTCACGGGAAAGACGGTGGTGGTGACCGGCGCGAGCTCGGGCATCGGCGCCGCCGCGGCGCAGCGGCTCGCCGCGCGCGGCGCCACCGTCGCCGTCGTCGGCCGATCGCCGGAGCGAACCGCCGAGGTGGCGGCGAAGGCGGGCGCGCAGCCGTTCGTCGCCGACTTCGCCCGGCTCGACGACGTGCGCAAACTGGCCGATCAACTGCTCGACCGGTACCAGAGGATCGACGTGCTGGCCAACAACGCGGGCGGTGCGTGGCCGAAGCGGACGGTCACCGACGACGGCAACGAACTCACCTTCCAGGTCAATCACCTGTCCCCGTTCCTGCTGACCAACCTGCTGCTGGAGCGCTTGATCCAGGCGCGGGCGCGGGTGGTGAACACCGCGAGCACGACCTACCGGATGGCGAAACTGAACCTGGACACCGCCAACGCGCCGACCGGCTCGTTCAACCAACTCGGCGCGTACGGCGCGTCCAAGCTGGCGAACATCCTGTTCACCAGGGAGCTGGCCCGCCGCACCGAAGGCACCGGCCTCACCACCGCCGCCTTCCACCCCGGCGCGGTCGCCACCCGCGTCTACGACAACGCGCCGCTGGGCCTCGGCTGGTTCATCCGCTCGCCGCTGGGGCGTCCGTTCTTCCTCCAGCCCGACAAGGGCGCCGAGCCGCTGGTGCACCTGGCCACCACCGCCGACGGCGCGGCGATCAACGGCCAGTACTTCCACCGGCTGGATGTGGAGCCGCCGAAGAACAAGCAGGCGCTCGACGCCGATCTCGCGCGACGGCTCTGGACGCTGTCGGAGCAGGCCACCGGCCTCGCATCGAGCGAGTAATCACGGTCCGGCGAGCCGGAGCGAGGATCCGTCCGCGCGCTCCGGCTCGACGCCGACCCCGTACACCCCACCGGACACCGCGCTCGCGTCCAGCTCGACGATGGCCCGCGCGACTTGCTCGGTGGGGACCAATGCCGGGAAAGTGGTGGGGGCGATGGCGTTCGCGCGCACCCCGAACTCGGCGAACTCGGCGGCGATATGGCGGGTCAGCTGGTTGAGCGCGGCCTTCGACGCGGAGTACAGCGTCTGCCCGGGATAGACCTCCGAGCCGGAAATGCTCGAGACATTGACGATGTTGCGATTGCGCGCGCGATTCTCCTGGCCCGCGTGCAACCAGCATCGTTGCGCCAAGCGCGCCGCGAAACGCAGTGGCACGGCGACATTCAGCGCGAAATGCGGATCGAAGTCCTCCAATCCGGCGTCGCCGTCGACGATGCCGCCCGGGTGCAGCCGGACGTGCGCCGCGTTGTTCACCAGCAGGTCCACCCGGCCGAACCGGGCCAGCGCCAGGTCGACCACCCGTTCCACTTCGCCCGCCTGGGTCAGATCGGATCGCACCACGAACACGCGGGCATCGTTCTCCGGCACCGCCGCGTCCGGCGCCAGCGGATCGACGTACCACTCCAGCTGCGACGGCACCGCGGGTGTGCGGGTGCGGCACACGGCGACGATGTCGTAGTCGCGGTAGTAGGCCTGGCAGAAGGCGTCGCCCAGGGTGCCGCTCGCGCCGGTGAGCAGGCAGACGCGGCGTTCACCAGTGGACAATCTTGTCTCCTCCCCAGCGCCGCTCGGCGTCCGCCCTGGTGCGATGCACCCACATCACCACGCTGTTGCGGTCGTCGACGTTGTTGCCCGCGAACGTATGCCAGGTGCGCGGCGTGACCTCGAACAGCAGCAGCGAATTGTCCAGCGGCGGGACGAGGGTCACCGACGGTAGCGCCGACCCTTCGGCGACGTGGTCGTACAGCGCGGTCTCGCCGCCGTCGCCCGGTGCCCACCCCGGATTGCCCAAATAGAACAGCACCGCGACGGCGCGCACGGTTTCGCGCGCGACGACGCCGGGCGCGCGTGCGCCGGTCTTGGTATGCACGGTGGCGTCGGGCAGGCGCACTTCGCCTGGTCCGGGCGGCGGACCGGGGAACCAGGCCGGATTGAAGTCGTTGTGCGGCCAGCCGAACGGGCTGCCCGGACCGTGGTGGTGCAACGACCCTTCGACGTCACCGGTCGCTTCGACGCCGCCGAGCCGGGCGACCAGGTCGTGCCACTCCCGTGAGGAGAACACCGCGAGCGGGCCGTCGCGCAGATCGGCCAGCCGGATTCCGTCGGCGCTGTAGCCGGCGGCGACCGGCGCGAACAACTCGGGACGCCGCGCGCGGACCCGATCCACTTCCTCGGCCAGCCGTCGATAGAACTCGGGAACGAACACGTCGCGGGCGTACACGTGCGGAAAGGGCCTGCTGTGCCGGATCCAGCGTCGATGGGCGAACAACTCTGCGAACCACTGCGGAACCGGCGGTGTCGCGAGTTCCGGCTCGGTTGTCACCATAACTCCCTCCCGGTCGAACCTCCGTGATCATATTGCCCGTACCCGGAACTCGCGGGCCGGTCCCGGCCTGTCAGGATCACGCGGGTGAGCCGTGATCTGCGTGTGTGTTTCGTGGGGGATTCGTTCGTCGCCGGTGTCGGCGACCCGGGTTCTCTGGGGTGGGCGGGCAGGCTGGTGTCCCTCGCGCACGCGGAAGGGGTCCCGCTGACGGCCTACAACCTCGGGGTGCGCAGACAGACCTCGGCCGAGATCCTGCGGCGCTTCCGCGCGGAGTGCGCGCCCCGCCTGCCGGAAGGCGTCGACGCGCGGGTCGTGCTGTCGTTCGGCGTGAACGACACCATGCACGAGAACGGCGGTTCGCGGGTGGCGCCCGAGGAATCGGTCGCCAACCTCGGCGAGCTGATCGCGCAGGCGGCCGAGCGGGGATGGCCGGTGCTGATGGTCGCTCCGCCGCCGATCGCCGACGACGAGCACAACGCCCGCACCGCCGCGCTGGACGAACGGTTCGCCCAGGTCTGCGCCGGGTCGCACGTGCCGTACGTGCGGGTGCACCAACCCCTGCGCGCCGGCGCGGTGTGGTCCGCCGACGTCCGCGCGGGCGATGGGGCGCATCCGGGGGCCGCTGGTTACCAGGAGATGGCCGCGCTCATCGCTCCGCAGTGGCGCGCGTGGCTGCGGCGGTGACTCGTTGAATTTTCGACCACCGGGCCATGCGATCGTACTTGTCTCAGACAGAATGGCCTATTTTTCGCGTTCGCGACGCATCAACGTGCTCTGGGTCGAACTCCCTTGTGTCACAGTGTGATCCGAATTACCCGGTTGGCACATCCCGCTTGCCCACCTCGGCGCGTCTCCTCCGCGCGGCGGCGAGATCCACCGTCTGCGCGGCCGTCCGCGCTGTCTCGTCCGAGACGAACGCCTCGCTCAATTCCGGTATCCAGCGGACGATTTCGTCGCGATAGGGACCTTCGGTCTCCAGTTGACCGAGCACGCCGACCAGCGTGAGGAACGAGCGGGCGAACGGCGTGAAGTAGGCGGGCATGGTCATCTGCCGGACCACGTTGGTCAATCGAGGATTGGTGGCGCGCAGGACTTGCCGGCGCAACCAGCGGGTGGTCAGGCGGTAGGTCTGGTGCCGGAAGGGCTCGCCGCACGGAGTGATCGCGGCGTAGAGCGCATCGCTGTCGAGTGCGCGTCCGTTCTCCACGAACCCGTGTCTGCGCGTTGCGTCCGCCAGATCGCCAGGGCTGCCGCGGAATATCGCTTTGCAGCAGTCGAGCGTCAATTCGCCGAAGCCCTCCGGCGGCCAAGCGCAGCACGCGCCGAAATCCATCACGCCGAGCCTGCCGTCCGCAAGCACGCGGAAATTGCCAGGATGCGGATCGGCGTACAGCAGGCCGTGCCTGGCCCAGCCCGAAGTCACGAAGCGGACCATGAGCATGCCGACCCGGTCGCGCTCGGCCTTGGTGCCCGAGGCGACGACGCGCGGCACCGGCGTGCCGTCGAGCCACTCGCTGATCAGCACGTCGCCCTGTTGCGCAATCACATTCGGCACGTAGAAGTCCGGATCGTCGGCGTACGCCGCGGCGAAGGCGCGTTGATGATCGGCCTCCGCCGCGTAGTCGAGTTCCCCGGCGACGGACGCGCAGATCGCTTCGGTCACCGCCGCGATGTCCGCGCCAGGCAGGAAAACCGCGGCGAGATAGGAGATCCGACGCAGGTGGTCCAGATCGCGCGCCACCGCCTGCCTGCCGCCGGGATACATCACTTTGACCGCGACCGGTCTGCCGTCGTGCCAGATCGCGCGGTGCACCTGGCCGAGCGATGCCGCGGCGGCGCGCCGATCGTCGAACGCGCGGAAATACGAACGCCATCGCGCTCCGAGGCTTTCGGCCATGGCGGCGTGGACGGTGTGCGGCAGCATCGCGGGCGCGGCGTCCTGCAACCTGCTGAGCGCGATCCGGTACGGCTCGGCCAGCTCCCGGGGCAGCGCCAGCTCGTAGATGGCCAGCAGTTGCCCCAGCTTCGCGGCGCAGCCCTTCAGCTCCCCGAGCACCTCGAAGATGTGCTGCGCGGTGCGGAGCTGAATGTCGCGATTGACTTCTTCGGCCGATCTGCCGAGTGCCCGCTTGCCGAGGCCCGCGGCCTGCCTTCCGGCGAACGCCATCGGCAGCGCGGCGAGCTTGGCCCCGCGAACAGCACCGTGAACAGGTGGTTTACCGTGGGAACGCGACGCGAAAAGCCGGGATCGCTTGCCCGCCGCCCCCTCCTCGGGGCGCTCTCCGATGGGCCGGATGGTCATGACTCACCTCACAGTCGCGGGCACAAGTGTGACACAGGTGCAGTACCGGACAGTAGGGCTTAGACTGTCTGGGACGTATTTCGAAAGTAGTCGAAAGGTGACTTCGATGGGATCCCAGACGGTGGTCGCCGACGTTGCCGACGAGCTGGCGCGCCGGGTTGCCGCAGGGGAATATCAACCGGGGGATCTCATGCCGTCGGTACGTCAGGTCGCCGAGGAGTTCGACATGAACCGCGCGACCGCGCAGCTGACCCTGGGCAGGCTGGAGTCGTACGGTTTCGTCGAAGCCAGGCGCGGCAAGGGATTCACGATCCGTGACGTCAGGGAGGCGGGCGGGGTGGACGTGTACCGCCAGCTGTTCCGTTTCTCGATTCCCATGCCCGACATCGCGATGGAGATGTTCCGCGACCTCGTGGATGTCGAGCGCAATCTCGTGCTGGAGGCGCTGCTCGCCTACACCGGCGGGGAAAAGCGGATCGATTCGGCCGAAACGAAATCCACCATCGACGAACTCGAAGCCATAGCGCGTCAGCAGGATCCGGATTTGCGGCAGATGCTCGCGCTCGAGGTCGCGCTCGTGCGCAGGCTGCTGACCGCGCTCGGACTCCCCATGCAGCGCGCGATCTTGAACTCGATCGGCGAGACGGTGCTCGAGGTGCCGGAGGCGGTCGAGGCGTACTTCGCGGGCGCGCCGGATCTGCACGTCTTGGTCTGGCGGGCGCTGGCCGCGGTGTGGGACTCCGGATCGGGGCCGAGCGAGGCTCAGCTGGCGCTGTTCGAGGATTTGTTCGGCATGTACCACGAGAAGGTCGTCGCGCGCTTCGAGGAGTTGGTGGTCGGCGTCGAGGAAAGCGCCGACGAGCATCGGGCCGCGACCGCCTAGCCGTTTCGTACGCTGCACAATCTGTCTGAGACGTGCTTGGGCGGCTCTCTCGACCCAGTCCGCTCAGGGCCTCCAAAATGTCCCTGCCGCCGGGTTCTGCGCCGAGATCCGACCCAGACACCGCATGGTGCGAATGGGATGAATCGATCCCGAATCGACAAAGGTGCTCGGCCTGCGGTGGAAGGACCGACCGCGCCGAAACGTCTGAGCGGCAGCACAAGCGGCGAGCCCTGCTGTGCCGTGCGATCGACCCGAAGCCGTGCACCGGCGATCGCATCGGCGCGAGGGTGGCCGCCTCGACGCCGGTGCGATCATCCCGGACTCCACCGGCTGGACGCCGCGCGGCCGCACCGCGCGGCATCGCCGCCTCGGAACCTATGCCGGGACTCAGGCTCCGCCGTTGAGCTTGTTGAGACGCTCGCACGCCTCGACGTACTCCTGGATCAGGCGGTTGACCACGTCCGCCGACCGCTCCACCCGGTTCATCATGCCGACGATCTGGCCGACCGGGTTGAAGTTGACGTCCTTGGCGGCCTCCGGATAGCGGTGCCCGCGCTTCACGCCGTCCAGCGCGACCATCATCTGCAGCGGCATCGGCAGCGGATCCGGGGTGTCGGCCCGCTCCCACGCCTCGGTCCAGTCATTGCGCAGCATGCGGGCGGGCTTGCCGGTCCATGCGCGCGAACGCACGGTGTCGTGGCTGGTGGCGTCGATGTAGGTCTGCATCTGGGCGGGCGGAACGTTGGCTTCCTCGACGGTCAGCCACACCGAGCCGGTCCACGCGCCCGCGGCGCCCATCGCCATCGCGGCGGCCACCTGGCGGCCGTTGCCGATGCCGCCCGCGGCCAGCACCGGCAGGTCGCCGACGGCGTCGATGACCTGCGGCCACAGCACCATCGATGACACCTCGCCGCAGTGACCGCCGCCCTCGGTCCCTTGGCACACCACGAAGTCAAGGCCCGCGCGCTTGTGGTTGAGCGCGTGCTTGACCGAACCGCACAGCGCGCCGATCAACCGGCCGGAATCCTGCACCTGCTTGATCACGTCCTCCGGCGGGGTGCCGAGGGCGTTGGCGACCAGCTTCGCCTTCGGATGCCGCAGGATCACTTCGACCTGCGGCCCCGCGGTGGTGGCGGTCCAGCCGAGCAATTGGTTGTGGTGCTCGTCCTCGGGCAGCTTGGGCACGCCGTGGTCGGCGAGGATCTTCTCCGCGAAGTCGCGGTGCCCCTGCGGGACCAACTCGGCCAGCTTGGCCTCGAGTTCCTCCGGGCTCAGCCCATCGATGCCCTTGCCCTCGTACTTCGAGGGAATCACCAGGTCGACGCCGTAGACGCCCTGCACGTGCTCGTCCAGCCAGGCCAGCTCGACCTCGAGCTGCTCGGCGGTGAAGCCGACGGCGCCGAGCACGCCGAGTCCGCCCGCGTTGCTGACCGCGGCCGCCACGTCGCGGCAGTGGGTGAAGGCGAAGATGGGGAATTCGATCCCGAGCCGTTCGCAGATTTCGGTACGCATGGCGTGCTGGTCTCCCTAACTGCTCCGCCGCGAACGGCGCGGCGCAGATGTACTAGAACGAGTTGCATAAGTGGCGCTCGGCTCGGCTCGGTCGCCGCGCGTCGAGTCCGCCGCGAGCCGCTGATATCGCCATGAAGCGGCTGCGGCTTCGTCGACTGGCCGTTGCACCATGCCTCGACAGTAACACGTTCTAGTTTTCTGCGGAATGCGCTGCCGGGTCAGGCGGTGTCGCGCTCCAGTTCGGCGAGCGAGGCCTCCAGGTGATCGAGCAGACGGGGCAGTTGCGGCACACTGCGGCGGCAGCCGACCACGCCGAAGTCGAGATTGCCCGCGTTGGAGGTCAGCGTGATGTTCACCGCCTGGCCGTCGAACGGGATCGACAGCGGGTAGCTCGCGTCCAGCCGCGCACCGTTCCAATACATCGGCTCGCGCGGCCCCGGCACGTTGGAGATCACGATGTTGAAGGTCGGATTGGTCCACGGGATCAGCGCGGGCACGAGATTGAGGGCCAGCGGGCTGAGCATCAATGCCGACAACGCCATCGTCTGGTTGCACGACAGCGTGCGGTACACGTCCTTGCCGTCGCGCATCGACGCGGCGACCACCTGGAGGCGGCCGAGCGGATCGGCGATGTCGGTGCCGAGGTTGCACAGCACCGCACCGACCTTCACCCCGTCGGTCTCCTCGTCGTCCTCGGCGCGCAGCGACATCGGCACCATCGCGACCAGCGGCTTGTCCGGCAGGGCGTTGCGTTCCAGCAGATACCGTCGCAGCGCGCCCGCCGACATGGTGAGCACCACGTCGTTGAGCGTCGCGCCGGTCGCCTTCTTCACCTGCTGCAACCGCTCCAACGGCCAGGACCGCACCACCGCGCGGCGCGCGCCGCCGATGGGGACGTTGAACATGGTGCGCGGCGCCGCGAACGGCAGGGTCAGCTGCTGGCGCGCCAGCGCGGTGCGCGCGGCACGCAGCACCGACGCGCCGGACGTGGCGGCGGCGACCAGATTGCGCGCCGCGCTCCCCGTACTGGACCGCGTCCCGCGCCTGCCCCGAGGCAGGTGCCACGGCACCCGTGTGACACTCGAGCCCGGATCGCTGGTCAGCGTGCGGCGCAGGAGACGCTGCGCGGAAACGCCGTCGATCAACGCGTGATGCATCTTCGAATACAGCGCGAACCTGCCGTCGGCGAGCCCTTCGATCAGATGGAACTCCCACAGCGGGCGGTGCCGGTCGAGCAGACTGCTGTGCAGCCCGGCGGCCAGCTCGACGAGCTGGTCCATGCGCCCCGGCCCAGGGACGGCCAGCCGCCGCACGTGATAGTCGAGTTCCACGTCGTCGGCATAGGTCCACGCCATCTGCGGGGATCCGAAGATCGTGGCGGGATGCTTGCGGAAGGCCGGATCGACGTCGGTGTTGCCCACCAGTCTGTCGTGCACTTGTGCGGCGAAATCCGACCCGGCGTCCTCCGGCGGCTCGAACAGTTGCAGCGCACCCACGTGCATCGGCTGTTCCCGGGATTCGGCGAGCAAGAAGACGGCATCGACCGGCGCGATGAATTCCATGATGAGTCGCCCCCTGACGACATGGTGAAGATGTTCGGAGTTCGATCGACCACGTTGTCGGCGGGCCCGCGCAGCCGTGAAGCCGCCGCGACACGACAAACCTACCCGGAGACGGACTCACCCGGACCGGATGGAACGTGTTCGGTACGTCACCGAACCTTCGCGGCCAGTAGGTAGGCCTGCCCGAACCGCTCCTCGGGATCCGGCTCGCGCACCATCCGAGCGATCATGGTGAACCCGGCGGCACCGAGCAGGCGCGCGAGACGCTTCGGCGCCCACCGATAGGCGCGAGTCACCTTGTGGTCGAAGGCTTCCACCGCATCCGGCTGGTCTGCCGTTTGGAAGGCCAGCAACACGTGCCCTTTGGTTGCGAGTACCCGATGGAACTCGCTCAACACGTGCGGCACGCGATCCGGCGGAAGGTGGATCAACGAGTACCACGCCACGATGCCGCCGAGCGCCTCGTCGCCTATGGGTAGCTGTTCCACCGACCCTTGCGCGAAAAGCAGCTGTGGATGTTCCGCGCGGGCCAGCTCCAGCATGCGTGGCGAAAGATCGATGCCGAACACCTGGGCCCCCAACGACGCGAGATGGCCCGTGAGCCGTCCGGGGCCGCAACCGAGATCGGCGATCGGCCCGGAACCCTTGCGCGCCACCGACTCCACGAACGCGCCGAGCATCGCGCGGTCGAGTACCGCGCCGGCGAGGTGGTCCCGGAAAAGCTCGGTATAGAGATCGGCGACGTCGTCGTAGGCGGCGCGGGTGACGGCCACGTCGGGATGTTCGTCTGCGAAGTCTTCCGTCGGATGCAGCATCCCGAGCAGCGTATTACCTACTCCCCCGGATCGAATGCCTGGGCGACCGCGAGACTGTCCTCGTAGACGTGGTGCCGGACGATCAGACCGTCTCGCACCGTCAGATGCAACGCGAACCGCGCGCGATAGGCGCGGCCGGTGCGGCGGGCGGTCTGCCGGATCTCCCCGAGCACCACGGCGTCCGCACCGTCGACCAGCACCCGCTCGACCCGGGTGTCCACGTCCTCCGGCACATGGTGTTCGGCGAGCGAGCGGTAATGCTCGGCGGCGTCGGCGCGGGTACGACGGTGCCGGATCCAGGGCGTCGCCGCGCGGCCGTGCTCCGCCTCCGGCCAATCGAGCTGCCAGTCGGTGTCTTCGGCGTACAACTCGGCCACCGCGTCCGGGTCTCCGGAAGCGATTCGCCGCAACAACTCTTCGACCACCGCTCGAGTGGCGGGCACGGTGACTGACACGAGAAGTCCTTTCGCACACCCGCCGCGCGATCACGCGGCGCGCAACCGATTCTCGGCAGTGCCGCCCCTCCTGGCGATTACTTCTCGGGTAATGGGACGGCGGCCTCTGGTGCCGGGGGCGCGGCGAGGTCCGTGCTCGCCTCGCCGCGCCCGCGCGCGGTTCCGAGCACCGAACCGAGGATGACCAGCGGGAAGCCGATCGCCATTCCCGCGGTCAGCGGCTCGCCGAGCGCCGTGACGCCGAGCAGGATCGCCACCGCGGGATTGATATAGGTGATCACCGTGGCACGGGCAGGGCCGACCTCGGCGATCAACGCGAAGAAGAACAGGAACGCCACGGCGGTGCAGACCACCGCGAGCCCGAGCACCGACCAACCCGCGTCTGCGGTGAGGTGCGACGGGCGCAGCCACCCCGCGAACGGCGCGTAGATCACCGCCGCCAGCAGCAACGATGCGGTCACCACACCGAGCGGGGGCAGATCGGCCAGCGCGCGATTGATGACGATCGGGCCGACCGCGTAGCCGACCGTGGTCAGCCCGATCGCGGCGATCGCGGCCGGATTCCCCAGGTCGACGTCCAAGCCGACGAGCGCGGCGACACCGGCGAACCCCACGAACAGACCGGCCACCCGGCGCGCGTCGAACCGGTCGTGGCCGAGCGCGGTCACGATCACCACGGCGATCAGCGGCACCGCCGCGATCAGCAGGCCGACCGTCGAGCTGTGCAGCGTGGTCTCGGCGTACCCGATCAGCAACCACGGCCCGGTGATCTCCACCAGGGTGTAGAGCAGCAGCGGCCGCCACCGCCGGAACACCGGCGCCAGCGCGTCGGTGTACAGCGCGACCGGCAGGAGCAGCAAACCGCCGATCAGCGTGCGGCCGAACGCGACCACGATCGGATCGAGATCCACTACCGCGACGCGGATCATCGCGTACGGCACGCCCCAGATCACGCCCATCGCCAGGAACAGCGCCCACCCGCGGCGGGTCATCGCGCGACCGCTCCGCGATGCGGACCGACGGTGACCGACTCGGTGTCGGGGGTTGGGAACATGCTCCGCTCGCTTTCGACCACTGCGAGCTTATTCAGGTGATCGGATCATCCGACAGATCCGGTTTCCCGTCCCCGGTAAGGCCGGTGAGCACGGATCCGTGTCCCATTAGTCCTATTTGAGCGAATGGTGCGCGCGGACAACGCTGTTCGGGCTAGTCTTCGCCCGGAACGAAGGGAAGACATCATCGTGGTCGACGTGATCCGCCGGCTTGCCCCGAGCGAGGAGATGTTCGCCGCGGGCGAGGTCTTCATCGGTTACGCGGCACGGGTATCCGGCCGGTTGGACCTGCCCGCCTTGACGGCGGCCCTCGAGTCCGTCACCAGGGCGCACCCGATATTGCGCGCCCGCATCGAGTCGTCCGCGGAGGGCGGTCGCGTCTTCGTCGCGACGGACGCCACGCCGCAGATCTTCGTCGCCGACGGCAATCCCGAATCGGCGCTCACCGGAGCGAAATTCGATCAGCGCACGGGCGTCTGCGGACTCTGCGTGGTGCGCGACGGCGATACCGCGAGCGTCACCCTCGTGATCCATCACAGCATCGCGGACGCCTTCCACGCGTTCGTCATCGTCACCGAATTCTGGGCCGGGTATCGGGCCGCGGTCGGCGGCGCCACCCCCGAGGCGCCGGTACACGCGTTCCCCGACCCGGTGGAGCGCCTGCTCGCGGCGCGCGGCATCGAGAAGATGGCGCTGCCCGGCGCCGCGAACACCGCAGCCACGCCGCACGTCCCGCCGCCGCGCGACGACGACTACCCGACGCTGCGCACCACCCGATGCCTGCTCACCCGGGAGGAGACCACCGCGCTGGTCGCCGTCGGGCACCGCGAGAACGTCACGGTGCACGGCCTGGTGTCGGCCGCGCTGTTGCGGACCGAAGCCCAGATCCGCGAACTGCCGCTCACCGGCCTGCTCTACCTGTACTCCGTCGACCTGCGGACCAGGGTCAGCCCGCGAATCGGCGCCACCGAAGGGACCAACGTTCTCGGGTTCGCCAATTACCTCTCCCCCGCATCCGACGTGACGCTGGTGGAATCGGCCCGCGGCATCGGCGCGGCGCTGCACGCGGGCCTGTCCGCCGGCATCGTGCAGCGCACCCCGTTGAGCATCCCCGACATGGCGGCGGCGCCGCGCCCGGCTCTGCCGGGCGTGGTCATCGCGACCAACTGGGGCACCATCCCGCCGCTACCGGAACAGGACGAGCTGCGGATCGACGACTTCCACTCCGCCATGCTCGCGAAGCCGGACCTGACCGGACGCCGCCCGCAGCAACCCGGCGGCGGCACCTGTGTCATCAGCACGTTCGACGGGCGGCTGAGCGTGGAGATCCATCACCCCGAGGAATTCACGCAGATCCAGCGTCATCGCATCGAAGTGCTCGGCCGTCACCTCCGGGGCGTACCCGACTGACGAGGCCGTCGGGCGGTACGCCAACGGTGCGTCCGATTACGCCGTACCCCTCGCGCGTTGGCGGGCGAATCCGCATGACCACGCTGTTAGGGTTGGCCCTCCCAGGAAAACCCGTCAACAGTCGTTCGTCCTCGTGACGGGCGTCTCCCAGCTTCGACGAACGAAAGGAACGGCAACCGGTGGCCAACACAAGCGGCGGGCCTGCCCGAGTCGCAGTGGTAACGGGCGGTTCGCGCGGCATCGGCCGCGCGTGCGCCGAACGGCTCGCCGGTGACGGGTGCGCCGTCGTGCTGAACTTCGCGTCGAATGCCGCCGAAGCCGACAGCGCCGCCGAACAGATCCGCGGCGCGGGCGGCGTGGCGCTGACCGCACAGGGGGACGTGGCCGACGAATCCGCGATGGCCGCGGTGTTCGACCGGGCGGAAAGCGAATTCGGCGGCGTCGACGTCGTGGTGCACGCGGCGGGCCGGATGCATCTCGCGCCGGTGGCCGAGCTCGATCTGGCCGTGCTCGACAGCCTGCACCGGACCAATATTCGCGGCACTTTCGTCGTCGACCAGCAGGCGGCGCGCCGACTGCGGCCGGGCGGGGCGATCGTCAACTTCTCCACCTCGGTCGTCGGAACCGCGTTTCCGACGTACGGGGCCTACGTCGCCAGCAAGGGTGCCGTCGAGGCGCTGACCATGATCCTGGCGCGCGAATTGCGCGGCCGGGACGTGACGGTCAACGCGGTGGCGCCCGGCCCGACCGCAACGGACCTCTTCTTGGACGGAAAGGACGACGCCACCATCGCCCGGCTCGCCGACGCCGTGCCGCTGCAACGACTCGGCGCACCGGCCGACATCGCCGCCGTGGTGGCGTTTCTGGCCAGTCCGGACGGCCACTGGGTCAACGGCCAGATCATTCGCGCCAACGGCGGCTTGGTCTGAGCGAAGACGCCGAGGGCCGCGACCACGCCTGGAGGCTGTGATCGCGGCCCGTGGGTCGATCAGTTCGACGGTTTCGCGGTCGTGGTCGGCGCCGCTTGCGTTGTCGTCGTGGTCGATTCCGTGGTGGTGGGCTTGGTCGTCTCGACCGGAGCCGCGACCGGAGCCGGAGCGGGCGGCGTGGTGACCACCGGCGCCGAAGTGGTGCTCGAGCTCGGCGCCGCCGTCGGCCGCTCCGTGGTACCGGTCGTCGTCGGCGCGGCGCTGGTCGTCGTGGGCGCGGCGCTGGTCGGCTTCGGCGACGTGGTCGACGCCTTGGCCGGCTCGGTCGTCGGAGCCGCCGAGGTGGTCTCCACCGCCTTGTACACGGCGGCCAGATCCGCCGCCTGCGGCTTGGACGTCGGGTCGACCTGCTTGCCGGCCTGCGCCTGCTTCGCCAGGTGGGTGAGCCAGGCGGCGGCGTACTCCGCCGAGGTCAGCGGCTTGCCCGCGGCGGGATCGGCGTCGTCCCAGTAGTCGAAGTGGTGACCGGTGTGGTTCGGCCCGAGCGTGAGGTTGTACGGGTCGCTCAGGATCACCGGGATGGTGTTCTGGTTCGTCACGATCAGTCCGACGATCTCGTTGAGCACCTTCTGCGGCAGGTAGGCCAGCGGCGACATCTCGTTCGTGGAAATCGCCTCCGCCTGCGCAGGAGCCTTCTTCTCCCCCGGCTTGTACGCCGGATCCGACACCCGCAACAGCACCTGCAGGAAGGTCTCGTCGCTCTGCATCCAGTTCGGCTGCGACTGGATGTCCGCGAACGCCGCCATCGCGATCCGGCCGAGGACCACGGCGACGTCCTGCCCGGTCGCGGGCGTCAGCCCGTCGCGCTCGAGCGCGTCGACGTTCAACTGCCTGCCGACATTGACCACCAACTGCAGCAGGGAGATGTTCTGCGGCGCCGAGCAGGTGAGATCGCCGTCGGAGCAGAACGACGCGATCTTGCCGTTGAGCGCGCCGAAGTCGCCGCTGGTTCCTTGCACCGCGCCCTGTCCGGGGACCGGGTTGGCGCCGCTCTGATATTTCTGGTCGAAGCCGTCCGGATTGCCGAACGGGTCCTTCGATCCGGGGAACGGCCCGTCGCCCGCCGACCGGCCCGAATCGGCGAGGATGACGACGCCGACGACGTCGTCCGGGTCCACGATCCCGTAGGCGCCGTCCTGGCCGGGTTCCTGATGGCCGATCTTCATCGCGACACGGCGGACGACGTCGGCGCCCTCGCTGTATCCGACGATCGAGAACTTGGTGTCGGGGCACGCCTGGGCGATCTCCCGCATCACCCGTTCGGTGTTCTCGACACCGGCGTTGACGGCGTCCTCATAGGTGGACATATTCGCCGGATAGGCGATGTAGACCGCGGCGTACGCGTCCGGATCGACGTCGTCGGCGGGTGCGTTGACCACCGGATCGACCCACTCGCTGCTGTGATCGCCCGACAGCGCCGCGGGCAAAGGGTTGCCGTTCGCGTCCACCAGCATCTTGGTGGTGCCCTCCACCGGAGTGTCGTTGCGACCGGCCACCGAGATGGTGACCATGTCGCGGCATTCCGTGACGGACGTCGTGAGCCGCGTATCCCTGGTTTCCGGCGTCGAGGTCAGCGCCAACGAGGCGACGACGACCGCCGCCACTCCCAACGCCGCCGGTGCGGCCACCGCCGAAGCGATACGATGCCGCGCGAAGAACTCGCGAAGAGCCATGTCCTGATTCCCATTCCATACACCGACAAAGTGGACGGACAAGCCCCCCGACGGGCCATACGTCACCGAGGACGTCGTGGCCGGGGCCCTGAGCGTTACTTGATGCCGGATGGAAGGGTTCGAACCCCGAAGCGTCTTCCGCCTACCCAGCGCGTCGGAGCACCGCTCGGCGGCGTCGTCGACCGGCGACGACGCCGCGCCGCGAGGTCATCGGGACGCACACGGCGCCCCGATGCTCATCGCCGGCAGAACTCAGCCGCGCGCCATGTCCACGAACCGCGACAAATGCAATTGGTGGGCGACAGTAATTGTCGCGGTAGGACCGTTACGGTGTTTGCCGAGAATAAGGTCCGCCTCACCGCCGCGCGGGTCGTCGCGCTCGAAAGCATCGGGACGATGCAACAGGATGACCATATCCGCATCTTGTTCCAGGGAGTTGTGCGCCGAGATTCCCTGCGCGACGAAATTGTGTGTTCCTGGCACGGTGCCGTCGTAGACGTCCTGCTCACCGAGGCTGGTGATGTCGACGATCTTGTCCCAGAAGACATCGTTCGTGGCGAACATTTCGATTTCTGCGTCTTCCAGCACTGCTGCCACCCGAGCCAGCCGGGATCGACTGGGCGAGTGCCTCCACATCGTCGATCCGCAGAAACGTGAACCCATCGCCGCCGAGAATTCGCGGTGCGTCATGCCCTTGGCGCTCAGCAGCGTACGAACCTTCGACCAAACCTCGCGGGGAACCGTGTCGACGTTGGTATTGCGTGTCATCGGCTCCAATTGGGCAAGGGCTGCTCGGGCGGACTGCCCCCGTGCGCCGTGCACCCCGATGTCACGCAGGAAGATCGTCTGATTCTCCGCGCCGTCGATAGTGAGATGCCAACAATCCCGGTAGCCGGACTTGGTGACTTTTTTGATGCGGCCGTGCACGCCCAAGCGCAGCAGCAATTGGACTACATCGTCGATCAGGCGGCGGCTGGTGGATGCGTAGTAGATCCTCGCCTGACGTCCCTTCGCATCCCAGCGCACGGAGCCATCCGTTGCCCAGAGATGATGCAGGAACAATGCTATCTGATCATTCGGAAGCGCGAAGACGCGCTTGGGTACGAACTTCTCATAGCTGCGCAGACCGAACAGTCCCAGTTCATCCAGCCACGCGGCAACCGGATTGCGTTTGCCGCGCGCAAGTCGGTTCGGAGCGCGCAGCCGAAGCGTCGTGACCCTCGCTGCCGCATAGTCGTCACGAGCGACGGTAACGCCGAAATGCGTCGCTGCTTCGGTGACCGCCGCCAGGTTTTCCTCATCGACGCTGGCATAGCGCAGCGGCTGCCGCTTCACGCAGGAGCCGTCGCCGATCATGTGGGCGAGCAGGATGACCTCGGCATCGGGCATCCGCGACGTGTGTACCGGCTCCGGTACCCGACGAGGAGTGGCGAGTCGGTCGCCGACCGACAGCTTCTCGAGCGGAATCCAGCCATCCAAGGTCAAGAACGGATGGTTTCCCGTCGCTTCCACTTCTCGGCCCGATGCCAGGCGCAGGCGGAACACTTCTTTGCGCCCGCTGGAGAACACCTTCACCATCGGTCGGGCAACCATCCGCATCCGTTCATCGAGCGACCACACCAACGGCCGCTCCCCGCTCGACAGCAGGTCGCCGAGCGTGGTCTCGTCGCCGGTGTCGGCGCGGAGGATGCGGGTGCTGGCGGGCATGCAGCCCGATTCGCGGAGATCGGACACCATGGGGCGCTTGTCGGTTCGCTGTTCGGGACCGCGGTTGAGCTGGCTGATCGCGACCACCGGCACTTCGAGTTCCTTGGCCAGCAGTTTCAAGTTACGGGAGAAGTCCGAGACTTCCTGCTGACGGGATTCGACCTTTTTGCCCGACGTCATCAGCTGGAGGTAATCCACCACCACGAGTTTCAAATCGTGGCGCTGTTTGAGCCGTCGCGCTTTGGCGCGGATTTCCATCATCGTCAGGTTCGGCGAATCGTCCACGAACAGCGGCGCTTCGCTGATCTCACTCATCCGCCGCGCCAGCTTGGTCCAGTCGTCGTCGCTCATCCGCCCGGACCGCATATCCCCGAGCTTGATCTTCGCCTCCGCCGACAACAACCGCATGACGATTTCGGTGCGACTCATCTCCAGTGAGAAGATGACGCTCGCCAAGCCGTGCTTGATCGAGCAGCTGCGCATGAAATCCATTCCCAGCGTCGATTTACCAACTCCAGGCCTGGCGGCGACGATGATCATCTGGCCCGGGTGCAAACCGTTGGTGATTTCGTCGAGTTCGGTGAAACCTGTGGGGACGCCGAGGGATATGCCGCCGCGGCTGGCGATGGAGTCGATCTCGTCCATCGTCGGCTGGAGCAATTCTTCGAGGGGGAGGAAGTCTTCGCTGGTGCGGCGTTCGGTGACCTCGTAGACCTCGGCTTGGGCGCGGTCGACCACCTCGGCGACGTCCTGGCCGTCGGCGCCCGCGTAGCCGTACTGGACGATGCGGGTGCCCGCCTCGACCAAGCGGCGCAGAATGGCCTTCTCGGCGACGATCTCGGCGTAGTAGCCCGCGTTGGCCGCGGTTGGCACGGTCTGGGTGAGCGTGACCAGATAGGGCGCGCCGCCGATGCGCTTGAGCTCGCCACGGCGGTCGAGGCCCGCGGCGACGGTCACCGGGTCGGCGGGCTCCCCGCGCCCGTAGAGATCCAGGATCGTGTCGTAGATGGCCTGATGGGCGGGGCGGTAGAAATCGCCGGGCCGAAGCACCTCGACCACGTCGGCGATGGCGTCCTTGCTCAACAGCATGCCGCCGAGCACCGACTGCTCGGCCGCCATGTCGTGCGGAGGCTGGCGACCGAAATCTTCGCCGGGAGGTTCGGGCGGGAAATCCGTGTGCCCGCGGTCATCGGTGGTTGTCACCAGACTCGACCGTCCTCTCTACCCCGCGACCGGGATGCACCCTGTCGACTCGTTTTACTCCCGGGCACCGACACGTTCGTCCAAGCCGTTGACCAGGGCTCCAGCTACCGCCGCGGCACCGGTCCGTGCGGGCGCTGGGGAGCGGTCGGCGCGCAGCGATGCGACGAACCTAGGCGACCCGCAGGGCGGGCACCAAACCGTCCTGTGCACACAGCTGTGGATAACTTGGGGAGAGTTCACCCAACCGTGTGCACCCCCTGTGTACAACTTGGGGAAAACCCAGTCCGACAAGGTCAAATACGCAGATAGACATGGGCTTCCACGCTTTTCCAGGTGTGGATTAAGGAAGCACCGGCGTGTCGTCCAAGTTGAACAGCCGGGCGTGTTGGGTTAACAGCACGTGAGCCGCATATGACCTGAATCACATTGCGAACGGTCGGTTCCGCCAGTAATCCACAGGCTGGGTAAACCGGGCGCCGGTGGAGTACGCGATGGCGCCCAGATTGTCCCGAATGACGCTCTCGCTCATTCGGCAAATAATTGGCTACTAATCAGCGCTTAGCAGCGGGCACAATCGAGGACCACTCCCGTCCACAGACGGGGGTGGTCCTCGACGTGATGCCCTGAATCAGGCGGCGGTGACCGTCAGGTCGAACTTCGCCACCACGTCCGGGTGCAGGTGCACCGCGATGCCGTGCTTGCCGGTCGTCTTGATGTGCGCCTTCGGCAGCTCGATGCTGCGCTTGTCGACGACGGGGCCGCCCGCCGCCTTGACGGCCGCGGCGACGTCCGACTGGGTCACCGAGCCGAACAGCTTGCCGGTGCCGGCGGTCTTCACCGCCAGGGAGACCGACTCCAGGCCCTCGATGGCCTGCTTCAGCTCGTTGGCGTGGTCCAGGTCGCGCACCCGGCGGGCTTCCTGCGCCCGGCGGATGCCCTCGACCTGCTTCTGCGCGCCACGGCTGGCCACGATCGCCAGGCCGCGCGGCAGCAGGTAATTGCGGCCGTAGCCGTCCTTGACCTCAACGGTGTCGCCGGGGGCACCGAGGTTGTCCACATCAGCGGTAAGAATCAACTTCATTGGCGTGCCTCCCTTTCTCAGCGAGCCGTCGACACGTAAGGCAGCAGGGCGACCTCACGCGAGTTCTTGACCGCAACCGCGATATCGCGCTGGTGCTGCACGCAGTTGCCGGTGACGCGGCGGGCGCGGATCTTGCCGCGGTCGCTGACGTACTTGCGCAGCAACGCCGTGTCCTTGTAATCGATCGTGACGCTTCCGGTCTTGCTCTCCTTGCAGAACGAGCAAGCCTTCTTCTTCAGCACCTTTTCGCGCGCGGGCGCTTTAGGCATGGTCTTGTACTCCGTAATCAGTGATGGCCCGAATCGGCCGGGCCGTTGTGGCCGTTCTCAGAACGGCGGTTCGTCATCCATGCGGCTGCCCCCGAAGGAGCCTGCCGCGGGCGCACTGCCCCACGGGTCGTCCTCGGCACCGCCGGAACGCCCACCGCCACCACCGGAGGAGGCATAGCCGCCACCGCCGCCGGAGCCGGACCCGAAGCCGCCGCCTCCGCTGCCGCGGCTGGTCTTGTTGACCTTCGCGGTGGCGTAGCGCAGCGAGGGACCGACCTCGTCGACCTCGAGCTCGACGACCGTGCGCTTCTCACCCTCGCGGGTTTCGTAGGAGCGCTGCTTGAGTCGTCCGCTCACGATGACACGGGAACCCCTGGTCAGGCTTTCGGCGACATTCTCCGCGGCCTCGCGCCAGATATTGCAGCGCAGGAACAGCGCTTCGCCGTCTTTCCATTCGTTCGAATTACGGTCGAACACACGGGGAGTCGACGCGACGGTGAAATTCGCCACCGCCTGTCCCGCCGGTGTGAATCGAAGCTCCGGGTCGGCCGTCAGATTTCCGATGACGGTGATGACCGTGTCGCCTGCCATGTGGTTCCTCCTGCTCGGTGTGCAGTCCGCGTCTCGCTGTTGCGCTAGAGCCTAGGCACAGGCTCCGACGCAAACGAGGGTTGCCGGACTACTTGTCGTGGCGCAGAACCTTGGTGCGCAGCACCGACTCGTTGAGACCGAGCTGGCGGTCGAGTTCGCTCACGGTGGCGGGCTCGGCGGTCAGGTCGACCACGGCGTAGATGCCCTCGGCGTGCTTGGCGATCTCGTAGGCGAGCCTGCGGCGGCCCCAGATGTCGACCTTGTCGATCTTGCCGCCCTCGGTGCGAACGACACTGAGCAGGTTGTCCAGCGACGGACCAACAGTGCGCTCGTCCAGGCTCGGATCGAGGATGACCATCACTTCGTAATGACGCACGGACCAATCACCTCCTGTGGACTAGGAAACGGCCACGGACGGTCCGTGGCAGGAGGGTCGTTGCGTCAGCAACCCGAACAGGCTACATGAGCGGCGGCTGAGCAGTGAAATCACCCCGGCGAGCCGCCCCGGCGCCATGCGGCGGGCGGCCGCGTTCACATCCGTTGGAAGGGGAACGGCGCCACGCCCGGGAGCGTCCGCTTAGGGTTGATCCATGCCGACCGGACTCGCCGCCAGCGACCTGCCCGCGGGTGGTGTGCGACGCCGCGCGGCATTCGCCGTGGTGGTGGTGCTGCTCTGCGGCCTGGTCCTCGCGCTGGCCTATGCGAACAAGGCGCGCTGCGCGGGTGCGCCGTTCGACCGGGACGGGCGCAGCACGGTTTTCGACGTCGTCAAGGATTCGGACGTCTGCTATTCCGACATCCAATTCCTCTGGCTCGGCCGGGATATCAACGAGCACGTCTTTCCCTATGTGAGCGGCGGCATCACCGACGGCGGCGCGTTGGTCGGCGGCGCGGTGGAGTATCCGGTGCTCAGTGGCGTGCTGATGTGGATCGGCGCGGTCGGCGCGGACAACGACGCCGATTTCCTGCGCTACTCGGCGCTGCTGCTGGCGCCCTTCGCGCTGCTGACCGCATGGATGCTGGCCCGTCTGGCCGGGGGCGCGGCCCTGCTGTGGGCGGCCGGACCGCCGCTGGTCCTGTATGCCTTCCACAACTGGGAGCTTCCGGTCGTGTGCACGGCGGTCGCGGCCGTCTACGTGATGTCGGCGCTGACCCGCTACTCCGTGCGTACCAGAGGCATCGTGGCCGCGGTGCTGCTCGGGCTCGGATTCTGCCTCAAGCTGTATCCGGGGATCTTCGTGTTGCCTTTGCTGGCCTACGTGCTGACCGGCGGTGGCGAGCGCGACGCGGAGGGCGGTGATCGCGAGCCGGACGTCCGTGGCGCTCTGCTCACCGCGGCCGCGGCGATCGGCACCGTGGTCGTGGTCAACCTGCCGTTCGCCCTGGTGGGATACGAGGGCTGGCGCGCGTCCATCACGTTCCAGCAGTTGCGTCAGGCCGACATCACCACGAATTCGATCTGGTACTGGGGACTTCGGCCGATGTTCGGTCCCGACGCGCGCAGCGAGGCGGCGTTCCAGCAGGTGGTCTCGGTCGCCTCGCCCGTGCTGGTGCTCGCGGCGTTCGCGCTGGCCATGGTGCTCGGCTGGCGGCGTTATCTGACCACCGGCGTATTTCCCTGGGTCGGTGTGAGCGGTGCGATGCTGTGTGGATTCCTGTTGCTCCACAAAGTGCATTCCCCGCAGTACACCCTCTGGCTGGTGCCGTTCCTGGTGCTGCTCCGGATTCCCTGGTGGTTGATCGGCAGCTATCTCGTCGCCGACGCGGCCATCGGCATCGGAGTGTTCCGCTATTTCTACTCGATGGGTCAGGGCACCTCGGTCGAGCTGATGGAGCGCATCGTCCAATTCGGTGTGTGGGGGCGCGCGAGTCTGCTGATCGTCTTCTTCTTCGTCTTCCTGTGGGTGGCGCCGCGCGGAACTCGTTCGACCTCTGCCCATGTGCCGCAGCCCGGCTCGCGCAAGTTGGTCCCGGTGGTCTAGTGCCCACCGTGCCGGGCGCGGAAGGCGGCGCTTTTGGCGCGGTTGCCGCACAGGGTCATGTCGCACCAACGGCGTGAGCCGCCGCGGGAAGTGTCCACGTACAGCCGGGTGCATGCGGTGCGACCGCACTCTTTGACCAGTGCGCTGCTGCCCAGCAGCTCGATCGCGGATCGCGCGACGGCGGCCAAGGCCGCGTCCGTGTCGCCGGAGCGGACGACCGTGCCATCGGCGCGCAGGCTGACCGCCGGTGGGGCGCTGCCGGCGAATTCGTTGACGGTCCGGCGGTCGGCTTCATCGAAGGCGCTGTCCCGGGTGCCGGCCAGCGCCATGCGGTAGGCCGCCTCGCGCAGGCGCACCGCCCGCGCGAGGGTGCCGGCGTCGCTGAGCGGAGGGCTGTCGAGCAGCCCCGCGGCGACGAACCAGTCGGCCAGCGCCGCGGGGCTGGTGAGGACGTCCTCGAACGTGGTCGAGCGCCCCTTGACGGTGCCGGCGAAGTCCAGGGCGAGGTTGCCGCTCACGAAGGTGAACACGTGCTCATAGTAACCGTCTTGACAGGTTAGTGGGCCGGGTGCCACGGTGATAACCGCCCAAGGTGGTTATTCAAGGGAGGTTCCGTGCAGAACCGATTCGCGACGGTGGCCGCGCAGCCGCTGTTCGTCTTGCTGTGGAGCAGTGCGTTCATCGCCGGGGTTATCGGGGTAGGCGCCGCGCCGCCGCTGTTCGTGCTGTTCGTGCGCTTCGCCGTCGCGGGCGTGCTGCTGACGGCCTACGCCTGCATCGCGCGGGCGACTTGGCCGCAAGGCGCCCAGCTGCGTCACGTGCTCGTCGCCGGGTTGCTGATGCAGATGGTCCAGTTCGGCGCGTTCTACACGGCAATGGCCGAACATGTCTCGGCGGCGGTGATCGCGCTGGTGCAGGGCTTGAATCCGGTGGTCATCGCTCTGTGCGCCGGACTGATCGGCGAAGTCGTCGCGATGCGGCAGTGGTTCGGTTTCGGCATCGGCGGTATCGGAGTCGCGCTCGCCGTGTTCGACCGATCCCACTTCTCCCTGACCGGATTGCTGCTGTGCGTGGCGGGTCTTCTCGGCCTGAGCATCGGCACCGTGTACCAGAAGCGGTTCACACCCGCCGTCGATCCGAAAGCGGCCACGGCGCTGCACGTGGCGGTCAGCGCGCCGATCGCGGGGGCATTGGCCTGGCTGTCGGGCCAAGTGCACGTGTCGGACATGAGCCGGTTCGCCGGGTCGCTCACCTGGATGGTGCTGGTGAACTCCATGGCGGCGTTCCTGCTGCTCAACGCCATGTTGCGCCGGTGGGACGCGACCAGGGTGGGCAAGCTGTTCTTCGCGACGCCCGCGGTGACCGCGATCCTGGCCTGGCTGCTGATCGATCAGCCGCTGCGACCGCTGACGGTCGCCGGGCTGGCTGTCGGCCTGGTCGGCTTGGTGTTCGCCGCTCGCAAGCCGACGACGTCGCCGGTGGTCGGGCGGCAGCCGGCGCCGGTGACGCGTTGACCTACTTGCGCCCCGCCTGCCACTGCATGCCCCACTGGTAGGCCTGGTCCGGTTCGCGCTGGGCGCCGTGGACGTAGTGCACTTCCCGGTGCACGGTGATCCCGGCGCCCTGGTTCTGCAGCAGGGCGATAGCGCACGAGCGGGCGCCGTCCACCGGAGAGTCGAGGCGGACCTCGACCTGCGGACCGGCGGTGGGATAGAGCGTCACCACACCGTCGGCGGCGGCCCAGTTGGGCACGCCCTCGTAGATGAAGGCGAAGATCAGGATGCGCCGGAACAGTTCGGGCCGGGCCAGATCGATGTGCAGGTTCTCGCCCGCCGCGGCCGAACCGCTGCGATCGTCGCCGTCGAGCCGGATGTGGGGCTCGCCCTCGAGCGTGCCGAAGTTGCCGCCGATCGCCTGGACGACGCCCTTGGCGCCGTTGGACAGTTCGTAGAGGCAGCCGAGGTCCAGATCGATGGCCTTGGCGCGGCGGAAGAATCCTCGCGGGCCGCTCGACCAGTTCAGGTTGACCCGCATGGTGCCCTGCTGCTCACCGGGCTTGGTCAGGTTGATGCTCGGTGTCGCCTTCGACAGAGTCACCTTCGACAGGTTGACGCCGCCGGGGTTGTCGTTGATCCCCATGGCGCGATCCCCCCTCTGTGGAAACGAGAGCGGCAGCGGCCATCCTTCGGGATGGGGCCGCTGCCGCAACGGGTCTTCGGCTGCTTGCCAGGCCTCAGCCTACCGGCGTCGGTTCCCGTTCGCTGTCCAGTTCCTCTTCGTCTGCCCGGCCGTTGCGGACGATGCTGGTGATGAACGCCGCGCCGATGAACGCGACGCCGACCAGTCCGGTGACGATCTCGTTGATGTGCACGCCGATCGAGACCAGCAGGATCGCCGCCAGCGCGCCGATCGCCCAGTGCGCGCCGTGCTCCAGATAGACGTACTCCGACAGCGTGCCCTTGCGGACCAGGTACACCGTGATCGACCGGACGAACATGGCGCCGATCAGGCCGAGGCCGAGCGCGATGATGATCGGGTCGGAGGTGATGGCGAACGCGCCGATCACGCCGTCGAAGGAGAACGACGCGTCGAGCACCTCCAGGTAGAGGAACAGGAAGAAGCCCGCCTTACCGGTGGCCTTGGCCAGTTCGGACGGGCCGCCTTCGGTGTGCTCCTCGGTGTGGAACATGGAGCCGAGGCCGTCCACCGCGATGTAGGTGATCATGCCCAGCAGGCCCGCCACCAGGACGGTGGAGCGGTGCGCCTCGTCGGCGATGTACTCCGCCGTGAGGATCAGGCCCGCGCCCGCGACCACCACGGAGAGCATGTCCAGCTTGCCCGCCTTGGCCAGCGGCCGCTCCAGCCAGCTCAGCCAGGTGATGTCGCGTTCCTCGAAGATGAAGTTGAGGAACAGCAGGGCCAGGAACATGCCGCCGAACGCCGCGATCTGCGGGTGCGCGTCGGTGAGCAGTTTCTCGTAGCTGGGGCTGCCGTCGGGGAAGGTCAGGGCGCCGTCCGGGGGCGGGTTGAGGGCCAGGTCGAAGGCCCGGACCGGATCCAGCCCCGCGGTGATCCAGACGATCGCCAGCGGGAAGACCAACCGCATGCCGAACACGGCGATCAGCACGCCGATGGTGAGGAAGATGCGCTGCCAGAACGCGCTCATCCGTTCCAGGACGGTGGCGTTGATCACGGCGTTGTCGAACGAGAGCGACACCTCGAGGATGCCGAGGATCGCGGCGAGCGCGAGGGCGGTCGGTCCGCCGTACACGACGGCGACGACGAGCGACAGCACCGTGACGACGAGGGACATGCCGAATATGCGCAGGACCACGCTGGGACCTTTCGTGAGTGAAGAACGAGGCGGCGACGGTTGCTACCAGGGTGGCCGCTGGATCGCCGGTTGTCCAACGTTGCTCCCAGGGCGCCGGCATGCCTGGGTCGCACGACGAGGGGGCCCGTAGCCGGGCCCCCTGTGAACGGCGAAGTGTTCCTTAGACGTTCACGCCGTAGTCACGGGCGATGCCCGCGAGGCCGGAGGCGTAACCCTGGCCGATCGCGCGGAACTTCCACTCCGCGCCGTTGCGGTACAGCTCACCGAAGACCATGGCGGTCTCGGTGGAGGCGTCCTCGGTGAGGTCGTAGCGGGCGAGCTCCTCGCCGTTGCTGCGGTCCACGACGCGGATGTAGGCGTTGCGGACCTGGCCGAAGGACTGCGACCGGGAGTCGGCGTCGTAGATCGAGACCGGGAAGAAGATGCTCTCGATCGTGGGCGGGGTGTTCGCCAGGTCGACGTTGATGACCTCGTCGTCGCCCTCGCCCTCGCCGGTCCGGTTGTCGCCCGCGTGCTCGATCGAGCCCTCGGGGGAACGCAGGTTGTTGAAGAAGACGAAGTGCTGGTCGGACAGGACCTTCTTGTCCGCGCCGGTGGCGATGGCGCTGGCGTCGAGGTCGAAGTCGGTGCCGGTGGTGGTCCGCACATCCCACCCCAGGCCGACCGCAACAGCGGTGAGGTTAGGCGCCGCCTTGGTCAGCGAGACATTGCCGCCCTTGGACAAACTGACACCCATGCGGGATTCCCTTTCAATAGTCCGTCATTGGTTCCCAGCATGTCCGAATCGCCGGGGACGCCATCGACAGTAGTAGGTTTCCGCGAACTTGCGTAGGAACCCGCGTAACCCCCGGCGAACAGGAACATCTCCTACCATCGGGGCGTGGCAGGCCGGAGGCGTGGATGGTTCCGTTCGTCGGGAAACGACGAGTGGATCGAGCATGCCCGCACGACGCTCGCGACCGCGTTCCTGGACATGGATCGCCGCCAGAGCGCGGCCGAGGCGGCGGTGCACGCGGCCGAGCAGATCTTCCCCGAGCGGCGCACGGGCGCGCGCTGGGAACCGGTGCGCCACAGGTGCTATGGCGCCGCGGAAGTGTACCTGACGCTGAGCACGGAGCTGGAAGCCGCGCAGCAGGGCGGCCCTCCGGTGC
Organism: Nocardia sp. NPDC003726; assembly: GCF_053586955.1. NCBI lineage: Bacteria > Bacillati > Actinomycetota > Actinomycetes > Mycobacteriales > Nocardiaceae > Nocardia > Nocardia sp. NPDC003726. The sequence continues at coordinate 17,416 of NZ_JBSFNF010000030.1, read as the reverse complement.
CGCAGGGCAGGCAACGCGTCGACGCCGCGGTGCGGCAACTGACCGACGCGGCGCGGGCGGTCGACGAGTTCTATCGCGGCGACCAGGGCAAGCTGGAAGAGGCGGTGGCGGTGCTCGGCGCCGTGCCGCAGTTGGTCCAGCGGGTGAAGGCCGACGCGGCCGGTGTGCGCGGGCGGGCCGCCGAATCGGAGTTCGCGGATTATCCCTCGGTGCGCAGGCACGCCGCCGCGGTCGATGAGGCGCTGGTCACACTGGAGGCGGCGGGTTCAGACGCACCCGGTGGCACCGTGCGGGAGGCCGCGATCCGTCTCCAGACGGTCACCAAGGAGCTGGCGGATGCTTTGGCGCAGGCGCCATCTCGGGCGGCGGCGGCGAACACCGCGATATCGTCGGTGACAACCCGCATTGCCGCCGTCCGGACCAGGGCCGAAGGCGTTGCGCCCGCGTTCTCGGCGCTGCTGCGCGAGTTCAATGCTGCGAGTTCGGCCGATCTGGCTAACAATGAGCGGGAAAGCCAGCGAGCCATCGAGGCCGCGGACGCGGCCCTGGGCAGGGCGCGTGCGGCGGCGGCAGAGAACAATCCGGAGTTTGCACTTGAACTGACCACATCCGCGCGCGGGTTCCTCGCCGAGGCCGAGCAGCGAGTCGACGCCGTCACCAAGCGGCTGGCCCTGCTGCGTGCGATCCGGTCCGACCCGCAAGAACACGCCAAGGCCGTACGATTCCGGCTGCGGGACGCGCAGATGCTCGCGGTGAGCCGCGGGCTGGTCGCCGAATGGGGTTCGGTCCTCGACGCGCAAGCGGCGCGAATCGACCGAATCAGCGAAACACTGTCGGGGCGCCACCCCGACTACTGGGCCTATGTGGCGGAACTGGATGCCGTCACCGAATTCATAGCCGGGGTAGTGGATCGAATGAGAAAACAATCAGGACCACGACGAGAATGAGGATGGGGCAACGATGACCGCAGGCATCGCCGTCCAGCAGGAGGTTTCCCTGCGGAAGCGAATGCCGCTGCGCCACTTCCGGCAGTTGCACGGCCCAGAGGCGAGGCGTCTTTTCCACCGGCAGCCCGAGGCGTTCGGCGACGACGACACCGATCGCGAGCTGCTCGCCATCGGCCTCGGCGCCACGCTGTACGCGCCGGCGACCAGGCCCGATCTCGCGGAGACGATCGGCAGGCGCGCCGCGCACGGCGTGTGTTCGATGGTGATCGACCTCGAGGACGCGGTCGCCGATCACGAAGTGGAGTACGCCAAGCGCCAGACCGTGGCCGCGCTGGATCTGCTCGCGGGCAGCCACGACGCCAACCCGCTGCTGTTCGTGCGGGTGCGCGACGCGGACACGATCACCGAGCTCATCGAGCAACTCGGGCCGGGAGCCAAGGTGCTGACCGGGTTCGTGTTCCCGAAGTTCGACAGCGTCACCGGGCCGAAGTACCTCAACGCGCTGAACGTGGCGGCCCAGCGGGTGGACCGGCCGCTGTACGGAATGCCGGTGCTGGAGTCGGCGGGGCTGGTGCACCGGGAGACCCGCGATTACGAGCTGACCCAGATCGCGGCGCTGCTGGCCGCGCACCGGGACCGGGTGCTGGCGGTGCGGGTCGGCGCGACCGACATGTGCTCGACCTTCGGCATCCGCCGCGACCGCGACCTGACCATCTACGACGTGCGCGTGGTCGCCGACGTGATCGCCGACATCGTGAACTACCTCGGGCGCGCGGACGGGACCGGTTTCGTCATCACGGGGCCGGTGTGGGAGTACTTCGCCGATCACGAACGGATGTTCCGTCCGCTGCTGCGGACCGCGCCGTTCGAGGAATCCGACGCGGTGCCGTTCCGGCAGTACCTGGTCAGCCGGGATCTGGACGGTTTGCTGCGGGAGATCACACTGGACCGGGCCAACGGCATCCAGGGCAAGACGGTGATCCACCCGTCCCACGTTGCGGCCGTGCACGCGCTGTCGGTGGTGACGCACGAGGAGTACTCGGACGCGCTGGACATCCTGCGCGACGACGTCGGCGGCGTTGCGGCCTCCGGCTACCGGAACAAGATGAACGAGATGCGGCCGCATCGCAGCTGGGCGCGGCAGACACTGCTGCGCGCGCGGGTGTTCGGCGTGGCGAACAAGGGAGTGTCGTTCGTGGATCTGCTGACGGCGTTGGTCACCGTATGAGCCGGGCCGCTACCGAATTCGACAACCGAACACCTTGGGCGACAAAAGTTCTCGGCATCGAACTGCATCACGACACCAGCGGCGCACCGGACCGGCTGCGCACCGCGCGGCTGCCGATCACGGCCTTGGTGCGGCCGGGAGTGCGCCACAACAATCGGCGCAGGGCGCACCTGTTGGTCTCCACCGTGCTCGGCAAGCACCTGCCGACCGATCCGCGGGTGGTGCTCGGCGCGGGCGATCACCTCGGCGATCTGGTCCGCGCGGTGCTCGGTGAGCGCCCAGCCGTCGTGCTCGGATTCGCCGAGACCGCAACCGGTCTCGGCCATTGCGTGGCAGCGCGGATCGGCGCGAGCTGCTATCTGCATTCGACCCGGCGCGCGGTGCCGCACGCGACGACGCTCGCCGGGTTCGAGGAGGGGCACTCGCACGCCACTTCCCACCTGCTGCAACCGGCGCCGGCCGACATCTTCGTCAACGATCTGCCGCTGGTGCTGGTGGACGACGAGATCTCCACCGGTGACACCGCGATCGACGCGGTGCGGGCACTGCACGCCTTCGCGCCCCGCACGCACTATGTGCTCGCGTCACTGGTCGATCTGCGCACCGATGCCCAGCGGGCCGGATTCGATGCCGTGGCAGCCGAACTCGGGGCGCGCATCGACACGGTGTGCCTCGCCACCGGCCGCGCGTCGCTGCCCGACGGGCTGGTGGACGCGGTCGGCGCGCTTCCCGAACCTCGGCTGAACCCGACCGCCGGGCACACCGGTTCGTTCGGACGAGTCGAACTCCCCTGGCCGGCCGCTGTGCCGGAGGGCGGCAGGCACGGCATCCTCGCCTCCGACACCGGCGCGTTCGAGGCCGCGCTGGCGGACGCGGGACGGGCGCTGGCCGCTCGGCTCGACGCCGACTTCCCCGGCCGGAACGTCATCGTGCTCGGGCACGAGGAGCTGATGTACCTGCCCCTGCGGCTGGCGGCGCTGCTCGCCGAGTCGGGGACGTCCACGCGTTTCCAGACCACCACGCGATCGCCCGCGTACGTGCTGGACGAGCCGGGGTATCCGTTGCGGCGGGGATTCCGGTTCGTCGCGCCCGAACCGGGCGATGCCGCGCCGCGGTATCTGTACAACGCGCAGTGGCCGGAGACCTCGCTCGACCTGTTCGAGGCCGACCTCGCGGGGCTGGGTGCGCTGCTCACCGGTTCGTCACACGGCGATGCCGTCGCGATTTCGGACGACGGCGTCGACAGTGGCGCCGAGGGCGACGGCCCGGCCGCCGACCCGGTGCTCGTCGTCGTGGTCGACTCGCCCGCCGATACCGCGGAGCTGACGGCCGAGCACGGGCTGATCGACGTGCTGACCGCTTCCGGGGCCGACGTCCTGCTCGCGGTGCTGCCGGAAGCGGACCCGCGGCGGCTGCACGCCGAGCGCATGGAGTCGAACGGGAGCCGGGTATGACGAGCACCGAGGTGGGCGCGCTACCGGCCCCACTGCACGGACCGGAGTTCGGCTCCTACGCGGCCGAAGAGGTCTCCTGGCTGCTGAAAGACCTGTCGGATATCGATCTGGAAGCCGACATCGCCGAGCGGGAACGGCGGATCCAGGCCGGGAAGGCGCACTACGCGGAGTCGCTGCCGATCGAGTATCAGCCCGACGCGTCGTACCGGGCGCTGTTCGACGAGGTGCTCGCGGCCAGCGCCGAACGGCTCGCGCTGGCCGTGGCGACCGTGTCGGAGCTGGTGATCGCCGAGCGCGGCGAGAACATCGTCCTGGTCTCGCTGGCGCGTGCGGGCACGCCGGTCGGCATTCTGATGCGCCGCTGGCTGCGGGCGCGGCGCCCGAGCCTGGAGGTGCCGCACTACGCGGTGTCGATCGTGCGGGATCGCGGCATCGACGCCGTGGCGCTGGACTATCTGGCCGAGCATCACGATCCGTCCTCGGTCGTGTTCGTGGACGGATGGACCGGCAAAGGCGCGATCACCCGCGAGCTGACCGAAGCGCTGGACGCCTATCATGCCGCGGGCGGTCCGCGGTTCGACGACGAATTGGCGGTGCTGGCCGATCCCGGGCACTGCGTGCGCACCTACGGCACCCGCGACGACTTCCTCATCGCGTCGGCCTGCCTGAACTCGACGGTCTCCGGCTTGGTTTCGCGCACGGTCCTGAACGACACCCTGATCGGGCCGGGCGAGTTCCACGGCGCCAAGTTCTACCGCGAACTGGCCGGTGACGACGTGTCCGGGCGTCTGCTCGACACCGTGAGCGGCGCGTTCGACGCGGTGCGCGACCGGGTGCCCGCCGAGGTGGCCGCGATCCGCGCGAGCGACCGGACGCCCACCTGGACCGGCTGGACGTCGGTGGAGCAGGTACAGCAGCGATACGGCATTCCCAGCGTGAACTTCGTGAAGCCAGGGGTCGGCGAGACCACACGGGTGCTGCTGCGGCGGGTGCCGTGGCGGGTGCTGGTACGCGAGGCGGACGCGCCGGAGCACGCGCACATCAGGATGCTGGCCTCGGCCAGGGGCGTCCCGGTCGAAGTCGTCGCCGACCTGGCATATTCGTGCATGGGACTGATCAAGGATGTGCAGCAGTGAACCTATCCACGCCGACCCGCCGAAGACGCGCGCTGATCGCGACCGACCTGGACCGGACGATGATCTACTCGCGTAACGCCTTCAGCACCACCGCCGACGTGCCGACGGTCTGCGTGGAGCATCTGGAAGGGGCGCCGCTGTCGTTCATGACCACCACCGCGGCGCTACGGATGCAGACCCTGACCGAACCCGCCGCCGTCGTTCCCACCACCACCCGCACCATCAAACAGTTCGACCGCATCCGCCTGCCCGGAGCGCCGTGGCGCTACGCGATCACAAGCAACGGCGGGAACATCCTGGTCGACGGCGTGCCCGATCTGAGCTGGCGCATCGGCATCGACGCCCAGGTTCGCGCGGGGGGCGCCACGCTGTCGGAGGTGAGCAAGGAACTGCACACCCGCATCGATGACTCCTGGGTCACCAAGTTCCGCGTGGCCGATCATCTGTTCTGCTACCTGGTGGTGAAGCCCAAGGAGGTTCCAGAGGGGTTCTTGGCGGAGTGGGACGACTGGTGCCGTCCGCGCGGCTGGTCCGCGTCCCAGCAGGGCCGCAAGATCTACACCATGCCGCAGGCCGTCTGCAAGAGCCGCGCGGTGGACGAGGTGCGCAAGCGCCTCTGGGAAAGCGGCGAACTCGCCGACGACGCCCGCACCCTCGCGGCGGGCGACGGCGCCCTCGACGCCGAAATGCTGCGCGCGGCCGACTCCGCCATCCGCCCCCGCCACGGCGAACTCGAACAACTCAACTGGACCCACCCCAACCTCACCGTCACCCGAGCCACCGGCATCCTCGCGGGCGAGGAAATCATCAACTGGTTCATCAAGGCAGCCCCGACGCCTTCCGCGTAGCGAGCACGGCATCCGTGTACTGCTCGGTGGTGACATCGCCGTCCGCGATGCCGAGCTGTCGGAGCGTGGTCCGTACGACCTCCAGCGCTTCCGCCAGCTCCGATTCGGGCACGATGGTCTCCAGCTCGATGAACGTGCCGTCCAATTCAGGGACGGTCACCAGCGTGGCCAGCAACTCGCGCCCCTCGGATGCGAATCGATAATTGATGCAATGCTTTTCGAAGCAGACCAGGTTTTCCAGGCCGAGACCGCGTAGCACGGAGTCGATTACCGAAGGGTCGGCCACCTCGGTTTCGTATTCCGGCTTCGATCCACTCGCCGTGTCGACCGCGGGTTCCTTGTAGGTGAGCAAAGATCGCCGTCCGTTGTCCGTAGTGATCGTCCGCAACCGCAGCTCGCGGCCCTCCGAAGACAATCGCTCGTCCGCGAGGTCATAGTAGGTGTCCATGTACTTCGAGCGCTGACCTGCGCTCCGTGCCGCCAACGCAGACTGCACGGACTCGACGTCACGGACCCGAGCCTTGAGTTCCGCCTCGATCATGTGACCGATCCTCTCTCGATCGGGCGGGCTTGGAGCCACATCTGCTCGAACTGACGTAGGAATCCGGCATGCAGGACCCCGTTGGTCGCCGCCGTGAGCTTGTACATCCCTGAGCGATGCCCCTCGGCGGACGCGCCGAAAGCAGACAGATACAAAGTCTGGTCGAAAACCAGCATCCGCCATGTCGGCAGCGTGTCGTAAACAGCGACTTGCAGTTCGACGAATGGATGCTCGTGAAACTCGGATACTCGTGCCAGAGCCAGTTCGATGCCCGCCGCGAAGGACTGTCTTGATTCGCCGATTTCTGCTGCGCGGGTACCGGCGGCCTTCGAATCCGGATCCAAGAGGAGGACTCGAACAGCGACGCTGTCGGTCCGTTGCAGCAGTGTTCCACGCAGCAACGACTCGTTGAGTGCGAGCAGCCCCAGGCCGCGTACAGCCAACAGGTCGATTCGATCTGCGATCAGCGCTTGTCGTCGCAGCTCGGCATCGGCCTCCGACTGCACGGTGAATGCTTGCGCGATCTCGGCGTGGCCGGTGAGTGTATGCGCGTGACGTGGAGCGAGGCCGAACAAGACACGCGCGTGGTCCGGCATCGAGATGCCATCCGCGATCCGCTCGAATACGTCGAAGCGTGTGACAGTTCTCCTGCTGTTGACGATCTCGTTGACTCGGCCCTGGCCCAGCCCTACTGCCGCTGCGATGCGTGCTTGGCTGGCACCGGTGTACCGCTGAACTGAGCGGAGTAGCGCCGGCACATCGCGTTGCCGCAGGATCGCGCCCACTTCGGGCTTGTGCCAAACCGCCGCAGGGACCTCGATTCCCCCGTACTTGGTCTCCATTGCGCCCAGCTTATATCTCACAATGAGATACCCGCTGCGGGATCGAGTGGAGAGCATCACCGAAACCACAATCTTTCTGTAATCGCCGCCCTGCCTGCAGTTATGGCGAGTTGGCGGCACCTATCGAGTCCGTCGAGAGGTTGTATGTGATGCCCGCCGATCTCGTTACCTCGAGTGTCGTTGTTGTCGCAGTCCTGTTCGGACTGTGGATTGTTTGGTTCGTGCTGCCGTGGCTCATTGATCGCGAGGACGAAACCGATGAATCGGTTGATGCGTACGACATCATCCAGCGCGTCGAGCAGGAGACGGATCGATGAGCGGCTCGCTCGCCGACACCGAGCAGTGGCGCAGGATGCACCGAAACTGCGCTATGGACGGTTCCTTCCGATCTCTAGAGCAAGCGCGCTTCGTTGCGAATGTCCACTGCGGCCACGGCCCCGGCTGCAAGCAGTACCTGTCCGCCTCGGCCTACAGCCTCGGATTGTCGGAGGATTAGCCGTGGACAGGCAGGAGAGGGACGAGCAAGACGGTCCCGCCGCCTGGATGGAGCACGCCGATGGGACGTGGTCGGTCGTGGATGAGTACGGATTCGCCAGCGAACCTTTCATAGTCATCGACGGGAAGGCGTTCCCCATCGACCCGACCAGCGAATAGGCCAACCGCCCATCGTCCGATCGGGTGCATTCGGCGACTCACACCACGTCGGCGGCGGGGTCGAAGGTGGATTTGAAGTCCGGGCATTCGACCAGGGGGTCGTGGGTGCAGGTGGCGGCGTGGCGGAGGCTGTCGCGCATGCGGATGAGGCGGGTGATGTCCTCGTCCAGTTGGTTCGCTTTTTCGGCCATGCGGGCGCGTAGTTCGGCGTCGGAGGGGGAGGCGCGCAGGAAGCGGGCGATTTCGGCGAGGGTGAAACCGGCGCCTCGGGCGCAGGAGATGAGGGCTAGGCGGTTCAGGATGTCGGGGTGGTAGGTGCGGCGCAGGCCGTTGCGGCCGGTCGCGGCGATGAGACCGCGCTTCTCGTAGAAGCGCAGGGCGGAGGGGGCGAGGCCGGTTCGTTCGCCGACCTCGGCGATATCGAGCAGGACGTCGGTCATCTCGTCTCCTTGACTTGAACCGCGCTTCAAGTCACAGACTAGCTCGCATGACGATTCACCACCTCAATTGCGGATCGGTTCGGCAGATCGAGGCCACCTACGACGGACCCGCGCCCGCCAACGCCGTGAACCATTGCCTGCTGGTCGAGACGGCATCCAGTGGCCTGGTCCTGATCGAGACGGGGATCGGGCTGGACGACGTGCGCGACCCGGCGGGCACGCTCGGGGCGCAATGGGTGGCGATGGCCCAGCCCGTGCTCGCCGAGGACGAGACCGCGATCCGGCAGGTCGAGCGGCTCGGCTACGACCCCGCCGACGTCCGGCACATCATCCTCACCCACCTCGACGTGGACCACTGCGGCGGACTGCCCGATTTCCCGCACGCGCGGGTCCACGTCCTCGCGGCCGAACTGGCGGCGGCGCAGGCCGAAGCGCCGAGCTTCCGCTACCGCTCCGCGCACTGGGCGCACGATCCGAACTGGGTGGCCTACCCGTCGGAACCGACCGGACAATGGTTCGGCTTCAACGCGATTCAACCGAAGGACCTGCCCGGCGACTTCCAGCTGATCCCGCTGGGCGGGCACACCGCAGGCCACACGGGAGTCGCCGTCCGAGACGGCGACCGCTGGCTGCTGCACTGCGGTGACGCGTACTACTACCATCGCGAACTCGACGCCGCCCCGCAGCCGCACCCGGTGCTCGATATGGTGCAGACCAGCTCCGAGGTCCACCACGACCTGCGGCTGGGCACCCAGGCGCGGCTGCGCGAACTACACCGCGATCACGGGGACGAGGTCACCCTGATCAGCGCGCACGACCCGTGGGAATTCCTGCGGGCGAGCTGACCCGTCACCGTCGCTGCCAGCACTGCGCGCGGTCACCGAGATTCCACCAGGAGACATAGCCGGGGTCCTGGTCGAGCAGGGTCCATTCCTTCTCGAGCAGGTCGAAGAACGCGCTGTCGGCCGTGCGCCCGCCGCGGGCCTCGCCGATGTAGATCAGCGACGACCCGCCCGCCTCCTGGTAGGCGGCGAGAGTGGTGGAGGCCATCGGGTTCTCCCAGCCGGGCGGCCAGCAGAGGAACAGCGCGTGGTCGGCGTGCGCGGCGACCAGATCGTCCGGTGTGGACGGCGGCGTCGCGGTGGGATGCCAGGTCGCGGTTTGTCCTGCCGCGGCCGGGAACGCCGAGTTCGTCGCACGGTCGGGCGGATGCGAGTCGAAAGCATCTGTCGGCACACCGATTCGCGTGAGCTGATGCGCCCAGTAACCGCGTCCGGCTCCGACCTCGAAGATCGGCCTGCCCTGGGCGACGTCGCCGACCCAGCGCAGCGTTGCGGGGGAGGGAATCGCGTAGGCGTACGCGGCTTGCAACACGATCTGCGCATAGGCCAGTCGTGCACTGCCTTTGGGGTTCCCACCGTTCACCTCGGCGCGGTTCGCCCGTTCCGCCGGGCCGGGCGACACCGCGGCGGCGACGATGTCCCAGTACGGGTTCGTGCTCGCGCCGCCGGTCATGTAGTGCAGAAGGTGTAAGTCGAATGTGGCGTCGGCGATCTCGTCACCGGTGCCGGGCAACCGACCCGCGGTGGACCAGTAGTCGGCAACTCGTGGATACGCTGTCGCGAAAGAGGATTCGTCTCGCACCAGGTCCGTCAGCGCCGTGCGACGCTGCGGCGAGAGCGCCAAGTCAGCCATCCCTCGATTTTCCGCCGACCGTCACCACCCACGGCGGAGATCGATACGAGTTCACCGACCCGTCGCGAATCCTTTTCTCTCCGTAAGTAAAACGCGCAGGCGGCGAAGTTGCTCCGACGCGGTTCGTGCCCCCGGCTCAGTCGCTGCCACGCACAGACAGTCCCGAGCGTGCCGAGGTAGGCCGTTTCGTCGGGCCGACGCGATTCCGGCGTGATCATCGAAGTCACGGCCGATGTCGGACAGCTGTTCGCACACGGTTACGCCGGTACGTGATCGAGGCCGGAAATGAAGGATATCGACAGCGGGCCGCGAATCCGCCTTGCGAGTGAATACGCGGTACGCCCGCGGCCGCAGTGGGCGGCGCGATCCGGGTACCCGATCGCGCTACCTCCGCGTTTCAGTACTGCTGATGCCCGGCCAACTGCTGCGCGATGATTCCCTGCAATCGTTGCAGGCCGCCGACGGTGATCCCGCTCTGGATCTGGCCCTCGATGGTGCGCACCAGCACGGAGTCGCTGAGCACCTTCTCGCTGGACTGGATCAGCACGGTTCCCGCGCCGGTGAACTCGAACTGGCGCTCCTCACCGGAGTTCACGCCGAAGCGCGCCGCGCCGGCGGCCAGGAAGTTCGAGATCCACCCCTCGTCGTAGTGGTGGCTGGGGGAGGGGCAGTCCGCCCAACCGACCAGCGACTCCGGGTCGACGCGCAGCGGTGGCTCCGCGAACATCACCGGCCCGTTGGAGGAGGCGAGGAACTTGCCGGTACCGATCAAGGTGAGGAATCCGGGCACGATGGACTGGTTGAGCGACAGGCCGGGCTCGAAGGCCAGCAGGTTCGCCGCCCGGATGGTCAGGTTGCCGTTGTCCTCGAGATCGTAGGAATTGATGTCGTAACCGCGGTCGCCGATGATCAGCTTGCCGTGCCCCTCCGCGACGACGTAGTCGCCGGTGAACAGCGGCGCCGAGAACTGCTGCGACACCATGTGCAGCAGTCCGCCCTGCAACCCGTGGGTGAGCGCCTGGAACCGGATGTCGCCGTAGTAGGCGATCATCGCGCCCTTGCGCATGAACCACGGCTTGTTCATGTCGATGCAATAGGCGTAGTTGTTTCCCGGGATGTTGTCGCTCTCACCGAGATTCATGGGGCTGAAGATCTGGGACATGCTCACAACTTCTCTTCGGAGGCCTGCACGTAGACGACGCCCTGACCGGCGCAATGCAACTGCATCGCCTCTCCGGAGCCGCGCCCGACGGCGTCCCGCCAGCTCAGCGCCGCCTTGAGTTCGGTCTGCACATTGCCGTACGCGGCGACGAAGGCTTGCGGATCGACCACGATCGGATTCGGTCCGCCCACTTGCAGTTCCAGGAAGCCGCCGTGCGCGAGCAGCACCGCGGCGCCCTGCCCGGACAACTGGGTGGTGAACAGGCCTTGGCCGGTCAGCGCGCCCGACGCGGCGCCGCGCAGCGCGCCCATCAGGCCACCGCCGCCTCCGCCGCCCGAACTCATCACCGAGACCACCGAACTCTGCAGCCCGGCGGTGTTGGCGAGTAGCCGCGAAGCCTCGACGCGCAGGGTCGCGCCCGGCTGCATGTGCACCACGTGCACTTCCAGACCGGCGAATCCGTAATGGACCACTCCGTTGCCCTGAGCGAGCATGGTGCGTTCGTGCTCGCCCGCCATCGCGCGGCCGGCCAGACCCATCAGCCCGCCCATGCCCCCCATCCCCTGCGCCCCCGGAGTCTGATGCGGAGCAAAGGAGACAGCGCCGGTATAGAACAGCATCGCGCCGCTGCGGGCGACCACACCGCCCGCCATCCCGACGTCGACCTTGACGACTTTGCCGTTGACCTTCTCGAACATCCGCCTCTACCGTTCCGCCGGTTGGATCGACACCACGCCGTGGCCGTCCCAGCGCAGCGAGAACGCCTCGCCCGCGTCCTGGCCGACGAAACTGCGCCAGGACACATCGGTGACGAAGGACTGGTTGAGGTTTCCGCGCGCGGCGACGAACGCGTCCGGGTCCACGATCAACGGGTACTGCGGCGAGACCTCCAGGTGGATGAGCGGACCACCCGCCGAGAGCAGCGCGACCTGGCCTTGGCCGGAGACCGTCGTGGTGAACAGGCCCTGCCCGGTGGACGCACCGCGCAACCCGGCGAATCGCACATCGGTGCGGAGGTTCCCGGCGAACGCGAGCAGTTGTTGCGATTCCACTTGCAACGTCTCGTTGTTCAGGTTCACGACGGTGACGTGCTGGCCGTTGACCGCGAAGAACACCCGTCCGTGCCCGGCGCACTCCATTAGCGAGAGCTTCTCGCCGGTGGCCCGGCGCTTCAGCCCGGCGAGCACGCCGTCGCCTCCGCCGAAGCCGGCCGCCTTGAACTGCACGTTCCCCTCGTAGGCGATCATCGAACCGGAAATCGCGCGGAGACTGGTGCCGGCCAGATGGGCCTCGATCACCTTCTTCGATTGCTCGAACAGTTGCGCCATGGAATGTTTGCCTGCTGTCTCGATCGGGAACACGGTGTGACCGCCGTATTCCATCTGCGTGCCGTCACCCTAACCGATGCTCGCTGGGGCGCCGGGGCAGCGCGGCCGTTCGATTCGAGCGGCCCGCAGCGCGTTTCTCGTAGAGTGTGAGGCGAACGCACCGACAAGCGAAGGGTCGAACTTGTCCGCAACTCTCGCCAAGGGCCAGAACGGTCCGCTGGCCACCAACGACGTGGTGATCTCCGTCCAGCTCACGGCGCCGGCGGATTTGTCGGCACTACTGGTCACCGAGCGGGGCAAGGTCCGTTCCGATGCCGATTTCGTCTTCTTCAACCAGCCCAGCGGCCCCGGTGTCAATTTGCAGCCCGCGCCCGCGGGCCAGCCCGCGTCGCTGGCGGTGTCGCTGAACGTGGTGCCCGCCGACATCGACCAGATCCGTGCCGTGATCACCCTCGACGACGCGAACAGCAATTTCGGCATGTTCCCCGCCCCGACCGCGATCGTGTCGGACGCGGCCGGTAATCAGTTGTACGAGTACCGGATCGAAGGGTTGAACACCGAGTCGATCGTGATCGCGCTCGAGCTGTACCGACGCCAGGGTGCGTGGAAGGTGCGGGCGGTCGGGCAGGGCTACGCGGGTGGTTTCGCCGCGCTGGTCACCGATCACGGTGTGACGGTCGATGACGCTCCCGCCCAGCCCGCGCAAGCTCCGCAGGCCCCGCCGCCGCCTCCGCAGCAGCCGGTTCAGCAGCCGCCGAACTATCCGCCGCCGACCACACCGGCCTATCCGACCCAGCAGCAGGCGCCGCAGTACGCGCCGACTGGCGGTTATCCGCCGCCCGGTCCCGGTTACCCGCCCCCCGGCCAGCCGCCGCAGGGCGGCCCCGGTTACCCGCCCCCCGGCCCGGGTTACCCGCCGCCGCCCGCCCCCGGCCCCGGCTATCCGCCGCCCGGCCAGCCTCCGCAGCAGCAGCCCGCCGAGGTCAGCCTGAGCAAGGACCGCCCGGTCAGCCTGGTCAAGGGCCAGCGGGTGACGTTGCGCAAGGAAGGCGCCGCGCTGACCTTCGTGAAGATGGGTCTCGGCTGGGATCCGGTGCGCAGCCGCGGCATGTTCGGCAACCGCACGGTCGACATCGACCTGGACGCCTCGGTCATCCTGTTCGCCGATATGAACCCGGTGGACGTCGCCTACTACGGCCAGCTCACCTCCAAGGACGGTTCGATCCGCCACCAGGGCGACAACCTCACCGGCGAGGGCGAGGGCGACGACGAGGTGATCCTGGTCGACCTGACCCGCGTCCCCGCGCACGTCACCACCCTGCTGTTCATCGTCACCTCCTACAAGGGCCACACCTTCGAGCAGGTGCAGAACGCGTTCTGCCGCTTGGTCGACGGGACGAACAACGGCGAACTCGCCAGATACACCCTCGCGGGCGGCATGCCGTTCACCGCGATGGCCATGTCCAAGCTGTACCGGGTCGGCAGCGACTGGAAGTTGCAGGCGCTCGGTGAGGGCTTCCAGGCCAAGCATCCGGGTGAGGCGGTGCCGCAGCTCGGCCGGTTCCTCGTCAACGGTTGACCGGCGGCGGACAGCGGGGCGGATACGGTGATTCAACTGCAGGCCGGTCAGAACATCCCATTGACCGGTGAGGTCGTTCGTTTCAGTGCGAAAGCCGAGGCTGCCCTCGACGTTTCCGCGCTGGTGGTCGCCGAGAACCTGAAAGTGTTCTCCAGCGACGACTTCGTCTTCTACAACCAGCCCGCCACGGCGGGGGTCGCTTTGGCGGCCGACGGGGTCACCATCACGCTCACCGAGGTGCGGGCGGACGCGAAGGCCGTGCTGCTGGTGGTCAGCGCCGACCCGGCCGCACCCGCGCGAGCGGGCGGGCTCGGGCCGGTCACCGCGACGTTGTCCGAGAACGACGGCACGACAGCCGAATTCGCGATCACCCCCTCATCCGGTGAGACCGCGCTGATCTGCCTGGAGGTGTATCGGCGCGGTCCGGCGTGGAAGTTGCGGGCGGTGGGCCAGGGTTACGCGGGCGGGCTCGAGGTGCTGCTCACCGCACACGGCGTCGAGGTCGACGGTGCGGCTCCGGAGCAGGCCGACGGGCCCGGCACGCACACCATGGCCGGTCCACTGGCGGGTGACGCGCAGATCGCGGCCGCCGGTGCGCCGCTGGAAGTCGGTCACGGCCTGGAACGGCTGTGGATGGTGTTCGAAGACGCCGCGCGGTCGTCCGCCGCGCTGGTCTCGGCGCGGGAGTACGCGGCCAAGCGGTTGGATCACGAACTGTCGCTGGCCGTCTCCGATCCGGCTACCAGGAACACTCCTGCGGCCGAACAGGCGCGCACCGCCGCGCAGCAACGGCACGACGAACTCGTCGCCACCGCCGAGCGCAACCACCAGCGCGATGCCGAACAGCTGATGAGTGAACTCGCCGAGGCCGACCGAGTGCTGCCGCCCGCCCTGGCGTCCTGGGACTCGCCCGCTTGGGACAAGCCCGCGCCGAGCGACGGCATCCGGCTCGGTGAGCTGTACGCGCTCGACCGTGGGCCGCTGCGCATCCCGTACTGCGTTCCGGTGCCGCTGAACCGGCCGCTGTGGATCGATGCCGAGTCGACGCGTGCGGTCGCGCCCGTGGTGGGCGCGCTGCTGGCGCGACTGCTCGCCACGGCGCCGCAGCGGCGCACGCTGGTGGACATCATCGACCTGACCGACGCGTTCGGCGGCTTCACCGGCCTGCTCGCTCCCGTGCTGAACGGTCCGCCGATCACCGATCACGCCGACATCTCGGCGCGGCTGCAAACGCTCGTCGACGCGGCCGAGCTGGCCGAATTGGCTTACACCAGTGGCGCTTTCACGCCGCCCGCCGAACATCGGGTGCTGTTGGCCGCCGACTTCCCGCACGGCTACCAGAGTTCGGACGCGCAGCGCATCGGCGCGCTGATCACGCGCGGCGAGCTGATCGGATTGTCCATCGTGATCGTCGGCGCGAACGAATCCGATTCGGCCGACACCACCGTGGCGATGCTGTCGCAGTCGTGCCGCCACCTGCCGACCATCGGCGACACACCGCTGTTCGATCCGTGGACCGGCAGCGCGTGGCAACTCGACCTCGACCTGTTGCCGCAGGAGCCGGAGCGGCAGGCGCGCTTCCTGCGCACGATGTGAACGCCTGAACCGGCGGCGGCCGGTCAGCTCCGGGCGAGCGCCGGTCGCGGCCGCAACGGTCCCGGCAGCCAGGGCAGCAGCGGATCCGGCGTGCGGTCGACGACGCCGCCGACCGGGTCGTCCACGAAGTCGCGACGCACCAGGTCCTCCTCCGGGCGGTAGATCTGGCGCACGATCAGGGCGCACAGCCCCACCACCGCCAAGTCACGCAGCGCGACCGTGCCGGTGAACCACTGTTCGGGCAGGCCCTTGCGGTCCAAGCCGAGGTAGTAGAACATCCGCGGCACCCAGACCAGCGCGTCGATGGTCATCCACGTCAGCAGGATGCGCCGGTGCGGCAGCGCCAGGACGGCGAGCGGCACCAACCACAGCGAATACTGCGGACTCCACACCTTGTTCGTCAGCAGGAACGCCGCCACCACGAGGAAGCACAGTTGCGCCAGCCGCGGCCGTCGTGGCGCGGTGAGGCCGATGTAGGCGATCACCGCGCAGGCCGCGACGAACGCCAGCAGCGAGACGACGTTCAGGATCGCCGGCTGCTCGCCGTAGGCCAGTGCGCCGTCGAAGCCGGGCCAACCGGTGAACGATGAGATCACGTTGTAGATCGAGTCCGGGTCGGCGTGCCGGGTGGTGTTGAGCCGGAAGAACTCCTGCCAGCCGTTCGGGAACAGCGCGGCGATCGGCAGGTTCACCGCGAGCCAGGTGGCCAGCGCGGCGCACATCGTCACGGACGCGGCGCCGATCGGCCTGGCGCTGAGGAACTGGATGCGGTACGGGGTCTCCCGGATCCACGCCAGGAAGGTCGGCCAGCCGTCGATGTCGCGTATCCGCAGGCCGAGATGCGTGCGCAGGGTGCGTTGCATCGTCTCGGTACGCAGACACAGCACGAGGATGGGCCCGAGCAGCAGCAGGGGATACAGTTTGGCCGCGCCACCCAGACCGAGCAGAACTCCCGCCAGCACGGGCTTGCGCCGGGCCCAGGCGAGCAGACCGGTCGCGGCGAAGGCCGTGGCGAGCGCGTCGAAATTGGTGAAGGCATGCACGATCACCAGCGGCGAACAGGCGATCAACGCCGCGTCCCAGACCCGGCGGCCGGACAGCAACGCCGAGGCCCAGACGGTGATCAGCCAGGCGATCGCGAGGCCGATCGCGACGACGTTGAAGTAGATCACCACCTGAAGCGCGCCGGGCAGCGGTGCGGCGTCCCAGCTCTTGGCGATCCGCATCGCGAGATACTGATAGAGCCCCGAGAGCACGGGATATTCCATGTACCGCGTCTCTCGCCCACCGTCGGGAGTCTGCTCGGTCCACTGCTTCTTGTACGGGAAGGCGCCTTCGTTCAGCCGCTCGGCTCCGTAGAGCGGCACGGTGTCCGAGTAGCACATGGCCACGTACTGGCGGCCGTTGTTCCAGTCGAGCGTCGGACCGTCCGCGCCGGTGGTCTGCTGGATGCAGCCCGCCTTGCCGAACCAGCCGAGCGCCAGGAACACCACGGCGAACGCCATCAGCACCCGCATGGGCGTCCAGAACCGCGCCCGCCCGATCAGCGCGTGATCACCGACCGGCCCGCCGATCACCGTGGACAGTTGCGCGGCGAGCGAATCATTGCGACTCGGCCGGTCCCGCGCGTCGGCCGATCGGAGATCAGAAGCGAGCGGAGCAGGGGCGGCGTAGTACGCCCCGCCGGGCGCCATCTGGTCCGACAGCGGTGCCCTCCCATTCCTCCGTGGCTCCACCAGCTGCTGATCGGTCACGGAACCCGAGGCTACCCTGCGTTCGGCTCAGGCCCGGGGCCGACTCGATCCGTGCTCGTTCGGCATCGCCCGCGCCAAGAGGGCAGCTGTGAACGCATATTCGCTCGAATCGACGGTGAGCGGATCACCTGGCTTCTGAGCCGAGTCGGGGGGGGGCCGGGGGGGGGGGGGCCCCGGGGGAAAGGGAAGAGAGGGGGGGGGGGGGAGGGTGG
>NZ_JBSFNF010000029.1:55401-79335 GCF_053586955.1 Nocardia sp. NPDC003726 | reverse complement strand
CTTTCCAGCCTCGCAAGAGACAAACACCCATCAGCTACACCCCACCGCTCTGGGCATCCAGGGCACCAACCCCAGACACCTACAAACTTAGGGAACCACCCATGCGAGACAAGCGGATGTCGCTCGACGAGGTCGTCGGCGAGCTGCGCAGCGGGATGACCATCGGCATCGGCGGCTGGGGGTCGCGGCGCAAGCCGATGGCGCTGGTGCGGGCCATCCTGCGTTCGGACATCACCGACCTGACCGTGGTGAGCTACGGCGGCCCCGACCTCGGGCTGCTGTGCTCGGCGGGGAGGGTGCGCAAGGCGTACTACGGCTTCGTGTCGCTGGATTCGCCGCCGTTCTACGACCCGTGGTTCGCCAAGGCCCGCACCTCCGGCGCGCTGGTCGCCCGCGAGATGGACGAGGGCATGCTCAAGTGCGGGCTGGAGGCGGCCGCGGCGCGACTGCCGTTCCTGCCGATCCGCGCCGGGCTCGGCTCCGACGTCCCGAACTTCTGGGAGGGCGAGCTGAAGACGGTCGAATCGCCCTATCCCGTGGACGGCACGCCGGAGACCCTGATCGCCATGCCCGCGCTGAATCTGGACGCGGCGCTGGTGCACCTGAACCTCGGCGACGCGCACGGCAACGCCGCCTACACCGGCGTCGATCCCTATTTCGACGATCTGTTCTGCCTGGCGGCGCAGCGCCGCTACGTCTCGGTCGAGCGCGTGGTGGAGACCGACGAACTGGTGAAAACCGTTCCGTTGCAGGCGCTGCTGCTCAACCGCATGATGGTGGACGGCGTGGTCGAGGCCCCCGGCGGCGCGCACTTCACCCTGGCCGCCGACGACTACGGCCGGGACGAGAAGTTCCAGAAGCACTACGTCGAGTCCGCGAAAACGCCGGAGGCGTGGCAGCGGTTCGCCGACACCTATCTGGCCGGCTCGGAGGAGCAGTACCAGGCCGCCGTCCGCCGATTCGCCGAGGAGGCGTGATGACCAGCACCGAAACCGTCACCCGCGCCGAGATCTGCGCCGTCGCCTGCGCGGAGATCTTCAGTGGCGCGGGCGAGATCATGGCCAGCCCCATGTCGCCGATGTCCATCATCGGCGCGCGGTTGGCCAAACTCACCACCGAACCGGATCTGCTGCTGTCCGACGGCGAGGCGCTGCTGTTCGCCGAGACTCCCCCGCTGGGCGGGAAAGCGCCGATCGAAGGCTGGATTCCGTTCCGGAAGGTCTTCGACGTGGTGGCCTCCGGACGCAGGCACGTGGTGATGGGCGCCAACCAGATCGACCGGTTCGGCAACCAGAACCTCTCGGCCTTCGGCTCGTTGCGGCAGCCGACCCGCCAGATGTTCGGTGTGCGCGGCGCGCCGGGCAACACGATCAACCACGCCACCAGCTACTGGGTCGCCCGGCACACCAAGCGGGTGTTCACCGACCAGGTGGACATCGTCTCCGGGGTGGGATACGACAAGGTCGACGCGGCCAACCCGGCATACCGCTTCCACCACCTGCACCGCGTGGTGACCAATCTGGGCGTTTTCGATTTCGAAGGCCCCGATCACACCATGCGCGTCCGCAGCCTGCATCCCGGCGTCACCGCCGAGGAAGTCGCGGAGAACACCTCCTTCGAGATCGCCGGGCTCGCCGAAGCGGCCGAGACCCGGCAGCCGACGGCCGAGGAGCTGCGGTTGATCCGGGAAGTGCTCGACCCCAGGAAGATTCGCGAAACCGAGGTCCCGTCATGAGCCCGCGCTTGCGTACCCCGCTGACCGATCTGGTCGGCATCGAACACCCGATCGTGCAGACCGGCATGGGCTGGGTCGCGGGCCCGAGCCTGGTGTCGGCCACCGCCGAAGCGGGTGGACTCGGCATCCTCGCCTCGGCCACCATGACCTTCGCCGAACTCGAGGCGGCCATCGCGAAGACCAAGGCGCACACCGCGAAACCGTTCGGCGTGAACATCCGAGCCGACGCGGCGGACGCGCCGGAGCGGATCGATCTGCTGATCCGGGAGAAGGTGGCGGTCGCGTCGTTCGCGCTCGCCCCCAAGCAGGACTTGATCGCGAAGCTGAAAGATGCGGGCGTGGTGGTCATCCCGTCGATCGGCGCGGCCAAGCACGCGGTCAAAGTCGCCTCGTGGGGCGCGGACGCGGTGATCGTGCAGGGCGGCGAGGGCGGCGGGCACACCGGCCCGGTCGCCACCACCCTGCTGCTGCCCTCGGTGCTGGACGCGGTGGACATTCCCGTGGTCGCGGCCGGCGGGTTCTTCGACGGGCGTGGCCTGGCCGCAGCGCTGGCCTACGGCGCGGCCGGCGTCGCGATGGGCACCCGGTTCCTGCTCACTCGGGAGAGCACCGTCCCCGACGCGGTCAAGCAGGAGTACCTGCGCCGACAGCTCCAGGACACGGTGGTGTCGCTCAAGGTCGACGGCATGCCGCACCGCGTGCTGAACACCGAACTGGTGCAGCGGCTGGAACATTCGGGCCGCTGGCGCGGCCTCACCGCAGCGGTGGGCAACGCGGCCCGGTTCAAGAGCATGACCGGCATGAAGTGGTCCACCATGATCCGCGACGGCCTGGCCATGCGAAAGACCAAGGACCTCACCTGGTCCCAGGTCGTCATGGCGGCGAACACGCCGATGCTCCTGCGCGCCGGATTGGTCGAGGGCAATACCGAGGCGGGCGTTCTCGCGGCGGGACAGGTCACGGGGATCATCGATGATCTGCCCACGTGCAAGGAGTTGATCGATCGGATCGTCACCGACGCGGTGGAGCGGATCGAGACGATCGCGGCGCTTTCCGAGCACGAGCAGTCCGCGGGGACGGGGTCGAACTGAGGGATGGCGGCCGCCGGTTCAGCCTGGGCCGCCCTATCCGTTCGAATCGAAATGACCGCCGCGTCGGGACGACGGCCCGCATATCCCGCCGCGCGGGCCGTGAAATAGCCGATTTCGCGACGGCTGTAGCCTAGCGGCAGCGATAACGGCAGATTTGCTCATTGCCTGGATGGTCCCGCAATGTCGTCTTACGCTGGACTGACAACGACATAACGGGGTTCGCCTGTCGATCGCCATATTGCGCCAGCCCGTCCTGCGACAGGCGAACCGTCGGACTCGATCACCATCCCTCGACTCGAGCGGAGGCCGCGATGCCCGCGACGAACGAGATCTCCGTGCGCAGTAGCGCTTTCGACCATGGCGACCCGATCCCGGTGGTCTACACCTGCAAAGGCAGGAACGAACCGCCGCCGCTGAACTGGACGACTCCCCCGGAAGCCGCCACGTCGGCGTTGATCGTGGACGACCCGGACGCCCGAGCGGCCTGTTCACCCATTGGGTGGTCAGCAATATTCCGCCGAGGACCACGTCCACCGCGGAGGGCGAGACACCCGCGGGCGGGGTGGTCAGCCTGAACAGCGCTGAGCGCGCCGAATACTTCAGACCGTGCCCACCCGCGGGCACCGGCGTCCACCATTACCGATTCATCATCTACGCGCTCTCACATCCCGTGAAAGTGGACGCGCGAACATCAGCCAGCGACGCGAGGTCCGCGATCGTCGACGCGAGCATGGGAGACGGCCAGCTCATCGGCACCTACACCGTCGACTAACTGGATCACCCACCAGCCGAGGGTCAGGCACCGCCTGACGCCTCGTCGAGTGGCACATGACGGAGGGCCTACTCGCGGTTCGCCGCAGCCATGTGCCACTCGGGTCGCAGGTTCAGATACGACTGACCCGACGACGCGCGAACGGCACGCCGGACTCGCCGGCGTGCCGTTCGTCCACGCCGGTCAGCGCGGCAGGCGCTCGATGATGGTCACGTTGGCGGTGCCGCCGCCCTCACAGATGGTGAGCAGGCCGTAGCGGCCCTCGATCCGCTCGAGCTCGTTGAGCAGCGTCGCGAAGAGCTTCGCTCCGGTCGCGCCGAGCGGGTGGCCCAGCGCGATGGCGCCGCCGTTGACGTTGACCTTCTCCGGGTCGGCTCCGGTCTCCTTCAGCCAGGCCAGCACCACCGGCGCGAACGCCTCGTTGATCTCGACAACGTCGATGTCGTCGATGGTGAGACCGGCCTTCTCCAGCGCCCATTTCGTCGCCGGGATCGGCGCGGTGAGCATGTAGATCGGGTCCGCGCCCCGCGCGCTCACGTGGTGGATGCGCGCTCGCGGGGTCAGGCCGTACTCCTGCACCGCCCAATCGGAAGCGAGCAGGGTGGCGCTGGCGCCGTCGGAGATCTGGCTGGCCACCGCGGCGGTCAGCGGGCTGCCCTCGGCCAGCGCGGGCAGCGAAGCCATCTTCTCCAGGCTGGTCTCGCGCGGGCCCTGGTCGATCCAGAAATCGCCGACCGGCACGATCTCCTTGTCGAAGCGGCCGTTCTTGATCGCGTCGCGGGCGCGCTCGTGGCTGCGCAGCGCCCAGCGCTCCATGTCCTCGCGGCTGATGTCCCACTTCTCGGCGATCAGCTGCGCAGCGCGGAACTGCGTCACCTCGCCGGTGCCGTAGCGGTGGTCCCAGCCCTGCGATCCGACGAACGGCGAGTCGAAGCCGTACTCCTTGCCCGCGAACATGGCCGCGGAGATCGGGATCGCGCTCATGTTCTGCACGCCGCTGGCGACGATCAGCTCGGCGGTGCCGCTCATGATGGCTTGGGCGCCGAAATTGATGGCCTGCTGACTGGATCCGCACTGCCGGTCCACGGTGACGCCGGGCACCTCTTCGGGATAGCCCGCGGCCAGCCACATGGTGCGGCCGATATTGCCCGCCTGCGGGCCGACGTTGTCGACGCAGCCGACGATGACGTCGTCGACATTTCCCGGGTCGATCGGGTTGCGGTCCAGCAGGCCGCGCAGCGCGGCCGCACCCAGATCGGCCGGGTGCACGCCCGCCAGCGCGCCGCCGCGCTTGCCGACCGGGGTGCGTACCGCGTCGATCACGTAGGCGTCCCGCAGCGGGGCATACGGACGACGGGACGCGGAAGGTGCTGACATGTAAGGACTCCTACGTGGTGCGCGCGCCGGCGGTGAGCCCGTCGAGCACGATGGTCAGGTACTGCTTCGCGAGGTTCTCGACGGTGACCGGGCCGCCGGGGCGGTACCACCGCACCGCGACCCACACCGTGTCACGCAGGAACCGGTAGGCCAGTTCGACATCCAGCTCCGGCCGGAAGCTGCCGTCCTGGACGCCGTTGGTCAGCACCCGGTGCCACAGCTCGCGGAATTCGCGGTTGTACGCGGCGATGTAGGTGAACCGCTCCGAGTCGCGCAGTCGCTTCGCCTCGGCCTGGTAGATCGCCACCGCGGCGTGCCAGCGGTCGAACGACTCGTAGGACGCGAGCACCAAGGCTTCCAAGGTATCTCGCGAACTCAGTCCGGAGGCCACGATCTCCCGATAGCGGCCGAACAGCTCGTCGAGGAACCCGCGCAGGATCTCGTCCACCATCGACTCCTTGGAATCGAAGTGGTGATAGAGGCTCCCGGAGAGGATCCCGGCCGCGTCGGCGATGTCGCGCACTGTGGTGGCGCGCAATCCCCGCTCGGCGAACAATTCGGCCGCCAAGGCGAGCAACTCGCTGCGCCGTGCTGATTTCGAGGCGTCTGGTGCGGGCACACGGCCATCATACAACCAAGCATTTGCTTGGTCGAGGGCCCCCGCTCAACGCGCCGAGTAGCGCAGCGGCGAGGAGACCGAGAGATCGGCGAGCAGGCGATCGCAGATGATCACCGGCGACACGCCCGCCCGCGCCATCCTGGCGACAAGCGCGAGACGACGTTCGCAACTGTCCCACTCGACGGTGAGCTGCCCGCGGCCGGGACCGGCGTCCACCGTGGCCATCACCCGTGGCGGACCGCCGCGCACCGGCTCCTCGCTCAGCTTGAGCACCATGCCGCGCTGCCAGGCGTGGTAGGTGTCCATATCAGCCCCGATCACCAGTTTGTCGGTGGCCGCGCACAGGCCCTGCGCGATCTCGTCGGCGAAGGTCACCTGATCGAAGCGGAATTTCCGGCATTTCGCGACCACGGCGAGCAGATCGGCGCGCACCTCGCACAGCAGCGCCGTCTGACGCTGCCTGCGCTGCTCCTGTTCGCTCTCCGTGCCGTCGGCGCTGAGGCCGATGCGCCGGGCGCGCTCGCGATCGCGCGCCAGATCGGCCCGCAGCGCGCCGCGCGGATCACGGGCGACTTCGCCCTCGTCGACGGCGTGCTGCTGGAGAATCCGTGTGGCGGCCGTGGCGACCGCGCTTTCGGAGGTGTGCTCGATGAGTTCGGCGCCGAGGGTGAGCGCGGAGAGGACGAGGCTGTCGAGCCGTCGCCTGGCCAGTACGACTTCGCGCACCACATCGAGTTCCAGTTGTTCGCGGGCAGGTGGGCGATCCAGGCCCATAGCCATCGCCCCCTTGAAGAGCGCTGATCCGATCTCATCCAGCATGGCACACCGCGGTGTGCCTCGGCTCGGCCTTTTCGACCTGATCAGCCGCCCATTTCACCCGGCGGGCGCGATGCGAGAAGGCGATCGCAATAGGGCGCGGAAGATCGCGCCGGGCGTGGCGCGCGAGCGGCTGCTCGGTGGTCGCCAGGGTTGCTCGTCCGCCCGCGCGGAGCGGACGAGCCCGGAATGCTTCCCGCTCAGGCGCGTTGGCTGCTGATCGAGACCACCTCGCCGGTGAGGTAGGTGGTGTAGTCGCTGGCCAGCATGGCGATCGTCGCGGCGACCTCCCACGGTTCGGCCGCGCGGCCGAACGCCTCGCGCTCGGAGAGCCGGTCGAGCAGTTCGGTGGAGCTGACCTTGTCCAGGAACGCGTGCCTGGCGATGCTCGGGGCCACCGCGTTGATCCGGACGCCGAGTTCGGCGGCCTCGATCGCGCTGCACCTGGTCAGCGCCATGACGCCCGCCTTCGCCGCCGCGTAGTGCGCCTGGCCGTATTGCGCACGCCAGCCGAGCACGCTGGCGTTGTTCACGATCACCCCGCCGTGGCCCGCGTCGCGGAAATAACCGAGAGCGGCCCTGGTGCAGCGGAAGGTGCCGTTGAGGGTGATGTCGAGGACGCGGTCCCACTGCTCGTCGGTCATGTCGACCACGGGCGTCTCCCCGCCCAGACCGGCGTTGTTGACCATGATGTCGATCCGGCCGATGGCCTCTGCGGCGCCGCGGACCAGCGCGTTCACCTGTTCGGTGCTCTGCACGTCGCACGGGATCGATGCGACCCGCCGGTCCGGGAACTCCGCGGCCAGCTCGGTCGCGGTCTCCGCCAGCCGCCGCTCGTGCCAGTCGGAGACCACCACGTCCGCGCCCTCGGCCAGCAGCCTGCGCGCGGTGGCCGAGCCGATGCCCGTACCGGCCGCCGCGGTGATCACGGCCGAACGCCCGGTCAGCAGGCCGTGCCCGGCGACGGGCGCGGGGGCGACCGACAGCGGCCCCGTCACGGGCGGGCCTCGCGCGGCAGGCCGAGCACCCGCTCGGCGATGATGTTGCGCTGCACTTCGTTCGAACCTCCGTAGATGGTGTCGGCGCGGGTGAACAGATACAGCCGCTGCCATTCGTTGAGATCGTCCTCGCCCGCCACCAGGCCGCGAGCGCCGAGCACGGCCATCGCCAGCTCCCCCAGGCCGCGATGCCAGTTGGCCCACAGCAGTTTCGCCACCGAGGCCTGGCCCGCGCCGTCGTCCACGTCCGCGCCCTCCATCGTGCGCATGGCGTGCGCGCGCAGCACCCGCAGTCCGACCCAGGCCCGGTCGATCCGGTCGGCGATCAGCGGGTCGCCGGCCGCGCCGGTGCGGCGGGCCAAGGCCTCGATGTCGGCCAGTTCCCGCGCGAAACGGATCTGCTGGCCCAGGGTGGAGATGCCGCGCTCGAAGGTGAGCGTGCCCATGGCGATCCGCCAGCCGTCGCCCGGCTCGCCGACCACCAGGTCGGCCGCGGTGCGGGCGTCGTCGAAGAAGACTTCGTTGAATTCCGAGGTGCCGGTCAGCTGGATGATCGGGCGCACGTCGATGCCCGGCTGCTTCATCGGGACCAGCAGGTAGGACAGGCCCTTGTGCCTGGTGGAGCCGCGCTCGGTGCGGGCGACGACGAAGCACCAGTCCGCCACGTGGGCCAGCGAGGTCCAGATCTTCTGCCCGTTGATCGACCACTCGTCGCCGTCCAGGTGCGCCGCGGTGGTGATGGCGGCCAGGTCGGAGCCCGCGCCGGGTTCCGAATAGCCCTGGCACCACAGTTCGCTGACATTGCGGATGCCGGGCAGGAACCGGTCCTTCTGCGCCTGGGTGCCGAACGCGAGCAGGGTCGGGCCGAGCAGTTCCTCGCCGACGTGCGAGACCCGCGCCGGCGCGTTCGCCTTGGCGTATTCCTCGTGGAAGATCACCTGCTGGCGCACCGTGGCCTCGCGGCCGCCGTACTCCTTCGGCCAGCCGAGACAGGTCCACCCGGCTGCGGCCAAGTGGCGGTCCCAGGCCAGGCGTTCGTCGAACGCCTCGTGTTCGCGGCCTGGGCCGCCGAGGCCGCGCAACGAGCGGAATTCACCGCTGAGGTTCTCCTCCAGCCACTCGCGCACTTCGGCGGCGAATCGCTCGTCCTGCGCGGCGGAAAACCGCCCGTCCGGAGCGGCGGTGTCGGATTCTGAGGTCTGGATCGCACCCACGCCGGTAGGATAACCTACCAAGCACTTGCTTTGTAGAGTGCACGCATAACTCGCTCGCGGACGGTAAGGACAACCGTGACAACCCCTGCTCAGACCACACCGATGGCACTGCGCCACGCCGCTCGGACCTTCGGCGAAGCCCCAGCGATCGCCGACGGCCCGGTGCGGCTGAACTGGACCCAGTTGCTCGGCGCGGTCCAGGAAGTGGCGCGGGCGCTCATCGCACGCGGGGTGCGCACGGGCGACCGCGTGGCCATGTGGGCGCCCAATACCCACCACTGGGTGATCGCCGCGCTGGCCGCGCACTACGCGGGCGCGGCGCTGGTGCCGCTGAACACCCGCTATGTGGCCGACGAGGCGGCCGACGTGCTCGGCCGGGTGAACGCGAAGGCCCTGTTCATCGCGGGGCCCTTCCTCGGCCGCGACCGGCTGGCCGAACTGCGCACATCCGCGCCCGATCTGGCCATCGACACGGTGGTGGTGATCCCGGTGGAAGGCACCCAGAACACCGACATCGCCGCGCTGGACTGGTCGGAACTCGCGACCGTCGCCGCGCCGGTCACCGTGGCCGACGCCGAGGAACGCGCCGAGTCGGTCGGCCCCGACGACATCTCCGACATCCTGTTCACCTCCGGCACCACCGGCCGCAGCAAGGGCACGCTGGTCGCGCACCGGCAGGCGCTGTCGGTGGTCCGGGCCTGGGCCGAGTGCGCCACCTTGCGCGGCGACGACCGGTATCTGGTGGTGAACCCGTTCTTCCACAACTTCGGCTACAAAGCGGGCATCCTCGCCTGCCTGGTCACGGGGGCCACGATCATCCCGCAGGCCGTTTTCGACGTGCCGGAGACTATGCGGTTGATCGGCGCGGAGCGGGTCACCGTGCTGCCCGGTCCGCCGACGATCTATCAGACGATCCTGGATTTCCCGCGCCGCGCCGAATTCGATCTGAGCTCGCTGCGGGTGGCCGTCACCGGAGCGGCGACCGTGCCGGTGGTGCTGATCGAGCGGATGCGCTCGGAACTGGCCTTCGACGTCGTCATCACCGCATACGGCCTGTCCGAGAGCGCGGGTTTCGGCACCATGTGCCGCGCCGACGACGACGCCGAGACCATCGCGAACACCTGCGGCAGGCCGATCGCGGATTTCGAGCTGCGCCTCGGCGAAGCGGGCGAGGTCCTGCTGCGGGGGCCGAACGTGATGCTCGGCTACCTCGACGACCCGGACAGCACCGCGGAGACGATCGACGCCGACGGCTGGCTGCACACCGGCGACATCGGCACGATCGACGACCGCGGGTACCTGAAGATCACCGACCGGCTCAAGGACATGTACATCTCCGGCGGCTTCAACGTCTACCCCGCCGAGGTCGAACAGGCGCTGGCCCGGCTGGACGGCGTGGCCGAGTCGGCGGTCATCGGCGTGCCCGACACCAGGATGGGCGAGGTGGGCAAGGCGTACGTGGTGCGCAAGCCCGGCTCCGGCCTCACCGAGAACCAGGTGCTCGCCCACGCCACCGCCGTGCTGGCCAATTTCAAGGTGCCGCGGTTCGTCGAATTCCGCGACCAGCTGCCCTACAGCGCCGCCGGGAAAGTGCTCAAGCGTCAACTACGTGAGGAGAAGTCGTAATGTCGGAACCGGCAACCCCGGACCAGGGTCCGGCGATCCCGGACGAGGGTGAGGTCGTCACCTACGAGCGGCGCGGGCGCGTCGCGATCGTCACGCTGAACCGGCCGGACTACCGCAACGCGCAGAACTCGGTGATGACCTACGCCCTCGACGCCGCGTTCGAGCGCGCCGTGGAGGACCCGGAGGTCGGCGTGATCGTGCTCGCCGGCAACGGCAAACACTTCAGCGCGGGCCACGACATCGGCACGCCCGGCCGCGACCACCACGTGCGGTACCAGAACAAGGCCGCGCTGTGGTGGGACCACGTGGACCGGGCCGGCGGCGATCAGCGCTTCGCCCGCGAGCTCGAGGTCTACCTCGGGATGTGCAGGCGCTGGCGGGAGATTCCCAAGCCGACCATCGCCATGGTGCAGGGCGCCTGCATCGCGGGCGGGCTCATGCTGGCCTGGGTGTGCGATCTGATCATCGCCTCCGACGACGCGTTCTTCTCCGATCCCGTGGTGCGCATGGGCATTCCCGGCGTCGAGTACTTCGCGCACCCATGGGTGATGGGTCCGCGCGCGGCCAAGGAGTTCCTGTTCACCGGCGATCGGTTCGGCGCCGCGCAGGCCAAGGAATGGGGCATGGTCAACCGGGTGGTGCCGCGCGCCGACCTGGAGACCGAGACGCTGGCGCTGGCCGAGAAGATCGCCGCCATGCCGCAATTCGGCCTCGCGCTGACGAAGAAGGCGGTCAATCAGGCCGAGGACCTGATGGGCATGCGGTCGGGCATGGACTCGGTCTTCGGCCTGCACCACTTCGCCCACGCGCACAACGCCGAAGTCGGCGCCGACTCCCTCGGCGGCATGAACGCCAAGTCGATGAAGGCATCGGCGAGCACCGCAGAACAGAACGGAACGACCTAGTGGATCTGGATCTCGACCAGGCGGCCCAGCAATTCCAGCGGGAGGTCCGCGAATTCCTGGCCGCGAACAAACCGGCGAAACCGCTGCCGTCCATGGACACCAAGGCGGGCTTCGAGGCGCACCGCGCGTGGGAGCGCACCCTCGCCGAGGCCAGGCTCTCGGTGGTGGCCTGGCCGGAGGAGTTCGGCGGCCGCAATGCCTCGCTGCTGGAATGGGTGCTGTTCGAGCAGGAGTACTACGCGGCGGGCGCGCCGGGGCGGGTCAGCCAGAACGGCATCTTCCTGCTGGCGCCGACGCTTTTCGAACACGGCACCCCCGAACAGCTGGAACGGATCATGCCGCGGATGGCGCGCGGCGACGACATCTGGGCGCAGGCGTGGTCGGAACCGGAAGCGGGCAGCGACCTGGCCGGTATCCGCTCGACCGCCAAGCGCACCAACGGCGGCTGGCTGCTGAGCGGACAGAAGACGTGGAGTTCGCGCGCCGCCTTCGCCGACTGGGCATTCGGGTTGTTCCGCAGCGACCCCGAGGCCGAGCGGCACAAGGGCCTCACCTATGTCATGTTCCCACTGACCGCCGACGGGGTGTCGGTGCGTCCGATCCCGCAGCTGGACGGGGAGCCGGGCTTCGCGGAGATCTTCCTCGACGAGGTGTTCGTGCCCGACCGCGACGTGATCGGCGCGCCCGGCGAGGGCTGGCGCGTGGCGATGAGCACC
Source organism: Nocardia sp. NPDC003726 (assembly GCF_053586955.1). Lineage (NCBI taxonomy): Bacteria > Bacillati > Actinomycetota > Actinomycetes > Mycobacteriales > Nocardiaceae > Nocardia > Nocardia sp. NPDC003726. The sequence goes on along the minus strand of NZ_JBSFNF010000029.1, from coordinate 67,466 downwards.
TCGAGCAACGAACGCGGCCTCTCCCTGCGCAGCCCTGGCCGATTCAGCGCCACCGCGCGGCGGCTGATCGAGCTGTGGCGCGAGGACGGCGATCCGGACAACACCGCGCAGCGCGACGCGGTGGTAGACGCCTGGATCGGCAGCGAGGCCTACCGGCTGCACACCTTCGGCACGGTCACCCGGCTCAACGAAGGCGGCAAGCTGGGCGCGGAATCCTCGATCACCAAGGTGTTCTGGTCGGAGCTGGACATCGCCATGCACGAGACCGCGCTCGAAGTGCTCGGTCCGGCGGCGGAACGTTCCGGGCCGTGGACCGACGGTTACCTGTTCGCGCTGTCGGGGCCGATCTACGCCGGCACCAACGAGATCCAGCGCAACATCATCGCCGAGCGGCTGCTCGGACTACCGAGAGGAAGCGGCCGATGAGATTCGCGCTCAGCCCCGAACAACTCGATTTCGGCGCCAGCCTGCGCAAACTGCTGGAGGCGGGCCGCGCGCCCTCCGCCGTGCGCGCGTGGGCGTCCGGCGACAGCGGGCCTGGTCGGGCGTTGATCCGGCAACTGGCCGAAGCCGGTGTGCTGGGTCTGGCCGTCGCGGAGGAACACGGCGGCATCGGCGCCGAACCGATCGATCTGGTCGTGGCGTTCCAGGAGATCGGGCGGGCGGCCGTGCCGGGTCCGCTGGTGGAGACCGCCGCCGCGATTCCTGCGCTGTTGCAGGCGCTTGCGGACCAGGGCCCGGCCGCGCGGCTGCTACCCGGCTTCGTGGAGGGCACGGCGCTGGGCACCGTCGCGTTCGAGTCACCCGGCCACAGCGGCGTCGCGCTGGACGCCGACGCCGCCGATGTGGTGCTGGTGGCCGGTGCGGACCTGGTATCCACCGGGCACCGCACCGGCCTGGTGCGATCGGTCGATCCCGCCCGTCGCCTGTTCACGGTCGCCGCGGCCGCGACCGTCGTCGAGGGTGACCAGGTCGGCGCGGCCGTGGCCGCCGGTTTCGACACCGGCGCGCTGGCATGCGCGGCCCAGTTGCTCGGCGCGGGCAAGGCACTGCTGTACTCGTCCACGGAATACGCCAAGCAGCGCAAGCAATTCGGTAAGCCGATCGGCGAGTTCCAAGCCGTGAAGCAGAAGCTGGCCGACGTGCTCATCGCGCTGGACCTGGCCGAGCCCCTGCTCTACCGCGCCGCGCTCACCATGGCCGGACCCACCCGCGGACGGGACGTCTCGGCCGCCGTCATCGCCTGCGGCGACGCCGCCTATCGCGCGGCCCGCACCGCGCTCCAAGTCCACGGCGCGATCGGCTACACCGCCGAGTACGACCTGTCGCTGTGGCTGACCAAGGTGACCGCGCTGCGTTCGGCCTGGGGCACACCGGACCTGCATCGCGCCCGGATCGCCCGGGCGCTGCGGGAAGACACCGAACCCGCCCCGCGAGGCCTCGCATGAGCGGTCAGGCCCGGAGGCGGCAGCGCAGCGTAACCACGCAGGGCCCCGCTCATGCGACAAACCAACACAGCATGAGCGGTCAGGCCCGGAGGCGGCAGCGCCCCCCGAAGAAAGGACACCGATGAGCACCGCCGAACATCAGGAATTCCTCGCTTCGGTGCGGGCGCTGCTGACCAAGCACGCCGGGTCCGCCGCGGTACGCGCCGCGATGGACACCGAACTCGGCTACGACCCGGCGCTGTGGCGGCTGCTGTGCGAGCAGATCGGCGTCGCCGCGCTGGCGATTCCGGAGGAGTACGGCGGATTCGGCGCGAGCCTGGTCGAATCCCTGCTGGTGGTGGGCGAATTGGGCCGCACGCTCGCCGGGGTGCCGATGCTCGGTTCCGCGGTCCTCGGCGGGCAGGCGGTGCTGCTGTCCGGTGACGGGGAAGCGTGCGCGCGGCTGCTGCCCGAGGTGGCCGAAGGCGCGCGCACGATCGCGGTCTGCTGGGCGGACGAGCGCGGCTGGGACGAGCCGGGCGTGCACGAGACGGGCGGGGCCCTCACCGGGACCGCGCACTACGTGCTGGACGGGATGTCGGCGGACACCTTCGTCGTCGTCACGCCGACCGGTCTGTTCGAGGTCGAGCCCACCGCGCCTGGCGTCACCCGGCGGCCAGCGCCCACCATGGACCCCACCCGCAAGCTGGCCGAAGTCGGCTTCGCCGACGCGCCCGCACGACGGCTCGGCTCCGGTGATCAGTCCGCGACGATCGCCCGGCTGCGGGAGATCGCGTGGGCGGCGCTGGCCGCCGAGCAGGTCGGCGCCGCCGACCGCTGCCTGGAGATGACGGTGGACTACGCCAAGTCCCGCGTGCAGTTCGGGCGGGTGATCGGCAGTTTCCAGGCGCTCAAGCACCGCATGGCCGACATGTACGTGCTGCTGGAATCGGCCCGGTCGGCGTCGGTCGCCGCGACCGCGGCGGTGGCGGCGAACAGCCCGTCGGCCGCCGAGGACGTCTGGGTCGCCCGCGTGCACTGCTCCGAGGCGCTCACCGCCATCGCGGCCGAGACCGTCCAGTTGCACGGCGGCATCGCGATCACCTGGGAGCACGACGCGCATCTGTTCTTCAAGCGCGCCCACGGGGACGCGCAACTGTTCGGCGCCGCGCACCGCCCGGTGACGCAGCCCGCCTGAGCCGGGGCAGCGGCGCACCGTCCGTGGCGGCGGTGCGCCCTGCCTCGATAGGCTGTCCGGCGCGAACTCGATGCACTAAGATGTGACAAGCGCCACACGCGCATGCCGGGGGATGCGTTTTCGAGTGGCACCGCAGGTCGGAATCGGTGCCGTAGCGAGTCGAGATGCCGACTCGTCCCAAAAGTCGTCGGGGCCCACCAGCCGGGAGGATGCCATGACGCGAACAGTGAATTCCGATCTCGAAGCATTGCGGTCCGCCATCGGCGGGCCGGTGTACGGCCCAGCCGACCACGGATACGACCGGGCCCGCGCCATCTGGAACGGCGACATCGACCGGCGCCCTGCGGTGATCGCCCAGTGCCTGTCGCCCGGTGACGTCTCCGCGGCGCTGGCCTTCGGCCGGGACCGCGGGCTGGAAATCTCCGTTCGCGGCGGCGGCCATTCCTACAGCGGAACCGCGGTCGGCGACGGCGGCCTGATGATCAACCTCAGCGCTTTGAAGAGCGTCGTGGTGAATCCGGAGACCGAGCGCGCCAGGGTCGGCGGCGGAGCGACGATGGCGGACATGGACGCGGCGACCCAGGCCTACGGGCTGGCGGTCACCGGCGGGGTGATCAGCGACACCGGCGTCGGCGGCCTCACCCTCGGCGGCGGCATGGGCTGGCTGACCCGCATGGCCGGGCTGGCCATCGACAACCTCGTCTCGGCGCAGGTGGTCCTCGCCGACGGCCGGGTGGTGCGGGCGTCGGAGACCGAGAACGCGGAATTGTTCTGGGCCTTGCGCGGGGGCGGCGGGAATTTCGGCGTGGTCACCGAATTCGAATACCGCCTGCACCACGTCGGGCCGGAGGTCCACGTCGGCCTGCTGTTCTGGGACATGGCGGACGGCACCGACGCACTGCGCCTGATCCGTGAGTTCATCCCCACCCTGCCGCGTCGGTCCGGGGCGTTGATCGCGCTGGCGATGTCGGCGCCGCCCGCGCCTTTCGTCCCGGAGCGGTATCACGGCCACGCGGGCCACGCCCTGATCGTGGCCGGATTCGGCACGGCCGAGGAGCACGCCGCCGCGGTGGCGCCGATCCGCGGCGCACTGCCGCCCCTGTTCGAGTTCGGCACCCCGATGCCGTACACCGGGTTGCAGCGGATGCTCGACGCGGCGGCGCCGTGGGGCCTGCACGGCTACGAGAAGGCTCTCGACCTCGACGATTTCTCCAACGACGTCATCGCGGTTCTCACCGCGAACGCCGCCGGGAAGTCCGCGCCGCTGTCGTTCATGCCGATCTTCCCGCTCACCGGTGCGTTCAGCACCGTCGGCGAGAACGACACGGCATTCGGCGGCACGCGCAACCCGCATTACGAGTGCAACATCACCGCGATCACCCCCGACCCCGAAACACTCGCCTCGGACCGGGAATGGGTGCGCACGACATGGGCAGCGCTGCGCCCGCTGGCTTCCAACCAGGGCGGGTACGTCAACTTCATGTCCGACCCGGACCATGACCGGGTGCGCGAATCGTACGGCCGCACCAAGTACGCGAAGCTGGCGCACATCAAGGCCGACTACGACCCGGGCAACATCTTCCACCGCAACGCGAACATAGCCCCCAGCTGATCACTCCGCCGAGCGTTCACGGGCCGCTTCGGGGCGCAGGCCGTCCAGCACGATCCGTACGAGCCTGCGCCAATCACCGCTGCCGCTGCTGATGGTCGCGGACAACGCGCCGACGATCATGTAGACATCACCCACCGTGCAGTCCGCACGCAGCGTTCCCGCGGCCCGGTCCCGCTCGACGAGTTCGCCGATCACGTCCTCGAGCCTGTCGCGGGCCTCACCCCTCGGCTCGCTGCCCGTCGACTGCCGAGCCGCCTCGATCGCCGCCGACAAGCCACGGTCGGCCGCCAGCACCGCGCCGACACGGCGCAAGTAGCGGGCGAGCCCCTCGCCCGGCTCGCCGCGCAGGCATTCGGTGCGGGCGAACTCCTCGATCTCGGCGAAGCGCTGCTCGGCCGCGGCCTCGATCAGGTCGGCATGGGTGGGGAAATGGCGGTAGACGGTTCCGACGCCCACTCCGGCGGCGCGGGCGATCTCGGCCAGTGGCACGGCGCCGCCCTGCTCGGCGAACAGCGTGCGGGCCACGGCCACGATGCGGGCGCGGTTGAGCGTGGCGTCGGCCCGCTGCCTGCGGGGCGATGGCGGCCTTGACACGGGCGATTCCTCCATGTTTACGCTTCAAACGGAATCGGATTCCGGTTCCGTTTCATTGTCTCGAAGGGTAGCACTTCATGTCCCACAACCGTTTCCGTCTTCTGACCCCCGGCGACGCGCGGCCCGGCCGAGTGCCGCTGCCGCCCGCGTTCGCGGTGAAGGCAACCACCGCCGACACCGAGGGCAGGTTCTCCCTGCTGGAAGTGACGTTGGCGCGAGATATCCCGCGACACACGCACCATGTCGCGGACGAATGCATCTACGTGCTGGAAGGCACGCTCGACGTCGAGTTCGACGACCGGACGTTCTCCGCGACCGAGGGCATGTTCGTACTGCTGCCGCACGGCGTTCCGCACGCCCTGCGCTGCGGATCGCAGCCGCCGCCACGGGTACTGCAGATCTCCTCACCCGGCGGCTGGGAGTGCTACCTCGAAGACCTCTTCGAAGCCGGAGCGTCGGTGCTGACCGACGGCGCGCTGGATCCGGTGAAGATCAACCCGATCGCGGCGGCATACGACATCCACTACGAGGAGTCGACGAGCCCTCTTGCGGGACAGCCTGATTGAGCAGCAACGGCGACTCGGGGCGACCCGGCAGAGAACACCGATCCGCCGGGCGTCCCACCGTGTGGCCGATTTCACCACAAATAGATAGTTAGCCTATGTAATAATATTCCTGTGCAGCAAGCTCAGGTGACCGTAGCGAATGACATCGTCGTCGACCTTCTCGTCACCGCGGGCAGGCTCACTCGGCTGGCCGGGGTGATCAGCGGCGACGACCTGCCGCGGGCCATGTTGCGGGCGCTGGCGGTGCTCGACGAACACGGCGCGCTGCGCGTCAGCGAATTCGCCAGGATCGACCGATGTTCACAGCCGGCGGCAACGGCGCTGATCGGCAAGCTGGTCGCGGAAGGCTTCGCGACCAGGCGCAAGGACCCGGAGGACTCCCGGGCCGTGATCGTCGAACTCACCCCGGCCGGGCGGACCCGGCTGGCCGAGTTCCGCCGCGCGTTCGCCACCGCGATCGGCGCGCATCTGCCCGGCTTCGACGCCGGACGCCTGGCCCGGCTGGACACCGAACTGCACGACTTGCTGGAGGCCCTGAAAGCGGCTACGCGACAGCACGATCCGATCTCGAGGGAACACTGATGAGCACTTTGGCTCCTGCCCGCGCCCCGGTCGCGGACAACACCAAGCAACCGAAAGCCGTCTGGGCGGTCGCGTTCGCGAGCGTGATCGCGTTCATGGGCATCGGCCTGGTCGATCCCATTCTCAAACCGATCGGCGAGCAACTGGACGCGTCACCTTCGCAGGTGTCGCTGCTGTTCACCAGCTACATGCTGGTGACGGGCGTGGCCATGCTGATCACCGGTGTGGTGTCCAGCCGCTTCGGCGCGAAGAAGACGCTGCTGGCCGGATTGGCGATCATCATCGTGTTCGCGGCGCTGGCCGGTATGTCGAACACGGTGGCGCAGATCGTCGGGTTCCGCGCGGGCTGGGGCCTGGGCAACGCGTTGTTCATCGCCACCGCCCTGGCCACCATCGTCGGCGCGGCCAGCGGCGGTGTGGCCCGCGCGATCATCCTGTACGAGGCGGCGCTCGGCATCGGTATCGCGACCGGTCCGCTGGTCGGCGGCGTGCTCGGCGGAATCAGCTGGCGCGGGCCGTTCTTCGGCGTGTCGGCGTTGATGGCCGTCGCCCTGATCAGCATCGTCGTCCTGCTGCCGGAAGGCCCAGAGCCGACGCACCACACCTCGATCACCGCGCCGTTCCGCGCCCTGCGCTACCGCGGACTTCTGATCGTGAGCCTCACCGCCCTGCTGTACAACTTCGGCTTCTTCACCCTGCTCGCCTACACCCCCTTCCCGCTGGACATGGGTACCTATGCGATCGGCTTCATCTTCTGCGGCTGGGGTGTGCTGCTGGCGATCGCGTCGGTGTTCCTGGCTCCCCGGTTGCAGCGGCGCTTCGGTTCGCTGCCGATGATGGGCCTCTCGCTCGGCCTGTTCGCGGCCGACCTGGCGATGATGGCCGTGTTCGCCGAGCACAAGCCGGTGCTGATCGTCGGCACCGTGCTGGCGGGCCTGTTCCTCGGCGTGAACAACACGCTGATCACCGAGGCCGTGATGATCTCGGCGCCGGTGGAGCGGTCCACCGCGTCGGCGGCATACAGCTTCGTCCGTTTCGCGGGCGGCGCCGCGGCGCCCTATCTCGCGGGCAAGCTCGGCGAGAACAGCATCTCGCTGCCGTTCTGGGTGGGCGCGGCGTGCACCGCCGCCGCGGTCGTCGTCCTGCTGGCCGGGCGCGCCGCCTTGGCCCACCTCGACGACCACGATCCCGCTCCGCACAGCGTCGAGGAAGCACAGGCCATCACCGTCGGCGACGACTGATCGTCCGAGCGCACCGAAGGCAGCCACCCGCGTGGCTGCCTTCGTCGTTTTCCGCCCTGGCGCGCACCGGCCGAGGAGTACGGTCGAGAAATATGACCGAAGCGAAGCGGGGGCGCGTCAGCGTCGAGACCAGCCAGAAGCGTGTGCGCGCCTATCTGGGCGGGCACTTGGTCGCCGACAGCGTTCGGCCGGTGCTCGTGTGGGAGAACCCGCACTACCCGACCTACTATCTGCCGGTCACGGATCTGCGCGCGAAACTCGAACCGAACGGGCAGACGCAGCACTCCACCAGCCGCGGCGACGCGACCGTCTATGACGTCATGGTCGACGGCACGACCGCGGGCGGGGCGGCGCTGCGTTATCACGAGTCGCCGATCACCGAATTGCGCGAGCTGGTGCGCCTGGAATGGGGTGCGATGGACGAGTGGTTCGAGGAGGACGAACCGATCTACGTCCACCCGCGCAACCCGTACTCCCGCGTCGACATCCTGGCCAGTTCACGGCATGTGCGGGTGGAGATCGACGGCGTCACCGTCGCCGACTCACGCGCCCCGCGCATCCTCTTCGAAACCGGCTTGCCCGCGCGGTATTACCTGCCGATGACCGACGTCAGGATGGATCTACTGCACCCGTCGGCCACCCACACCAGCTGCCCGTACAAGGGCACCGCCGACTACTGGACCGTCCGCGTCGGCGGCAACGAATATCCCGACTACGTGTGGGGCTATCGCACGCCGCTGCCGGAGAGCCAGAAGGTCGCCGGGCTGGTGTGCTTCTACAACGAGAAGGTCGACATCTACCTCGACGGTGAACTCCAGCAACGACCGCGCTCCCCGTTCAGCTGAACGCCCCCGGCGATGATCAAGCCGGAATTCCCATCACCGGGAAGCCCGGCGTCGGTTCGGCGCATGCGCTGTTCCGATAATTGGCTGACGCGACGCGCCCGTCGACGAGCGAGCGGTTTCCGCGCAACGGCGGCGTGTGCGCCGACCGATGAGGACACACAGCAGGGAGCCGCCCGTGGATCGATGGGAACGGGACGGCCTGCGATCGGCGAACAGTGGATTGCGCAGCCAGGTCCACTACATCCTCGACATCTACGAGCGGCAGCAGGCCGAGCTCACCGAGGTGCGGCAGCAGCTGGAGACGCTACGTGTTCGAGCCGGCTCCGCTGATCAGCTGGTGGAAGTGACGGTGGACAGCGCGGGGGTGATCACGGACGTGCGCTTGGCGGCGGCCGCGACCCGAGGGACGGCGGAACGACTGGGACAGTCGATCACCGAAGCAGCGCAGGAGGCGGCACAGCAGGCGCGGTCGCAGCGGGAGGCGCTGATCGCCGGGCTCGAGGACGCCGCCCAGGCCATGCCCGACCTACCCGACATGGTGCCGGGCGCACCGAGCTGGCGGGAAAAACCGGAGTCCATCGACAACTAGACAGCGGGCCGACGAACCGGACGGGAATCGGCCGCAGGGAGGCGTGAGGAGACGGGTGTGGCGCAGTCGTTGCGGCTCGATCAGGAACGGCTTCGGGCACTGGTTCCGGAATTCGAGGACATCGGTGCGGATGCCCAACGCGTCCTGAACGAGTTGAAGGCCGCGATCGAGCGGGAAGGCAGCTGGTGGGGAGACGACCCGGCGGGCAAAGCGTTCGAGCGCACCTATCTTCCGGACGCGGAGAAAGGCGTCGCCGGTCTGACGAAGACCGTAGCGAGCCTGCGCGAAGAAGGGATTGTCGTCGCGGGCCTGGTGGACAAATTCGAGCAACAAGATACCGAAGGAGTCCGGCGGATCAAGGACGCCGACCCGTCGGCACAGGACAGCCCGAACACCGGTCCCGGCACGTCGCCCTATCAGGTTCCGCCGAGTGCGCGGAATCCCACCACCACGAGCGCCACACCCACCGGCAACCGTGCCAACCCCGCGTCCGCGTCGTCGACGACCGGGCCGGACACGGCATGGGACCCCGGTCGTAGCCCCACGTCCCCCGTGGCGGACAACGCGAACAACCCCGGCAACTCGCGATCGCCTTCCACTGCCCCGCAGTCGGCCCGATCGAATCAACCGAGCGTCTCGGCCAACCCGCTGTCCGGCAACGTCCCCGGTGCGGGGAATCCCGGACTGGGCAATCCGCTCGGCTCCTACGTGCCCGGGCGCGACGAGAGCGCGCCGGCCTCCGAGCGGACACCCTCGGCCACCGCACCGGCGACCACGCGCAACACCACTCCGGCGGCTACCGCTCCGCAGGCAACCGCCACCGGCGACCCGGCGACCAACCGCAAACAGGCGCGCACTCCGTGGTCGAAGAGTTCGGCCGAGACCGCGCCTTCCTCTAACGCACCGGCAGCCAAAGCCGCAGGCCCGCAGGTATCGGCGCCGCCGAGCACCCCACCGAGGGTCTCCGCGTCGGCTCCGAACGTCTCGCCGCCGCGCATGCCCTCGCCCCAGTTCCCCGATCAGCAGGCGGGCAAGCCCGCGGCGAAGGCGGCCGGCAAGGCATTCGGCGCCGAGTCCAAGTCCGGCGCGCGTCACCCCTGGGCCACCGACGGCATGGTCGTGAGTGAGAACGTCCGTCTCGCGCGGGAACTGGCCGAGCGCCACGACCTGGAACTCGTCGGGTTCGATGATCCCGGCATCGACGGGTACGCGATCCGGGAACTGGCGGCGGCGCTCGATGACGTGCTCAACCAGTATCCCTACCTCGACTTGCGCCAGATCGCTATAGCGGAATCGCGCGAGGCCGCCACTCGTCTGGAATGGGACTGGGTCGCGGGACAGGCGGGCCCGGAGCCATACACCCGCAGGATCGTGCTCGACTCGGTGGTCGCGCGGAATCCGACCGCGTTCGCCGAATATGTCCGTAACACAACACAATCCGGGAACCTCGCACGCGGATCGGACCGGCGTCCGGTGTATTCGACGATGATTCGGGAATTGGGGCACGCGCTGGACATCGCCGGCCGGTTCCAGGCGAGACAGTTGGCCCAGGACGCGCTGATCGCCGAGTTCACTCGAACCCGCGGCACGGAAGCACGCGACAAGTCCCCCGCCGCCTCCCCCGCCGATTACGAGCAATGGCGGGCCCAACTGAGCCGTTACGGATTCCACAACGGCCGCTTCGATCCGGGCATGGCGTTGGCCGACGCGTTCGCCGAGGTCCAGATCAACGGACCCGAAGCGGGGCCGCCCGCGAAGGTGCTGCACCGCTTGCTGGTCGAGACGGCGAAGAAGACCTGGACGGCACTGCCGTGAACGCAGGCGGTGGCCGGACCGCCGACGACCGGCAGCACGAAACGTTCGAGACCGAGTTGGCCGCAGCGGTCGCGGGCAGCCCGCTGCGGATGCACGTGGGGTTGGGGCCCGACACGGACGCGGCCCTGGTCGCCATCGCGCTGGCCCATCCGAACGTCACGCACGACATGATCGAGGCGGCACGCCGCGCCTTCGTGGCGGAGTCCGTTTCGGTCGCACATGTCCCAGCGGAAGCGGCCCCTTCGCCGGACGTCTCGCTATGACCCTGCAGATACCGGAGGCTTTCCCGGACTGGCTGGTGACCTGCGTCGCGGGGCATTTCCCCTGCGGCGACGAGGACGCCGCGCGCCGTCTCGGTGACCAATGGTCGGATACCGCCGAGAGCTGCCGAGTGCTCGCCGACCGGCACGATGTCGCCGCGGCGTCGGAGCGGGCGGCGATCGCGGGCATGACGAGCGACGTCAAGACGCAACGGAATCTGCAACTCGGCGACGATCTGCGCAATCACGCCACGTATGCCGACTCCATGGCCGAACAGTGCTACAGGGGCGCCAACGACATCGAGTTCAACAAACTGCTGGTGATCGGCACCGGATTCGCTCTGCTGGCGCAATTGGCGCTGGACGCGGCGCTCATGGCGCCAGGCGTCGTCAAGGCCGCCGAGGACCGGGCGGCCGCGGAGGCGAGCTGGGCGGCGGCCAGCCGGCGATGCCTGCTCAGCATCAAGAGTGTCGGCGCCGAGTGCGCGATACGGCGGGCCGGTATCCCACTGGCGAAGGCGACCGCGATCGGCGCCGCACTCGGCGCGGGCACCGGCGCCCTGGTCAACGGCGGCGCTCAATGGTGGCAGAAGAACGTCCTGCACCACCGCGACAAGATCGAATGGGACCAGGTCGGCGACGCCGCTGTCATCGGCGGTGCGGGCGGAGCCCTCGGAGCACGTTTCGCGTCCCGCGTCGCTCCCGGCGTCAACCGGGTGATCGGCAGCATCGCCGAGCGGTCGCAGTCCAACGTGGTGCGTTACGGCGCCCACGTCACCAGCGGCTTGCTGATCGGCGGAGCCGGCGGAGTCGCCGGTGCGGCCGGAGGGTTGGTCGCGCAGATACCGCTGACCGGACACATACCGAAGGGCGAAGACCTCGAAAACGCGTTGATCACCGGATTCGTCGGCGGCTTCGTCGGCTCCGCCACAGTCTTCGCACAGCCGTTGCCGCCCCGTCCCCTGGCCCGCCCGGCGCCCGGGAACACGAACCGCCCCGGAGCCCGACCGACACCCGACCCGTCGACCCCGCCCCCGGGCGGTAACGGTCCCGCACCCGCCGCACCGGGCGACGGCAACCCACCACGCCGACCCAGCACACCCGACGACGGCAACCCACCACGCCGACCCAGCACACCCGACGACGGCAACCCACCACGCCGCCCCAGCACACCCGACGACGGCAACCCGCCACGCCCAAACACGCCCAAGCCCGAAGAGCCCGAACCCACCACACCCAAGCCCGACGAACCCGAACCCACCACACCGAAACCCGACGAACCCGAACCCACCACACCGAAACCCGACGAACCCGAACCCACCACACCGAAACCCGA
>NZ_JBSFNF010000029.1:0-55304 GCF_053586955.1 Nocardia sp. NPDC003726 | reverse complement strand
CCACGAACCCGAACCCACCACACCCAAGCCCGACGAACCCGAACCCACCACACCCAAGCCCGACGAACCCGAACCCACCACACCCAAGCCCGACGAACCCGAACCCACCACACCCAAGCCCGACGAAGAGACACCACCCCCGCAGCATCCGGACCGCGACGAGGACGCGGCTGACCCGGATGCGTCGCGGGAAGCCGACGAGACCTCACCCCCGGGAGAACAGCACGGCACGTCCCCGTACGCATGGCATCCGGATGCGGCGGCACTCGATCGTGCCGTAGCGGAGTTCCCCTCGGTATTCGACGAGCCACGCACACTCGCCGAACTGCGGGAGCGCCTGAGCCATGACATGTCGTTCGACGATGTGATGGCGGTGCGCGATTTCTCCTACCAGCAGCACGGGTTGGAAGCGCCGGATCTGTCGCTCGAGAATCTCAACGGATTCCTGGAACGGATCTGGAACAACGGAGACCGGATAACCAGCGAATGGGGCGTGTACAGCGAGTACGGCGCGGCTACCGAGACGAATCTGGTCACGGATCCACGCGGCTATGTCATGCAACTCGCGGATATACTCGCCGCCCGAGGACCGGAATCGCGTATAGCCTTGGTCCAAGGGCGAGGGGCCAGAATTCTCGACGCCTCGAACGCGCCGGAGATCGATACCGGATCGATCAGTTTCGTCCATTACCACCGAGCGAATGCGGTCTCGGACGTCGGCTATCGTGTGTATGTGAACGCACGCGCTGACGCGGTGCCCGACCTGATGCGTGGTGTGGTCCACGAAATCGTGGACAGCCCCGATCGATTCCCCGGTATCTACAGCGCGAAAGTCGTCGGCCCCCATTCGGTTCGGTCGGACGCGATGGTGATCTATACGAAGGATCTTGCCGATGCCCATCGGGTTGTCGACTGGCTTCGCGAGTATCAGGCGCGGCAACCCGATGCGTTCCTATGGGACGCTCCCGCGATGACACACCAAGTTATGGAGGGCGTCGGTATCGGCGCCGAACCACGGGCCGCCAATTCCAGTTTCGGCTCCGAACGGTCCCAGGCCATCTACCAGGCGCTGCAATCCACCCGGAGCGAGAACGGCGATTTCGCGATGTTCCGAGAACGAGCACTCGCGGCACTCGCCGAAAAGGGTGTCGATCCCGAACATCCTCATCTCAACCAACCGGACGAGCACCCTGATCAACCGCGGAGGTCGACATGAACAACCACGACAAGATCGCGGCGGCGCGCGATGCGGTGACCAAATTCCTGACCGGCGAGATCAATCCGGATGACAACCCGCACTGGTTCGACGACGACATACTCCTCTTCGCCGTCGATCGTCTCGACCAGCAGGACTCGGAATGGCTGCTCGCTCAGCTCGCGAATCGTGATTTCCCACGCGATCTGCGCGCGTGGATCATTCCGATGATGCGCAAGCACGGCGCCGAAGCCCAGGCATTGCTCGACGCGAACGGCCAGTGATGGACGAGCGGTACGAGCAGCAACTCACGGAACTGGCCGCTATTCGAGAACAAGTGCACGACGTGCGCGGCGAGGCACGTTCTCCCGACGGATACGTGACGGTGGCGGTGGATTTCACCGGCGCGGTCACCGAGGTGCGATTGGATCCGGCCGCGCTGCGCACTCCGTCCGAACGTCTCGCCGCGATCGTGACCGAAACAGCGCGGGCCGCAGCGCGTCTCGCACATCACCAAGTGACCGAGACGATCACCCCGATCAGCGACATCGTGGGCAGCATGCCCGAACTCGCCGAACTGTTACCGGGCGCTCCGAGCCTGCGCGAGCCGGCCGCCGACGTGGCTTCGGATGTCGAGTACCTCCCCGACGACGAGTACGAAGACGAGTACTACGACACCTGACGCCGGTGCCGACAAGGCGGTTCCGAACCCGGGCCCTCAAACCGCCACCACAGGCGCGTTGTCGGCCGCACGGCGGTATCCGCCTGGCGCAAGCCCGTATTCGCGTTTGAACGCCTTCGCGAAGGCGAACTCCGAGGTGTAGCCGACGCGGCGGGCCACGGCGGCAAGACTGCTGTCGGTGTCGCGCAGCAGGCGGGCGGCGGTCAGCATGCGCCAGCGGGTCACATAGGCCAGCGGCGGCTCGCCGACCGTCGCGAGAAAGCGGCGGGCGAGGGTCGCGCGGGAAACGCCCGCGATGTCACCGAGATCGGCGACGGTCCAGGCGCGCGCGGGTTTCTCGTGCACCGCGCGTAGCACCGCCGCCACGGCGGGATCGGCGAAGGCGCCGGCCCAGCCGGAGGAACGCAGGTCGGCCTGCTCGTCGAACCAGGCGCGCAGGATGAACAGCAGCAGCGTCTCGAGGATCGCGGGCACGGCCGCGTCGCTCCCCTGCCGCGGCTCGGCGATCTCCGCGGCCAGCAGATCGACCGCGCCGCGCAGCGCGGGATGACGCCCCGGACGCGCGGGCAGATGGATGAACTCGGGCAGCTCGTCGAGGATCGGATGGGTGCGACCGCGGCCGAGTTCGTAAGCGCCACAGAGCAAGGCGGTCCGGACGCCGGGCCCCACGATCTCCCTCGGCTCACCGGGCAACGCGGTCTCGGTGACGGGAGTGTCCAAGCTGTCGACCAGGTCGTGGTCGGCGCCTCGCGGCATGAACAACACGTCCCCCACGCCGAGCGCCATGGGTTCGCCGTCCGGCGGCACCACCCAGCAAGAGCCCTGCAACACCACATGGAAACCCGCCCCCGGCACCACGGGATACCGCCGGCCCCACGGGGCGTGCCGGATGAACAGGCCGGAGGCGGGACTGCCGGTGCGGATCGCCGCGATGGCCTCGCTGAGAATGTCCACTCATTCACCATAACACTCTGGATATGAGCGTTTGGGACAAAAAATCGAGCCTTACAGGCATTGGTTTAGTCGTATGAGAGCAATATGTTTCTTCCCATGACATCAACCGAACGCCCTGCGACCATCGCCGTCTACGGCGCGACCGGACACACCGGCGGCTACCTGCTCGCCGAACTGCGCCGTCGCGGCCTCACCCCGATCCTGGTGGGGCGCAATGCCGAGCGCATCCGCGCCGCCGCCGACGCGGCGGCCATGCCCGGCGCCGACATACGAGTAGCAGACCTGCCCGACCGCGCGGCCCTCGTCCGAGCGTTCACCGGCGCCGACGTGGTGATCAGCAGCTTGCCCGCCTACGTCCAGCACGGCTCTGCGGTGCTCGACGCGGCCATCGACGCGGCCATCGACGCGGGCGCGCACTACACAGACATGTCCGGCGAGCAACTATTCCTGAAGCGCGTTCTCGACGAGTACGGAACGCGCGCTGCGGCGGCGGGCGTCACCGTGGTTTCCGGCGTGACCGACAACAATCTCCCCGGAGATCTGCTCGCCCATCTCATCACCCGCCGGGTGCCCGGCCCCGCCGAGGTGGTGCTCAGCCACCTCAGCAAGAGCGGCGGAAACGGTTCCAAAGGCAGCGCCAAGACGGTGTTCGCCAGTCTGGACTGGTTCCGCGGCGGCGGCTGGCACTACGCCGACGGCGAATTGCGCACCGGCGCGGCGGCACGTCACCAGAAGATGACCTTCCCCGGTGACATCGAGCCGACCACTGTCGCGAAATTCCCGCAGCCCCCGGTTCTCACCATCCCCCGGCACTCGGATGTCTCCTACGTCGAAGGCGTCCTCGCCACCTCGATCCTCGACACGCTCAGCGGGTTCACCGCCGAACTCATCGACGCACTGCCCGACGCGCCCGGCGCCGACCTGCGCTACGACCTCGTCGTCGACGCGTTCGGCGCGGACGGACGCCGGGTCCGCGGCGTGCTCAGCGGCGTGGACTCCTACCGCGATTCGGCATTGATGGCGGTGGAGACGGCCGTCCGCTTGGCCGAGGGCGCTACGGCTCCGGGAGCGCTCGCGCCGGCCGAGGCGTTCGATCCCGCCGATTTCCTGGATGCGCTGGCGCCGTTCGGAATCACCTGGCGGATCGAGGAGAGCTGAGCGGCAGGGCAGGATCGGGCATAGTCGAACGATGACCGACAACCGACCGCCGCTCGCCGTCGCACTCGATCTCGCGCCGCATCCCGAAGGCGGCTGGTACCGCCAGACCTGGCGCAGCCCGGCGGAATTCACGCCGGAGGGCTACCCCGGCCCGCGCGCCGCCGCCACGGCGATCTATTTCCTGCTGCTGCCGGGCGAGCGGTCCGCCCCGCACACGGTGCGCTCCGACGAGCTGTGGCTCTGGCACCGCGGCGGGCCGCTGGCGCTGGACATCGGCGGCGAGCAGGTGATCCTCGGCCCCGACCTGGAGCACGGCCAGGTGCTCCAAGCGGTGGTGCCGGGTGGGGTCAGCCAATCGGCGCGACCTGCCGGCGCGGAATACGTGCTGGTCAGCTGCATCGTCGCGCCGGGATTCGACTTCGCGGACTTCCGGTTGGACTGACCTGGATCAGCGCACCGGCACGGCGGCGAATCGCTCGAGTTCGTGCGGATCGTGGGCACAGAACATTCGCACCCGGTCGCCGTGGTCGTTGTGCAGCGTGCGCAGCCGTTCCAGGTTCTCCACCCGCTCGCGGCCGAGCGTGCTCGCGAGCACCTCGAACACGCCCAGGCCGACGGGCGGACGCGCCTTGCCCACCTCCAGCTGCCGGTGGTGGAAATAGGCGTCGCCGCAGTGCAGCAACCATCCGTCGCTCTGCCGGACCGCGACGCCGCTGTGCCCGCGCGTGTGGCCGACCAGCGGGATCAGCATGATGTCCTCGAGCACCGGGACGGCGGTGAATCCGAACCAGGTGTCCGCGCCGGTCTCGTGGGCCAGCCAGCGAGGTCCGTGCTCCCACTGACGCGGCTGGTAGCGCAGTTTCTCCCCGAGGGTCGGGCGCTGGGTCGCCGCGTCGAGTTCGTCGGCGAAGACGTGCACGGTGGCGTCGGGGAAGTCCGACAGCCCGCCGGCGTGATCGAGATCGAGATGGGTGAGCACGATGTGCCGGACATCCTCGCGCCGATAGCCGAGCCCGCGGATCTGGTGCAGCGCGGTGAGTTCCGGGCGCAACCGGGGCCGCAGCAATCGCCCGGTGCCGAAACCCAGCCTGCTTCGATCGAGCACGTCGGCCATGCCGAAGCCCGTGTCGACCAGCACCAGCCCGTCATCGGACTCGACGAGCAGGCAGTGGCCGACCAGCCCGCCGGTCAGCAGCCCACCGCTGCCGAGCAGCGCTCGCCCGCCGACCGGGCACATGGTCGCGCAGTCCAGATGCCGCACCAGCATCGCGGAAACTCCCTCCTACGGCGCCGAATCGGACTCGATCCGTTTCGGCACGAAGGTCTCTTTTGTTCCCGTCAACGTAGTCGGAGCGCGACTCGGCCGCGACAGCGCGGTCACCACCGCGGTGATCGGCGGGCGAATCGATCACCGCCCGCCGTCGCCGAACGGCCGGTTCACTCCGGAATCTCGAGCACGCCCTCGTCCACGGCCCAGGCGATGGTGCGTTCGAGATCCGGACACGAGTCGGGGCGACCCGGCCCGTGGCCGGTCTCGCTCAGTTTCGCGAAGACCGGGCAGTGCTCGGCCGGATTCCCGGTCCACTGCACCGACGTCTGGTGGGTGCTGCTCTTGCGCACCAGCACGTGGCTCTGGCAGGCCCGGCACCGCAGTGGCGTCAGGCCGTCCTCCAGATACCGCTGTTTGTCGGCCACCGTCTGGGCGCGCACTTCGGCTCGCCGAGCGGGCTGATCGGCGAAATCGGGTGCCTTCGCCCAGGTGGCCGCCATCAGACGCTCGCCTCGGCTTCCTCGGACTCGCGCTTGCGCCGCAGGTTCTCGGCGACCTCGGCCTCCCACGCCTCGTTCGCCTTGGTGGTGTCCACCTCGAACTCGAAGCGCTGGGTCATCTTCTCGGTGACGTCGGCCAGGTCGACGTAGAACTGCTCGTACCAGCGACGCAGCTGGTAGACCGGCCCGTCCTCCTCGCACAGCAGCGGGTTCTCGACCTTGGACTTGTGCTTCCAGATCTCGACGTCCTGCAGGAAGCCGACGCTGATGCCCTCGGTCATCTTCTCCGCCAGCTTGGTCGCCATCTCGCCCTCGACGCCCTTCGGCTTCTCCAGCGTGATGCCCCATTGCAGGACGAAGGAGTCCTGGGTGACCGGGTAGTGGCAGTTGATCAGGACGCTTTTGACCTCGTAACCGCTGTAGATGTTGATCAGCGGGTTGATCATGTACGAGGGGCCGAAGTACGAGGCCTCCGACTTCAGCAGCGTGTCACCGCCGTACTTGGAGGCCATGCCGATGTCCGGCCTGCCCTTGGTCTCCAGGAACTGGGTGGCGATGTGGCCCTCGAAGACGTTCTTGAAGTACGTCGGGAAGGCGAAATGGATGTAGAAGAAGTGGGCCATGTCCACCACGTTGTCGATGATCTCGCGGCAGTTGGCGCCCTCGATCAGCATCGAGTTCCAGGTCCATTCGGTCCACCCGCTGTCGAGTTGCTCGCTCGGGTTGCCGTCGGCGTCGGTGTAAGGGCCCTTGATGTGCGGGATCGTGACCTCGGGCGGCGGCTGGCTGCCCTCGTGGTCGTGCCAGACGAACAGCTGGCCGTTGCGCTCCAGCGTGGTCCACTTCCTCGTGCGCGCCAGCGGCGGCACCCGCCGCGCGTACGGAATCGCGGTGCACTTGCCGTTGGTCCCCGACCAGCGCCAGTCGTGGAACGGGCAGGCGATGTCGTCGCCCTTGACCTCGCCCATGCTCAGGTCGCCGCCCATGTGCCTGCAGTAGGCGTCGAGCACCCGCAGTTCACCGTTGCTGTCGGCCCAGACGACGAGCTTGGTGCCGAAGACGTTCACCGCGTGCGGCTTGCCGTCCCGGAACGTCTTGGCCAGACCCAGGCAATGCCATCCCCGCGCATAGCGGGTCGGTGCGGTGCCGACATCCAGCTCCCGGACCTTCGCGCCGCTCCGCGTCGTTTGAGCCGCCTCCCGGGGCCCTCCTTGGTGACGCACGCTGCCGCCTCCGGGCCCGTCGCTCGGCGGCGGTGGGGTAACTGCCATCGCGTTTCCTCCTCCATCTGTACTAGAACACGTTACAAAACTGGCGTCCTCGACGCCAGCGATTCACCTCACTTCCTGCATGAGCGCATGTCCGACGAGGGGTGAACACCGGTTCTCGACAGAAATAGGAACCTGTTCTAGTCTCAGAGACAAATGAGATTCCCGACATCAACCGACCAGGCAGGAGCAGGTCCCGAGATGACGCAAGAAGTGACCGAACGGGTCGAAGCGCTGTTGCCGACGTTGCGCGAACGCGCACAGGAGGCCGAGGACCTGCGGCGCATCCCCGACGAAAGCATGAAGGCGTTGCAGGAGACCGGCTTCTTCCGGTTGCTCCAGCCCAAGCAGTGGGGCGGTCACGCCGCCGATCCGGTGGTCTTCTACGACACCGTGCGCAAGATCGCCAGCGCGTGCGGCTCCACCGGCTGGGTGGCGGGCATTGTCGGCGTGCACAATTGGCACCTCGCGCTGTTCGCGCAGCAGGCGCAGGAGGACGTCTGGGGCGAGGACACCGAAGTGCGGATCTCCTCCTCCTACGCGCCCATGGGCGCGGGCACGGTGGTCGACGGCGGCTACCTCGTCAACGGCGCGTGGGCCTGGTCGTCGGGCTGCGATCACGCCACCTGGGCGGTGCTCGGCGGCCCGGTGATCAAGGACGGCAAGCCGGTGGACTTCGGCAGCTTCCTCATCCCCCGCGACGACTACCGCATCGACGACGTGTGGAACGTGGTCGGCCTGCGCGGCACCGGCTCCAACACCGTCGTGGTGAAGGACGTCTTCGTGCCCTCGCACCGGTTCCTCAGCTTCCGTGCCATGAGCGAACTGAAATCGCCCGGTCTGGAGCAGAATACCGATCCGGTCTACAAGATGCCTTGGGGCACAATCCATCCCACCACGATCTCCACGCCGATCGTCGGCATGGCCTACGGCGCGTACGCGGCGCATGTCGAGCACCAGGGCAAGCGGGTGCGCGCGGCCTACGCCGGCGAGAAGGCCAAGGAGGATCCGTTCGCCAAAGTGCGCATCGCGGAGGCCGCCAGCGACATCGACGCCGCGTGGCGGCAGCTTTCTGGCAACGTGGCCGACGAGTACGCGCTGCTGGCTGCGGGCAAGGAGATCCCGTTCGACCTGCGCGTGCGGGCCCGGCGCGACCAGGTGCGCGCCACCGGTCGCTCGATCGCGGCGATCGACAAGCTGTTCGAGAGCTCCGGCGCCACCGCGCTGGCCAACGGCACGCCGCTGCAACGCTTCTGGCGCGACGCGCACGCGGGCCGGGTGCACGCGGCCAACGATCCCGAGCGCGCGTACCTGATGTACGGCACGCACGAGTTCGGCCTGCCCGTCACCGACGGCATGGTCTAGGAGGGCTGACCGTGACATCGACCGCGGAACTCACCGCCGAATCGACCTCGCGCTACGCGCAGGTGCGGCCCGATCTGCGGCTGCATTACCACGAGGCGGGCGTCGGCAACGGGCCGACGATCGTTCTGCTGCACGGCGGCGGGCCCGGCGCGTCCTCCTGGTCGAACTTCGCGCGCAACATCCCGGTGCTGGCCGAGCACTTCCACGTGCTCGCGGTGGACCAGCCCGGCTACGGCCGCTCGGACAAGCCCACCGAGCATCCGCAGTACTTCGTGCACAGCGCCTCGGCGCTGAAGGATCTGCTCGACCACCTCGAGATCACCACCCGGGTGCACCTGCTGGGCAATTCGCTCGGCGGCGGCGCTGCGGTCCGGTTCGCGCTGGACTATCCCGACCGCGCCGGAAAACTGATCCTGATGGGGCCCGGCGGGCTGAGCACCAATCTGTTCGCGCCCGACCCGACGGAGGGCGTGAAGCTGCTCTCCAAGTTCAACTACGAGCCGACCAGGGAGAACCTGGAGGCGTTCCTGCGCATCATGGTCTTCGACCAGTCGCTGGTCACCGACGAGCTGATCGATGAGCGGTTCGCCTCGGCGAGCACGCCGGAGGCGCTGGCCGCGACCAGGGCGATGGGCAAGTCGTTCGCGAGCGCCGACTTCGAGAAGGGCATGCTCTGGCGCGACGCCTACAAGCTGCGTCAGCCGGTGCTGCTGATCTGGGGCCGCGAGGACCGGGTCAACCCGCTCGACGGCGCGCTGGTGGCGACCAAACTGATCCCGCGCGCGCAACTGCACGTCTTCGGCGGCTGCGGGCACTGGGCGCAACTGGAGAAGTTCCACGAATTCAACCGGCTCGCGATCGATTTCCTCGCGGGCGTCAAGGAGAAGTGATGGGCATTCGTTCACTGGGATATCTGCGTATCGAGGCGACCGACATGGCCGCCTGGCGGGAGTACGGCCTGAAGGTCCTCGGCATGGTCGAGGGCAAGGGCGCCGACCCCGAAGCCCTCTATCTGCGCATGGACGAGTTCCCGGCCCGGCTGGTGATCGTCCCGGGCGAGAAGGACCGGCTACAGGTCTCGGGCTGGGAGACGGCCAACGCCGAGGAGTTGCAGGACATCCGCAACCGGCTGGACGCGGCGGGCGTGCCCTACAAGGAGGGCACCGCGGCGGAACTGGCCGAGCGCCGGGTCTACGAGCTGATCGCGTTCGAAGATCCCTCGGGCAACACGCTCGAGGCGTTCCACGGCGCGGCGCTGGAGCATCGCCGGGTGGTCAGTCCCTACGGGCACAAATTCGTCACCGAGGAGCAGGGGCTCGGGCACGTGGTGCTCAGCACCAAGGACGACAAGGCGGCGCTGGAGTTCTACCGCGACGTGCTCGGCTTCCGGCTGCGCGACTCGATGCGGCTGCCACCGCAGATGGTGGGACGCCCGGCCGACGGCGAGCCCGCGTGGCTGCGCTTCTTCGGCTGCAACCCGCGCCACCACTCGCTGGCGTTCCTGCCCATGCCGACGCCGAGCGGCATCGTGCACTTGATGCTCGAGGTGGAGAACGCCGACGACGTCGGCCTGACCCTGGACCGCGCGCTGCGCAAGAAGGTCAAGATGTCGGCGACGCTGGGACGGCACGTCAACGACAAGATGCTCTCCTTCTACATGAAGACGCCGGGCGGGTTCGACGTCGAATTCGGTTGCGAGGGCCTGGAAGTGGACGACCACGACTGGATCGCGCGGGAATCCACCGCGGTGAGCCTGTGGGGCCACGACTTCACCGTCGGGCAACGGCAGCAGTGACCGAGAGGGCGAGCGAAACGATGACCGCGGACGGATCCGAGATCGATCCACGGCAGTTCCGGAACGTGCTGGGACAGTTCTGCACCGGCATCACCGTGATCACCACCTTCGACGACGACGGGGTTCCGATCGGCTTCGCGTGCCAATCCTTCGCCGCCCTCTCCCTCGAACCGCCGCTGGTGCTGTTCTGCCCCACCAAGGCGTCCCGCTCCTGGGCGGCGATCGAGAAATCCGGGCGTTTCTGCGTGAACGTTCTCGCCGAACAGCAGCGCGAACTGTGCGCCCGCTTCGGCTCCCGCGAACCCGACAAGTTCGCCGGCGCCGCCTGGCACACCTCCGACCTGGAACTCCCGGTGCTGGACGAAGCGCTGGCCACCATCCAGTGCGAGGTCGAGACCGTCGTCGACGGCGGCGACCACTACATCGTGATCGGCCGCGTCCAAGCCCTCTCCGAGACGACCACCACCGGCCGCCCCCTGCTGTTCTATCGGGGCCAGTACACCGCCATCGAACCGGAGAAGACCACCCCGGCACCTTGGCGTGCCGACCTGGAGCACTTCCTCACGACGACGACGTTGGACACCTGGTTGTAGGACGCGACCAGCACTCGTAGCCCCGCGCGCTACAGGGGGCTACAATCAGGCTATGAAAGTGATCACGCAGCGCGAGTTCCGCAACCACTCAGCGGCGGTCATGGATGCGGTCGAGGCCGGGGAGACGTTCCGCGTAACCCGAAATGGGGTCGAAGTCGCCGAAGTACGGCCGGTCAGCCGAAAGCGCCGCCTGACGACGGAAGAGCTCGTGGAACGGCATCGCAGACTACCTCGTGTCGACTTCGCCGGCATGCGGCAAGAGGCCGACGAATTCTTCGGAACGGAAGATCGAGTCGGCGACGACGATGCGTGGGGATCGCGGTCATGACCGAGCGGCATACATCGGGCGTATTGGACACTTGCGCCTACATCGACCTGGGTACGCTGGATCCCACTTCTTTGCCGGAGTTGTGTGAGATAACAGCGATCACGTTGGCCGAATTGCACCAAGGCGTCGCCATGGCGAAAGACACTGTCACTCGGGCCGCACGATCCGAGCAACTCGGTGCCGCCATCGTGGATTTCGATCCGTTGCCCTTCGACGAGGACGCCGCGACACGCTACGGCACCCTGGTAGCACTCACTCTGGCGGCGAAACGCGACCCGCGGCCGCGCCGGATGGATTTGCTCATCGCGGCAATCGCGTCGGCACGTGGGTTACCGCTGTACACCCGCAACAGCGCGGATTTCCGCGGGCTGGAAAGCATGCTCGAGATCGTCGCCGTGTAGCGCATGAAGGACTAGGCCTCGATCAGCCGCCCTCGCTCCACGAGTGGTGCCTGGGCGCGGCGAATCCCGAACTCACCGCGCTCGCCGGTCAGTACTTGTAGAAGCCCTCCCCGGTGGCGATGCCGAGCTTGCCCTTGTCGATGTAGTTCTCCTTCAACCACTTGGCCAGCCGTTGGGAGTCCTCGTCCTCGTTGTTGACCAGGATGTTGTACGGCGTGGTCAGTCCGATGATGTCGAGGATGCGGAACGGTCCGGCCGGTGCGCCGGTGCCGATCTGCCAGGTCTTGTCCACCGCCTCGGGATCGGCGTAGCCGCCGGCCGCCAGGCTCATGCCCGCGTTGAGCAACGGCACCAGCAGCGAGTTCAGGACGTAACCGGCCTTCTCCTTGTGGATTTCGATCGGCACCATGCCGATCTTCGAGGCGAAGTCGACCACGGCCTGGTATACGTTCGGGTCGGTGTCGGCGGTGCCCATGATCTCGGCCGTGTTGAAGTGCCACACCTGATTGGCGAAGTGCAGCGCGAGGAACCGGTCCGGACGGCCGGTGAAGTCTTTCATGGCGCTGGGCAGCAGGGTGGAGGAGTTGGTGGCGAAGATCGTGCGCTCCGGTGCGACCCGGCCGAGCTGCTCGTAGGTCTGCTGCTTGATGCTCAGCACCTCGGGGATGGCCTCGATGACCAGGTCCGCGTCCTGCACCGCGTGTGCCAGGTCGGAAGTCAGCGCGATGCCCGCCGCCGTCTGCTCCGCCTTGCCGTCCCCGCCACCGGGCACCTGCTCGCGGTAGACCGGCACGAGCTTGTCGAGTCGTTCCCTGGCCGCGGCCAGCGCCTTGTCATCGATGTCGTAAGCCGTCACCTCGAAACCGTGGAAGGCGGTCTGAAAGGCGATCTGCGAACCCAGCACCCCGGTGCCCAGCACGGTCACCTTGCGAATATCGATGGTCATTCGTTTCTCCTCTCGACTGTTGCGAAGAAGCCCGCGTCGGAGCGACCTCGCGATCACCGCTGCCATGGATCAACCTACCGGCGGCGGTGCCGTGTCAGCCGGAGGCGACTGTCGCTGCCGTCGGCTTCGCGAGTGGCACATGAGCGCGGCGAAACGCGAGAGCGCCACACGCTCATGTGCCACTCGTGAAGTGCTCAGATGGTGAGCACTTTGGGGTGGAAGATGGGTGCGATGAGGGCACCGGATCTAGGGAGGCACTATGGGTCGGTTCGATGGGACGAGGATCCTGACCTTTGCGGACCTTGCGCAGTGGGAGGGGTGGCTCGCGGCCGATCACGACGAGGCCGCTGATGTCTGGCTGAAGATCGGCAAGAAAGGGGTGGCGGGCAGGACCATCAGCAACGGCGAGGCGCTCGACGGCGCGCTCTGCTTCGGGTGGATCGACAGCCATCGCCGCGGCATGGACGCCGAGCACTATCTGCAGCGGTACTCGCCGCGCCGCCCGAAGAGTCCGTGGTCGCAGATCAATGTCGCGAAAGCCGAAGCGCTCATCGCCGCAGGTCGCATGCGGGCTCCCGGTTTCGCGGCCATTGCCGCCGCGCAGTCCGATGGACGCTGGGCGGCCGCCTACGAATGCCAGCGGACCGCCACCTGCCCGGCCGACCTGCTCGAAGCGCTCAGTGCGAGTCCACCCGCACGGGAGAGATTCGAGCAGCTTGATCGCACCGCGCAGTACGCGTACTTCCTGCGGTTGATGAAGACGCGGAGTTCCGCCGAACGGGCTGGACAGCTGCGGCGCATGTGCGAGGAGTTGATTCAGTCAGCGGCGTAGTTCCAAGTCGACTGCGGCAACGATGATCACCGATAGCGGCGAGGCGGAAATCGGTTGGGAATCGCGTGTTCCGACGCGACGATATGCGTTGTGCTGCTTCTTGTTCCGGCCGATGTACTTCGCCCCCAACGCGTCGACGAGCATTTCGCCCCGGAGGCGGACGCGGCTCGTGCCGCCGGTTTGGACATCGCCGTGGTCGATCACGACGCGTTGACCCGCGCCGACGGCGCGGAGGATGCCGTTCGACGCGTCCGTTCCAGCGGGGTGGCTGTCTACCGCGGCTGGATGTTGCGCAGTGCTGAGTACGCCGCGTTCGAACGGAGCTTGCGGCGGCGGCGCGTCACGCTGCGCACGAGCGCCGAGCAGTACCGTCGCGCACACGAATTGCCCGGGTGGTATTCCGCACTCGCCGACATGACTCCTCGGTCGGTATGGACCAGCGGAACCGATCGCGCCGCGTTCGATCACGCGCGTCGGGAGCTATCCCCTTCCCGCTCCCTTTGCCTTGGGGACGCGGGATCGTTGCTGCCGCCTGGCCGAATGGACTGGACTTCCGGGTACTGGGAGACGCGTGATCGACCACCCTTCGACCAGCGGAGACTTGCTCGATAGTGGTCCCGGCAGACGAACGGGGTCGCGAACGTTCGTTCGCGACCCCCCTGTGGCTTACCGGTCAGGCGGTGACCGTCGCCTTCTCCCGTTGCAATTCCAGCGCGATGTCGATGAGCTGGTCCTCTTGGCCGCCGACCAGTTTGCGCTTGCCCGCTCGTACGAGCATTTCGGCGGCGGAGACCCCGTAGCGTTCGGCTTGCCGTTCGGCGTGCTTGAGGAAGCTGGAGTAGACGCCCGCGTAGCCCATCATCAGGGCCTGGCGGTCGAGCAGGCATTCCTGCGGCATCGCGGGGCGGACGACGTCTTCGGCGGCGTCGGCGATGGCGAAGAAATCGATGCCCGTCTTCACGCCCAGCTTGTCGCACACACCGACCAGCGCCTCGACCGGCGTGTTGCCCGCGCCCGCGCCGAAACGCCGCGCGCTGCCGTCGATCTGCTTGGCGCCGGCGCGGATGGCGTAGATCGAGTTGGCGACGGCCAGGTCGAGGTTCTCGTGGCCGTGGAAGCCGACCTGCGCGTCGTCGCCGAGTTCGGCCACCAGCGCCGCGACCCGGTCGGAGACCTGCTCGAGCACCAGCGCCCCGGCGGAGTCGACGATGTAGACGCACTGGCAGCCGGCGTCGGCCATGATGCGCGCCTGCTTGGCCAGCACCTCCGGCGGCTGGGTGTGCGACATCATCAGGAACCCGACCGTCTCCAGCCCGAGTTCCCGCGCCAGACCGAAGTGCTGGATCGACACGTCGGCCTCGGTGCAGTGCGTGGCGATCCGGCAGATCGTCGCGCCGTTGTCCTGCGAGACCTTGATGTCTTCCTTCACCCCGACGCCGGGCAGCATCAGCACGGCGATCTTCGCCCGCTTCGCCGTCTCGGCGGCGATGGCGACCAGTTCCTGCTCGGGCGTCTTGGAGAAGCCGTAGTTGAACGACGAGCCGCCGAGACCGTCGCCGTGGGTCACCTCGATCACGGGGACACCCGCGCCGTCGAGGGCGGCGACGATGTCGCGGACCTCCGTCGCGGTGAACTGGTGACGCTTGTGGTGGGATCCGTCGCGCAGCGAGGTGTCGGTGACGCGGATGTCGAGTTCTGCTGAGTAGGCCATGTCGAAAGCTCCTTACACCCGGGCCGTGACGATCTGTTCGGCGATGACCTCGCCGACCTGCGTCGCGGCGGCGGTCATGATGTCGAGGTTGCCCGCGTACGGGGGCAGGAAGTCGCCCGCGCCCTCCACCTCCACGAACACCGACACCTTCGCCATGCCGCCGGAGACCACCGACGGCTCGTCGAACTGCGGCTCGTTCAGCAACCGGTAGCCGGGCACGTACTGCTGGATATCGGCGACCATCCGGTGGATCGAGTCGGCGATCGCGTCGGTGTCGGCGTCCTCGGGGATGGCGCAGAAAATGGTGTCGCGCATGATCATCGGCGGCTCGGCGGGGTTCAGGATGATGATCGCCTTGCCGCGCTGTGCCCCGCCGATGGTCTCCACGCCCCTGCTGGTGGTCTTGGTGAACTCATCGATGTTGGCGCGGGTGCCGGGACCGGCGGAGACCGACGACACGGAGGCGACGATCTCCGCGTACGGCACCGGGACGACCCGCGAAACCGCGGCGACGATCGGGATCGTCGCCTGACCGCCGCAGGTGATCATGTTGACGTTCGGCGCGTCGAGGTTCGCGCCCAGGTTCACCGGCGGCACCACGGCGGGCCCGACGGCCGCCGGGGTGAGGTCGACGGCGCGGATGCCCGCCTCGGCGTAGCGCGGGGCGGCGGCGCGGTGCACGTACGCCGAGGTCGCCTCGAAGATCAGATCGGGCAGTTCGGATTGCGCGAGCAGCCAGTCCACGCCCTCGTGCGAGGTCTCCAGGCCCAGACCGCGCGCCCGCTTCAGGCCCTCGCTGTCCGGGTCGATTCCGATCATCCAGCGCGGCTGGATCTTCTGCGAGCGCAGCAGTTTGTAGAGCAGATCGGTACTGATGTTGCCGGACCCGACGATCGCGGCGGTGACGGTCCCGTTCACGGACACGACAGCCTCCCTAGGTGAATTGCAGACGGACAGAGCCGAGTCCGGCGAACTCGGCGTGGAACTCATCGCCCGGACGGGCGTCGATGGCGCGGGTGCAGGAGCCGGGCAGCACGATGTCACCGGCCTTCAACCGCACCCCGAAGCTCGCGACCTTGCGCGCCAGCCAGGCCACCGCGATCACCGGATCGCCCAGCACCGCGTCGCTGCGGCCTTCGGCGACCACATCGCCGTTGCGGGTGAGCACCGCGTCGATGGCCTTGATGTCGATGTCCTTCGGCGCGACCCGCTGCGCGCCGAGCACGAAGCCGGCCGAAGACGCGTTGTCGGAAATGGTGTCGGCCAGGCCGATGTTCCAGTCCTTGATCCGCGAGTCGATCAGCTCGATCGCGGGCGCGAAGGCGACCGTGGCGGCGAGCACGTCATCCTCGGTGCACTCCGCGCCGGGCAGGTCGGCGCCGAGCACGAACCCGACCTCCACCTCCACCCGGGGGAACAGGTAGCGGCCCGCTTCCACCGGAACGTCCTCGTAGACTTCCATTTCCGCGAGCAGGTGACCGTAGTCGGGCTCGTCGACGCCCATCATCTGCTGCATGGCCTTCGAGGACAGGCCCACCTTGTGCCCGACCACGCGCGCGCCCGCGTCGAGCCTGCGCCGGATGTTGATCAGCTGGATCTCGTAGGCGTCGACCACGTCGATATCGGGGTGGCGGGCGATCAGCGGATCGATCGCCACCCGGTCGCGCTCGGCGCGCTCGAGTTCGTCGGCCAGTTCGGTTCGTACCGCGTCGGACAGCACGCTAGTTCCCTTCCACAGTTGCGTTTTCCAGCGCCGAGACCTGCTCGCCCGCGGCGGACCGGCCTGCCCTGCGACCGGAGAAGATGCAGTCGGCCAGCGACAGCCCGCTGACATAGGACTCGGAGCAGACGCCGACCGCGGTGCGGCCGGCGGCGAAGAGGCCGGGGATGTCACGGCCATCGACCGTCTCGACCGCGCCGGTGCGCTCGTCCACGACGACGCCGCCGAGGGTGAGCATGGGGCACGGGTTGGTCAGGCTCGGTTTGATGCCCACATCCAACAACCAGAACGGACCGGTGCGGACCGGTTCGGTGAACTCGGCAGGCTTTCCGACCGGATCGGGCGCGCCGGTCTCGATCGCGGTGTTGTGCGCGTCCACCGTCGCGCGCAGCCCGGCCGGGTCGATGCCCGCCTTCGCCGCGGCTTGCTCCAGCGTCGCGCCGCGAATCGCGGTGCGCCGCATGGTCTCGAACTGCCCGCGCTGGAACCACGCGCCCTGCTTGCCGATCTGGCCGATCGCGGTGCGCATCAGCGGGTCGTCGGCCAGCAGCCATCCCTTGCCGCCGTGCTCGGTGATCAGCTTGTTGCCGACGGCGGCGCCGTAGCGGGTCTCGTCGATCACCCTGCGGCCATCGGCGTCGACCAGAAGCGCCGCGGTGAAGGCGCTGGGCGGCAGCAGGAACCGCCACGCGGAGACGTTGTCCATGTGGTCGACGGCCGCGCCGACCTGCTGGGCCATCAGGATGCCGCTGCCGTCGTCGGCGGTGGTGCCGAGGGCGAGACCGCCGTGGAACGCGGGCGCGTGCTGCCGCACCAGATCGCGATTGGCGATGAACCCGCCCGCGCTGAGCACCACCGCGCGCCGGGCGAGGACCCTGATCGTGCTGCCGTACCGGCGTTCCAGCGCGTCCAGCCGCTGTTCCAGCGCTCGCCGCAGCGGCGGGTAGTAGATGCCAGGCTTGGCCGCGACCTTCGCCATGCGGGTGTAGCGGTCGCGGACCCGGCCGGGCGCGTCGCGCAGGGTGTGGCATTCCACGCCGATCACCGCACCCGCGGCGTCGGTGATCAATCGGGTCACCCGGGTGAGCGTTTCCACGCGCACGCCCGCCCTCGACGCTGCGGCGGCGAGCGGGCCGGTGAGTTTCTTGCCCGAAGTGCCCCGGCCCTTCACCCGGTGTCCGCGCTGGGCGGCGGGGATGTCGCGGAACGCGCCGGAGATCTCGCTGCCCGAGTAGTACAGGTAGTAGCGGTCGTTGGGGTAGGAGGTCTTGTACGGGCACAGCGAGGCCTCGAACGGGACGCCGTGCGCCTTCAGCCACTCGATCAGCTCCGGGCTCTCGTCGACGAACCGGCGCAGCGTCTCGGGGGCGACCGCGTCGCCGACCTCGCGCTCGAGGTAGGCGTACATGGCCTCGGGGGTGTCCTCGACACCCGCCTCGCGCTGCACGGAGGTGCCGCCGCCCGCGTAGATGATGCCGCCGGACAGCGCCGACGTGCCGCCGCCGGTGAAGCGTTCGAGGACGAGCACCTGCGCGCCCGCCGCGGTCGCTTCCAGCGCGGCCGCGGCCCCCGCGGCGCCGTATCCGACCACGACAACGTCGGTGGTCAGGTCCCATTCGAGGCCCATGTTCTTAACTCCGGTCCGAAACTGAAACAAGTTTCCTCGACAAACGGAACGTCGAGCAAGTCTTCTGCCACACAACATAGACCAATGGCGCGTCCATTCTATAACGTGTTCTACATGACTGATCGGGAATACGACGTGGTGGTGGTCGGCAGCGGCGCCGCCGGCATGACCGCCGCCCTCACCGCGGCCCACAACGGCCTGAGCGTGGTGGTCATCGAGAAGGCCGCGCACTACGGCGGGTCGACCGCGCGCTCCGGCGGCGGCGTGTGGATCCCGGGCAACAAGGCGCTGCGCGCGTCCGGTCGGCCCGACGACCGCGAGGACGCACGGACCTACCTGCACAGCATCATCGGCGACGTCGTACCCGCCGAACGGATCGACACCTTCATCGACCGCGGGGCCGAAGCGCTGGATTTCGTGCTCGATCATTCGCCGCTGAAGATGACCTGGGTGCCGGGCTACTCCGATTACCATCCGGAGGCGCCGGGCGGGCGGCCCGAGGGACGCTCGTGCGAGCCCAAGCCGTTCGACACGAAGATCCTGGGCGATGAACGGTTCAACCTGGAGCCGCCGTACGCGAAGGCTCCGCTGAACGTCGTGGTCATGCAGGCGGACTTCGTCCGGCTCAATCTGATCCGGCGTCATCCGAAGGGCATGCTGCGGGCGATGCGCGTCGGCGCGCGCACCTACTGGGCCAAGTTCACTCGCAAACACATCGTCGGCATGGGGCAGGCCGTCATCGCGGGCATGCGCAAGGGGCTCATGGACGCGAACGTGCCGCTTCTGCTGAACACCCCGATGACCGATCTCGTCGTGACCGATGGCGTGGTCACCGGCGTCCAAGCGCTGCACGAGGGCGAGCCGGTCACCTTCACCGCCCGCTACGGCGTCGTGCTCGGCAGCGGCGGTTTCGAGCACAACGCGGAAATGCGCACCAAATACCAGCGCCAGCCCATCACCACCGAGTGGACCACCGGCGCGGCCGCCAATACCGGCGACGGCATCCAAGCGGGCATGGCGGCGGGCGCGGCCATCGGTTTCATGGAGGACGCGTGGTGGGGGCCGACCATCTTCAAGGGCGGCAAGCCGTGGTTCGCGCTGGCCGAACGGAACCTGCCCGGCAGCATCATGGTGAACGCCGACGGCAAGCGATTCGGAAATGAGTCCGCTCCTTACGTCGAGGCGGTGCACACCATGTACGGCGGCGAGTACGGGCAGGGTGAGGGACCGGGCGAGAACATCCCCGCGTGGCTGGTGTTCGACCAGCGCTACCGGAACCGCTACATCTTCGCGGGGCTACAGCCCGGTCAGCGCTTTCCGTCCCGGTGGATGGAAAACGACTTCATCGTCAAGGCCGACAGCATCGAGGAATTGGCGGGCCGGATCGGCGTGCCCGCCGACGCGCTGGCCGCGACCGTCACCCGGTTCAACGGCTTCGCCGAGACCGGCAAGGACGAAGACTTCGGCCGCGGCGACAGCCACTACGACCGGTACTACGGCGATCCGACCGTGCGACCCAACCCGTGCCTGGCCGCGCTGGTGCAGGGCCCGTACTACGCCGCCAAGATCGTGCCCGGTGATCTGGGCACCAAGGGCGGGCTGGTGGCGGACACCGCAGGCCGCGTGTTGCGCGAGGACGGGAGCGTCATCGAGGGGTTGTACGCCTCCGGCAACTGCTCCACACCGGTGATGGGCCACACCTACGCGGGGCCCGGCGCGACCATCGGCCCCGCGATCGCCTTCGGATACCTCGCGGTGCTGGACATCGTCGAGCGCAAGAAGCAGCAGCCCGCGGCCGCCGCGGCGGAGGCCTGATGGTCGGATCGCGGTGTGGGTCGCGCTGGACGCGACCCGCTCCGCCGTCCGTCTCGCCGAATGAAAGCCTGCCGCTGCGGCCAAGGGAAGGCCTTCCGCTACGACTGGGGTCTCGGTCACGAGAACGAAGTGCGGGGCGCGCCCGAACACGAGCCACACCGCGATCCACGCGCCCATCCCACCGATCGGACGGCGCGCTGGCGAGCCGCGGTCGCGCCGAGCAGGATCGGACCGAAGGCGCATCGATTTCGGGCGCGGCCTCCCTCGCGGCGCGGTAGATCCGAATCGATCCACATTCATGCACAAGGAGAACTGATGCCCATCGACCCGAAGATCGCGCTCGGCGCGCAACTGCCGAGCCGGGAGTTCGCCTGGACCGCGTCGGACGTGCAGCTGTATCAGCTTGGCCTCGGCGCGGGCGCGCGCTGGACCGACCCGGCCGAGCTGCGCTATCTCGACGATCGGGAACCGCAGGTGCTGCCGACCTTCGCCACCGTGGCGGCGACCGTGCACGAGACCGAGCCGCCCAGGGTGAGCTTCCCCGGCGTCGAGATCGACCTGGCGAAGGTGGTGCACGGACATCAGGAGGTCGAGGTGCACCGGCCGATCCCGGCGGCGGGCAAGGCGACCAAAACCAGCCGGATCGCCGAGATCTGGGACAAGGGCTCGGCCGCGGTCATCGTGCAGGAGCACACCGTCACCGGCTCCGACGGCGCGCCGCTGTGGACCGAGCGCTCCTCGATCTTCGCCAAGGGCGAGGGCGGTTTCGGCGGCGAGCGCGGGCCGAGCACCAAGACCGAATTGCCGGATCGCGCACCGGATTTCGACGTCACCACGCCGACGCTGCCGCAGCAGGCGTTGCTCTACCGGATGTCCGGCGACCGCAACCCCCTGCACTCCGATCCCGAATTCGCCCGCGCCGCCGGGTTCCCCGCCCCCATCCTGCACGGGTTGTGCACCTACGGCATGGTGTGCAAGACCGCGACCGACATCGTGCTCGACTCCGACGCCAGCCGCGTCACCGGCTTCCGCGCCCGGTTCGCCGGTGTGCTGTACCCGGGCGAGACGATCCGCGTCCGGATCTGGCGCGAGGACGATCGGCTCGTCATCGCCGCGACCGTGGTCGAACGCGACGACGCACCGGTCCTGAACGATGTCGAACTGCGGTTCCGGCCCGCCTGAGGATCACTACACAGCTGCACCCGAGCGGCTCCCAGCCGGGCCGCGTCCGACCCGAACGGCAAACGCGGCGCCAAGGTGCCGGTGCGGGCGACTCCGGGCCGGTCCCGGCGCATCGACGGTCAACGGAAGGCGAGCGTCTCTCGTTTCGCCTGCAGGCCGCGGCGCGGCGATCGGGAGCGGCGCCCAGGCCCCTGCCCCCGTATCACGGGACCCGTCGGCGGACGAGAGATGCCGATGGCACCGCAAGCACCACTGTGTAGTGGGAATGGCGCGCAGCAGCCGGATCGGGATCTCGGCGTGACAGCGTCGGCAGCGGCCGTAACGTCCGGCGGTGATGAGCAGGAGAGCGGCCTCGATATCGGCCAGCGCTTGCCGCGCCGCCGCGGCCAGTTTGCCGTCGACCTCGTGTCTGGCCGCGTCAGCCGCGTCGGCGGGTTCACCTGCGCGGTCGAGCTCGGCTTCGAGTTCGGCCAGCTGTTGCAGGCGGAAGCGGCGTTGCTGCTCGAGTGCGGCGCGCAGCACGGGTAGGTGTTCGCTGAGGCTCGCGCGTTGAACGGGGTATGCGTGGGTCATCGTCGACTCCAGAGCTGGTTGGTGGGGGTCAATGCTCAGCCGCAGCGGGTGTGAGCGCGATGCTCGCGGTACGGATGCCGGGCACGGTGCGGGTCAGGGCGACGGCGATGCGTCGTTCGGATTCGTCGGCGAACCGGCCGGAGACGGTGGCGTCGCCGTCGTCGACGGTGACCTGCCAGCGCCGCGCGCCGCGGTATTGATCGAGCAGGCGCTGCGCATCGGCCGCGAGCGCGTCGTCCGGAGTGAGCATGAGCCGAAGCGCGTCGCCGCGGCTGAACATGCCGACCACGCGGTCCTCGGCGTCGACGACCGGCAGACTGCGTAGTCCGTGGGTCACCAGCCTGCTCATCACCTCGGCCAGTGCCGCGTTCTGGGGCAGGGACACCGCCGGCGTAGTCATCACCGCGCCGACCGCGTCGTCGAGTTCCCCGGACCGCAAGAGGTCGCCGCTGGTGAGCATTCCGATGAGGCGGTCGTCTCCGTCGAGCACGGGCAGCGCCGCGTACCGCAGTTCGGCGAGCATCAGCGCCGCCTCGCGCGCCGTGTCCTCGCGCCGGACGGTGGTGACCGGTCTCCGCATCACCTCACGTACCTGCATGTTCCTCACTCCGATACCTCCTTCCTGGCTCAACCCCATGGTGGCGTGGCGGCGAGGCGATCGGTTGCGCTGATCGGACAATCGGAGGGCGGAGATTTGTAGCGCAGGCACAGCGGGCCGGGTCAGTCGGTGTCGGCGACGGCGAGTTCGATCATCATGGCGAGACGTTTGCGGGGATCGTCCAAGCCGAGGTCGGTCACCTCCGCCATCTTCCGCAACCGGTTGCGGACGGTGTTCTCGTGCACGCCGAGCTGCGCGCTCGCCTGGGCGGAGTCGCCCTGCGCCTGCAACCAGGCGCGCAGCGTAGCCACGTACTGGGTGGAGTGCACGCGATCGTGGCGCCGTAATTCCGACACCGGCCCCCGCGCCGGGGTGCGTCCGGAAAGTCCCGCGGTGCGCAATCGCTGTAGCAGGATTTCATCCCACGACTCGTCGTAGGCGGGAGGCGCGGCCGCCGCGGGCCGGGCCTCGTGCAGCGCCATGCACTCGTCGGCTTCTCGGCGCGCCGACGCCAATTCCGTGGCCCGCGCGAGACCGCTGACGCCGGCCGCCAATGTCATCCCCACGGGCAGCGCGTCCTGTAACTCACCGACCCAGCGGCGTGCCGCCGCAGCGGAATCAGCGGGGAGCACGGTGTAGACGGTGTCGCCGACCAAGGCGCTGCGGGTCGAACGGGACCAGCCGAATCCGGTCGTCGCTCGCTCGAAGATCAACAGCAGCGCGGCGTGCCGCTCGTCCGCGCTTCGATCCCGCAGCGCGATCACCCGCAGGTTCTCCGGCGCCAGCCCGAGTCTGCTGGCCACCGTCGCCGCGTCCGCCGCGCCCTCCAGTAGACGGATGACCAGATCGGCTTCCACCTGACGCTCGAGGTCCGCGCTGGCCCGCGACCGCAACAGGTGCAAGGCCACCGTGCGCGCACCGTCGGCCAAGGCCGCGCGCCGGGCCCCGCGCAACGGCGCCGGGCACGACACCCATACCGACCCCAGCAGTTGCCTGCCCACGCGTACGGCCACCACCATCCGCCCCGTCACACCGCGTTCGACGTCCGGGGCGACGAACAACGGCTCGTCCGAGGCGGCCAAATGCGCGAAGACGCCGCGCGCGTCGAACAGTGCCCGCAACCACGGCGGCATCTCCCTACCGAGGATCGTCTCGACGCGGGCGGGATCGAGGTGCTGCTTCGGCTTCGAATACGCCAGCACCCGAGACCGCCGGTCCTCGATCGTCACCGCACCCCCGACAGCGTCGGCCACGCTGTCGGCCAAGGCGAACAAATCGGTCGGGCCGCGACCGGCCTCGGTCTCGCGTCCTTCCAGCACCAACCCGTAGACCACCGCGGCCAGCTCGCTCCATGCCACCGCGGGATCGACCACGAGCACCGCCACGCCATCGATATCCGGCTCGTGCTCGGTCTCCGCACCCCCACGAAAGAGCGCGACGACAGCACCCGCCGACACCGCCCATTCCAGCACCTCCGGCACCGAGCGCGCCCCGATTCCCAGCAGTACGTCGCCCGCTTCCATGGGGTCCTCATCGGCCCCGTGGATCACCACGCTGCGCAGTCGGGTGGACCGGGGCACCGAACCCAACCGCAAGCGGATTCCGTAGCCACTCAGCACATTCGCCAACCGGTCCAATGTCACCACGAGCCGCTCCCGAGCCAAGCCCGCGGCGCTGCGCCATCAGGCGACCGACGCGACCCGCGGAAGGTCGTTGACGTGGTGGTCGTTCGATCGAACTCGGCGAACGTCATAAGACCTCCCGCGGTTGTCCATCTCCTCGATCACGCCTGCGGAGCCTCAGCGGGGGGCGACCTCGGCCGTCGGGGCCGCCCTCGCACTACCGAACGGTACGCGCACGTCCGTGCGGCCTTCGCGGTTCATACCGGCACGGTTTCGGCCATGGTCTCGTCTCCGAGGGCTGTCGCCTCGGCGTCAGACTTCGCCCGACGCCGGAAGTTCGCGGTCGCCGCGCCCGCGCCGGGCGGCCGCGCCCTGGATCACCAGGGCGTACAGCAGCAGCACGAGCACCGGTGCGGCCAGCGGAGCCCAGGCCAGGCGCAGTGGGACGAGAGCGGCGACGACGGCGACCGCCGTGAAGCCGACCGCGCCGGTCACCGACGGGATCGTGGTCGGCACCACGCCGTGCGGCGCGGTCACCGTCGCGGCGTTGAGCAAGTAGGTGGTGGCCACCAAACCCGTTGCGGCGGAGGCGAGCACACCGGCGTCGGCGATCGCGAGCACGGCCAGCGCGAGCAGCACCGCGCAGACCGCCAGCGGCCGCAGCCACCAGCCGAGCGCCACGAAGACCATGGCGGGGATGGCGATCCACGGCTCCAGCAGCGCCACCGACGCCACCAGCAGCACGCCGGAGAGAACGGCGAGGAATCTGGTCATCGGCGCACCCGTACGGTCCTGCGGTGCTCGGGCAGCACCCGCATGATCTGGTCCAGGCGCGTGTCTTCCGGCCACGCCACGATGTCGACGCCGACGGTGCCCATGTCCCGGTACATCGCCGCGCGCTCGAGCTGCCACATCTTGGCCAGGATCGGATCGAGATCCTCCCGGAACGGCGTGCCGCGCAGCACGTCCACCACGACCACCACGTGCCCGCGCTTGCGCAGATCGATCAGCGCGAGGGCGAACTGGGTGTCCAGCAGCGTCGAGAAGGCCACGACGATCGCCCCGAGCGGCACGGCCGCGTGCGGCGCGAGGGTGCCGGTGGTCGGGATGTGCTCGTCGCCGACGTCGAGCACGGTGTCCACGATGCGGTAGAACTGGCGGCGGCCGATGTCCGGCCGCAGCCAGCGCGGCGCCTGGCCCAGGCACACCACCGCGGTCCGGTCGCCCGCCTGCAACGTCGACTGCACCACCTGCGCCGCGCCGCGCACCGACAGCTCCAGCGAATCGGTCGCCGGTCCCGGCGCCTGCTGCGAGGTGTCCACCAGCACCACGACGTCGGCGGATCGGTTGGTCAGCCGTTCGGTGACATACAGCCGCCCGCGCCGCGCGCTCACCGGCCAGTTGACGATGCGCAACTGGTCGCCGGGGGCGTAGGCGCGGATGTCGGCGTACTCGACGCCGGGACCGTGCCTGCGGGTCAGGTGGGTGCCGAGCCGCTCGGGCAGCTCGGTCCGGGGCAGGCGCATCCGCTGCGGATCGGTGATCGGATACACGAACAGCTGCCCCGCGGGCAGCACCGCGGTGGCGACGGCCAGCCCGGCGGGGCTGAGCGCCGATACCCGAACCGAGATCGGATAGCGCCCCCACCTGCCCGCCGAGAGCGCGAGCCGCAACCCGGCCGGCGCGATGCCGGAATCGCTGGCCTCCTCGACCTGCATTTCCAGCCCGCTCGAGTGCTCCGGTTTCAGGCGCAGCAGCGCGTGCCCCTTCTCCACGAAGGCGGCGACGGTGAGCGTCACCTCCTCGGTCTCGAAACAGCGCAGCGTGCCGCCGCCGTCGACCTGGATCCTGGTCGAGGACTGCTGCCACGGCGCGGTGGCGAGCACGCCGAGCAGCGGCGCGGCGAACACGAGCAGTTGCCACCGGCCGAGCACCACCGCGAGCACCAACGCCGCCGCGGCGCATCCGGCGAGCATGAAGACCAGCGGCGCGGGTCGCCACCGCAATTCGGCGTCGACGGCGGAGCTGGCGTCGCGGTGCCTCATGTCACGGTGGCGCGCGGGACCGGCAGACGGCGCAGCAGTTCGGTGATGACGTCCTCGCCGCGGATGCGGCGCACCCACATCTCAGGCCGCAGCGTGATCCGGTGCGCCATGGCCGGCACCGCGAGCGCCTTGACGTCTTCGGGGATCACGTAGTCGCGGCCGAGCAGCAGCGCCCGTGCCCGCGACATCTGCACCAGATCCAGTTCCGCGCGGGGGCTCGCGCCGACCTCGACCTGGGGGTGCCCTCTGGTCGCCGACGCCAGCGCGACGACGTAGCTCACCACGTCCGGGTGCACGGTCACGTATTCGACGGATTGCCGCATCTCCAGCAGGCCGTTGGCATCGACGACCTGGTTGACCTGCGGCTGCTGCGCCCCGCGCTCGAGCCTGCGGCGGATCATCTGCGTCTCGTCGTGCTCGGAAAGGTAGCCCAGCCGCAGCTGGATGGCGAAGCGGTCGAGCTGGGCTTCCGGTAGCGGATAGGTGCCCTCGTACTCGATCGGGTTGTCGGTGGCCAGCACGATGAACGGTTGCGGCAGCACGAACGTCTCGCCGTCTATGCTGACCTGTCCTTCCGCCATCGCCTCCAGCAGCGCGGCCTGCGTCTTCGGCGGGGTGCGGTTGACCTCGTCGGCCAGCAGCACGTTGGTGAACACCGGCCCTCGACGGAAGGTGAACCGGCCCGAGGACATGTCGTAGATCGTCGAACCGAGCAGATCCGCCGGCAGCAGGTCCGGGGTGAACTGCACCCGGGTGAACTGCAACCCGAGCGCGGAGGCGAACGATCTCGCGATGAGCGTCTTGCCGAGGCCGGGTAAGTCCTCGATCAGCACATGCCCACCGGACAGCACCGCGATCATGATCAACTGCAACTCGTCCTGCTTGCCGACCACGACCCGGGACAATTCCCGGAGCACGGCCTCGCTGCGCTGGATGGTCACGTCCATCGGCATGGTCATGTGTGTACCCGCACTTGCCTCAACCCATTTCACATTCTCTGCAGGCGGCTCAGGATCTCGTCCAGCGCCGCACGTCCCGGTGCCCTGCCGGCTTGATCACGAAGGGCCGAATTGGCCGGGTCCACCCAGCGCCACAGCTCAGGCCCGAACTGGTGGATGCCCGCCGCCTCGACCGCTCTGCGGTTCTTCGCCACCCGCTGGCCGCTGGACAGCTCGAACTCCTTGGCCAGCAGCGGGCGCAGGTGCCGGTCCCAATCGGCACGGCTGCCGTCCGCGCGGTCGGCGAGCATCTGCGCCCTGGCGTGCCAGCGCCGCAACATCTCCGCCGGGCCGTTGTCCATGTCGTCGATCGCGTCGGCCTCCCCGGCCTCGGCGCGCTCGAGCAACGACCAGATCAGCCAGCCCAGCGCCACCGCGACCGGGATACCGGCGACGATCAGCAGCAGCCCGCGGGCGCGCTCGACAGCGACCAGCTCGATCACCGCGATGACGATCACGCAGGTGATCACCACCCCCATCCGGTTCACGCGACGTCCTTTCTCACCCGGCCGGTCACGCGGGCACCTCCCCTTGCAGATCGGCGAGCACGATGCGCAGCAGTTGCTCGGCGCGCATGCGCTGCCATTCGAGCATGGCGTGCGGGCTGAACCTGGCCTCCTCGAACAGGGCGACCAGCTCACGGGCGGACGCGTCGTGCAGCGCGCCGCGTTCGAACGCGCGGGCCAGCACTTCCATCGGGGTGTCCGAGGCGAGCGGGGCGGCGGCGCGGTCGGAGGCGAGGCCGCGTTCCATGGCGACGTAGCAGGCGATGATCGCGGTGCGTGGGTCCTGGCCGGGTGCGTTC
The DNA here is from genome assembly GCF_053586955.1 of Nocardia sp. NPDC003726. Taxonomy (NCBI): domain Bacteria; kingdom Bacillati; phylum Actinomycetota; class Actinomycetes; order Mycobacteriales; family Nocardiaceae; genus Nocardia; species Nocardia sp. NPDC003726. The sequence continues at coordinate 27,321 of NZ_JBSFNF010000029.1, read as the reverse complement.
ATCGCGGCCAAGCCCATCTCCGCCGCGCGGGCCAGCGAGTCCGCCACGGTGGGGGTCGGCGCGGCGGCCTGCGCCGGCGCCGGGGCGGGCCTGCGCCGGGACGACACCGCGACCACGACCAGACCGGTCATCGCCACCGTCACCAGGCCCGCGGCCGCGATTCCGGCCAGCACCAGCGCCGTGCCGGTCAACTCCGCCGACCTCGGCTCGGTTTCAGGGGGCGGCGGGGTCCCCTGCACCGGGGCGGCGCCCGTGGTGGTGGCGGGCGCGGCCGGGCGCGCCGGCTCGCTCGGCGTGCCCGCGCCGATGAAGTAGATGGCCGACGCCGCCGCGACCAGAACGCCGAGCAGCGCGAGCGCGCCAAGCAGCGCCAAACCCGTGCGCCCCAGCCGCCACTGCCTGCGCTCGTCCGCGCGTTCGGGCTCCGGCATGGCCAGCGGCAACCGGTGCTGGCTCGCGATGACGCCCGCCAGCAGGATCACGATCGACACGGTCAGCAACACCGGCATGAGCGCGACCGACAAAGCCGACGGAACCTGCCTGCGGGACTCGGTCTCGCTGATTCCTGGGATGTATCCGTGCAGGGCGATGGCGGCAAAAGCCAGCAGCGTGATCAGCACGATCACGCGCGATATCGGCGCTCGCGCCCGGACCACTGCGTTACCACCAAATCTGAGTACTCCACAAAACAGCCACATAGTTACATGCCGGGCGGTCCGCTCGGGATGGAATGGAATACTTCGCAGTCCTTCCTCTTGAACCGCAACTGGATGGGGAGGCGACGGGCCGGCCGACGCCACGGTGACTACCGGGCGATATCGGGCGGGGATTGGGACAAAGCACAAAGCCGGCTCGTCAAACGTGACATATCCGGCACTTCCCGTACGTCCCGCACCAGCTCGCCGAGCGTCGAAGACGCGATGACGGTGAGTGCCCGATCAGCGTCGGAGAGCACGTCGACGGCGTTGACGAAACGCATCACCCAGTCGGGGGGAACTGAACGCAGCGGCGGCACATCTCGGATTTCCCAGCACGGAAATCGTTGGGCCAGGGCAACATAATCCGCGGCGGAAGTTGGAGTCCCGCACAATACGGCGAAGTCGATGACGAGCGTTCCACCATCGGCCGCAATGACGCGCAAACTTCGAGCACCCTCTGATATCTCGATAATCGGCTCGGTTTCCCGTTGTGTCGCAGCTTTATTCTGGGCTGCGGAAGCCCATGGAACGCTCGCTGCCGTGTGACACGGGGGCGCCACGACGTATCGCCCTGAGGCGAATCCAGTTGCAGCTCTATGATTATTGATGGCGCGATAGTCGGTCGCGCCGTCCACGACCACGACGTCCAAGTCAGCGAGGATTCGCTCGATGGCCGGCACGAACCTGTCGTGGAACAACGGGTTCGGCAACAACTCGGCGGGCGGGTAGTTCGATGTCACCACCAGCGTGACGCGGCGGGCGAACAGCGCGTCGAGCAACCGGGCGATCAGCATCGCGTCGCCGATGTCGTGCACGTGGAACTCGTCGAAGCAGACCAGTATCGCGTCACCGAGCAGCGCGTCCACCGCGGCATCGATCGAGCCGGACGCGTGCGCCGCGGCGTGCAGGTTCGCGAAGAACTGGTGAAAGTGATAGCGGCGCTTGCGTCGCGATGCCACCTCGGCGAAGAACCGGTTCATGAGCATGGTCTTGCCGCGCCCGGGTCTGCCGTGGAGATAGACGCCCCGGTGACGCCGGACCGGCCTGCCGCGCCGATCGACCAATTCGCGCAGCCGCGCCGCCGCCCGTGCTTGGTCGGCATCCCACCGGATTTCCATGGCACCTCCTGGTCCTCTACATTTGTAGAGGACCAGGAGGCCGACAGCCAGGAAGGGTGATCATGTCCACAGGCGACCGGCGCGCGCTCCTCGCCGACACGGCCATCGAACTGATCGCGACGCGCGGTCTGCGCGCACTCACCCACCGCGCGCTGGACACGGAACTGGGCTTGCCCGCCGGATCGGCGTCGTACTACTTCCGCACCAAACGCGCGCTGATCGAGGCCGTCGTGGACCGGATCACCACCCGCTCCCGCGACGATTTCGCCGCCGCCGCACTGACCCCGACCGCCGCGGCGCAACCGGCCGCGGACGCCATCGCCGCCTGGCTGGACCGGCTACTGGCGCAACGGCGCGCTCACCTGATCGCTCGGCATGCTCTGCTGATCGACCTGCTCGACGATCCCGACCTGCATCCGCGGCTGGTGCACAGCTTGTTCTCCATCGCCCGCGCCCGCGAGCTGTTCCACGCCATGGGCGCGCCCGATCCGGACACCAGGGCCGAGGATTTCGTCGCCGTCATCGAGGGAGCCGTCTTCGACCGCTTCGCGGGCAACCGCTCCCGCTTGCGGCCGGGCACACCCGAGAGCGTCCGGCAACTCGCCCGCGTCCTCGCGACGCAGTTGCGGGTGTGATCAGCTCGGCCAGCCCCGCTGGCTGTAGGTCACGCCGGTGAGATAGCCGTCGATGCCCGCCGCCGGATACGGGATGAGCGTTTCGGGGAGGTTCCCGAGCGGGAACCACCGCAGCTCGTAGGACTTGTCGGGCTCGCGGTTGACCGGCTCGCCCGACCAGCGGCGCGTCCGGAAGAACAACCCGACCCTTGCCTCTCGCCCGGGCTCGACGACATGCGCGGAATGGACGTGCCGCAGATCCGCCGGATCGATCACCACGCCGACCTCCTCGCGCGCTTCGCGGACCACCGCGGCGAGCACCGACTCGCCCGCCTCCAGCTTCCCGGCGGGCAGATGCCACAACCCGTCGAACTCGTCCGCGCTGCGCCGCCTGCTCAGCAACAGATCCGCGCCGCGCAGCAGCAACACGTGCACATCCACCACATGTCGGGCCACCACCTGCCCCAAGCTACGCGCCACCTCGCACACCGGAAGCACACCCGTCCGCCCTTCGCACTCGCCGTGACGGGCGCGAAGGGCGGACGCGAGGGTGCATGGCCGGCCTCAGGCGGTGAGGACGAGCCCCGAGGTCGGCACGCCGGTGCCCGCGGTCACCAGGATGTTGGTCAGGCCGGAGACCGGGTTGACCGAGGCGCCGCGGATCTGGCGCACGGCTTCGGCGATGCCGTTCATCCCGTGGATGTACGCCTCGCCCAGCTGGCCGCCGTGCGTGTTGAGCGGCAGGCGCCCGCCGACCTCGATGGCGCCGTCGGCGATGAAGTCCTTCGCCTCACCCCGACCGCAGAACCCGAGTTCCTCCAGCTGCATGAGGACGAACGGAGTGAAGTGGTCGTACAGGATCGCGGCCTGCATGTCCTGCGGACGCAACCCGCTCTGCGCCCACAGTTGCTCGCCGACCAGGCCCATCTCCGGCAGACCGGTCATGGCGTCGCGGTAGTAGCTGGTCATCACGTACTGGTCGGCGCCGGAACCCTGCGCGGCCGCGGCGATCACGGCGGGCCGCTGCGGCAGGTCGCGAGCCCGCTCGACGCTGGTCACCACGATCGCGACGCCGCCGTCGGACTCCTGGCAGCAATCCAGCAGATGCAGCGGCTCGGCGATCCACCGGGAGTTCTGATGGTCCTCCAGCGTGATCGGCTTGCCGTAGAAGAACGCGGCCGGGTTCACCGCGGCATGCTTGCGGTCGGCGACGGCCACGCGGCCGAAATCCTCGCTGGTGGCCCCGTAGACGTGCATGTAACGCCGGGCGACCATGGCGACCTGCGCGGCCGGTGTGCCCAGCCCTTGCGGATAGGACCAACCCGCATCGATGCCCGATGAGGTGGGCGCGGTGGCCAGTGCCGTGGAGAACTGCCCGAACCGCGACACCGACCGCTCGTTGAACGCGCGATAGGCCACCACCACGTCCGCGACCCCGGTCGCCACCGCCATGGCGGCCTGCTGGATCGTTGCGCACGCCGCACCGCCGCCGTAGCCGATGTGGCTGAAGAACGTCAGCTGCGGAATGCCGACCGCCCTGGCCACGGCGGCCTGGGTGTTGGTGTCCATGGTGAACGTGGTCAGGCCGTCCACGTCGGCGGGCGTCAGGCCCGCGTCGGCCAGTGCCGCGGTGACCGCCTCGGCGGCCAGGCGCAGTTCGCTGCGCCCGGAGTCCTTGGAGAAATCGGTGGCGCCGATGCCGACGATGGCCGCGCGACCGGAAATCGGGTGCTCAGACATCGGCCCTCCGCAACGCGATGACGGCCGTGGCCGTGATGTGGTCGCCGAGGCTGTCCTTGCCGACGACGTCGATGTGGATGTCCTCGCCGTCCAGCGCGGTCACCGTGCCGGTCAGCGTCAGCGTGTCCCCCGCGTACAGCGGCACGCCCAGGCGCAGCGCGATCGACTTGACGACGGCGCGCGGGCCCGCCCAGTCGGTGACGAAACGCTGTACCAGGCCCGTGTCGGTGAGGATGTTGACGAAGATGTCCTTCGAGCCGCGGGCCACGGCCTTGTCCCTGTCGTGGTGCACGTCCTGGAAATCCCTGGTGGCCAGGGCGGTGCTGATCACGAACGTGGGATCGGCGTGGATCGCCAGCTCGGGCAGCACCGTGCCGACGCGAACGGCATCCGGTTCCACGGTGGCGCTCACGAGACCACCTGCCACACCGGCAGCGTGGCCTCGTCGTCGAGCTTCTCGAAGCCCACTTCGACCGGCAGGCCGATCCGCACTTCGGCGGGGTCGATGCCGCGCAGTTCACCGAGCATGCGCACGCCTTCCTCCAATTCGACCAGCGCCACCACGAACGGCAGCCGCCGCCCCGGCACCTTCGGCGCGTGGTGCACGACGTAACTGAACACGGTGCCGCGCCCGGAGGCGACGACGTAGTCGGTCGGTTTCGATTTGTCCTGCCAGATGGCCGGAATGGGCGGGTGCCGCAGCGAGCCGTCCGGCAGCCGCTGGATGCGCAGTTCGCCCGCTTTCGTTCCCTCCCAGAAGAATTCGGTATCCCAGGAGACCAGCGGCTTGACCCGCGCACCTTCGGCGGCTTTCGGCGCGGCGGTGCCCGGAGCGAATTTCAACAGCCGGAACAGCATTTCGGCGACCACCTCGTCACCCACACGCCAGGTGGTCTGGAAGGTGACGAACCACCCCTCGCCCAGGGCTGTGCGCTTCGGGCCGCGGATGTCCGCCAGTGTGCTGGTGACCGATACCTGCTCACCGACCCGGAGGTAACGGTGGTAGGTCTGCCGGCAATCCGTCGCGACCACGGAGGTGTATCCGGCGGCGTCGAGCAGCTCCGTGGCCGCGCCCATCGGATCGTCGGCGGGACGGGACCCGTTGAGCCCGAACATGGTCCACACCTGGGCCATGGCGGGCGGCGCGACGATGCCGGGATGTCCCGCGGCGCGCGCCGCCTCCTCGTCGACATAGATCGGGTTGGCATCGCCGAGCGCCTCGACCCAGTTGTTGATCATCGGCTGGTTCACCGGATCACGCCCGAAACGGGGGGCGCTCGCACCCGCCGCCTTGATGGCTTCTGCTGCGGCGACGATCGCTTCCGGAGTAGTGGTTTCCGGCACGCGCGGCTCCTTCACTCGTTATCGGGGTACTCGCGGCAACCGCAGACCGGAGGAGGCGACCAGCTCGCGCATCACCTCGTTGACGCCACCGCCGAAGGTGACCACGAGGTTCTGCTTGGTCCTGCGGTCCAGCCAGGTCAGCAGCTCGCCGGTGGCCGGATCGGCCGGGTCGCCGTAGCGGCCGACGATCTCCTCGGCGAGCCTGCCCGCCTCCTGGAGCGATTCGGTGGAGTAGACCTTCGTCGCGGACGCGTCGGCGATCACCTGGGCCTGATCGCCGTCCACACCGGCGGCGGGAGCGCCGGGCCCGGAGGCGGTAGCGGAGCGTGACCACGCAGGGCCCTGCGACCGCCGCCCATCAGACGCGGCGGCGACCTGCCAGTTCAGCAGTTCGTTCAGTCGCACCATGGCGCGGATGCGGCCGAGCGCGCGGCGCACGTCCGGTTCGGCGAGCACGCCGCGCGGCTGCGCCCAGTCGCGCACCCGGTCGTAGAGCTGCTCGATCTTGCCGGAGGGGCCCAGGCTCACCCGCTCGTGGTTGAGCTGCGTGGTGATCAGCTTCCAGCCCCGGTTCTCCTCGCCGACCAGCATGTTCGCCGGGACGCGCACGTTGTCGAAATAGGTCGCGTTGGTGTGGTGGGCGCCGTCGCAGGTGATGATCGGCGTCCACGAGTAGCCCGGGTCGGTCGTGTCCACGATCAGGATCGTGATGCCGCGGTGGCGCGACTCGGTGGAGCCGGTGCGGCAGGCCAGCCAGACGAAGTCGGCCTCGTGCGCGCCCGTGGTGAAGATCTTCTGCCCGTTGACGATCCAGTCCCCGGACTCGTCGCGCACCGCCGATGTGCGCAGCGCGGCCAGATCGGTGCCCGCCTCCGGCTCGGAGTAGCCGATCGCGAAATGAATGTCGCCGGAGAGGATTCCGGGCAGGAACCGCTGCTTCTGCTCGTCGGTGCCGAACTGCTGCAAGGTGGGTCCGACGGTCAGCAGCGTCACCAGCGGGAGCGGGACGTCGGCCCGCACCGCCTCGTTGAAGAAGATCTGCTGCTCGACCGGCCCGAAACCCTGGCCGCCGTACTCCTTGGGCCAGCCGACGCCGAGCCAGCCGTCACGACCCATCCGGCGCACCACGGCGCGGTAGGCGTCGCCGTGCCGGTTCACCGCCATCTCGGCCTCCTCCTCGGGAGTCACGAGATCGGCGAAGTAGCCGCGCAATTCGTCGCGCAGCCTGCGCTGCTCGGTGGTCAGGTCGATGAACATCTGGCCCCCAATCGGTCGAGCCGGAACGACGCGCCGCCGAGCCAGCGAGCGATGTCCTTGGCTTGTGAGTAGTAGCGATGCATCGGGTGGGTCACGTCGACGCCGAGGCCGCCGTGCAGGTGGTGGCACTTCTGCATGGCCGCCGGCAGTTCCGCGGTGACGGTGTAGGCGAGGATCTCCAGGTCGTCGTCGGTGCGCTCGCGGTGCTCCCGGCTCGGGTCGTCCTGCGCCAGCGCCCAGTTCGCCGACACCGCGGCCACGTGCAGGGTCCGCGAGACGACGTACAGGTCCGCGATCTGCTGGGCCACCGCCTGGAACTCCGCCAGCGGCCTGCCGAACTGATGCCGGGTGCGCAGATGCTCGGCGGTGAGCGTGATCGCCCCCTTCAGCAGTCCGTCGGCCACCGATCCGATCGAAGCGAGCGCCAGCCGGTGCAGATCCGGAAGACCGACCGGCCACAGCTGATCGGCCGGGATCTCCACCTGGTCCAGCCGGACCGTGTACTCCGGGATGCCGCCGGAAACGGGCGTCGGCGTGCGGGTCAGGCCCGCGGCGTGCGCGTCGACGACGGCGATACCGGCGTCGGTCGGCACGAGCAGCCAGTTCGCCTGCTCCGCGTACGGCACCGCCACCTTGTGCCCGGTGAGGCGCACCGTGTCGCCGCTGAGCACGGCGGTGGTCTTCGGCTCGGGCGTGAACGGCGCCGCCGGTTCGCTCAGCGCCGCGGTGAGCACCGCACCCTCGGCGACGCCCGGCAGCACGAGCGACTGCACGTGCTCCGGCGCGCAGGCCACCAGCGGCAGCACACCGAAACCGAGCGTCGGCAGCGCGGGCACCGCGACCGCGTCGGTGGCCAGCTCGGTGAGCAGCGCCGACACCTCGAGCAGCCCCATGCCGTCGCCGCCGAACTGTTCCGGCAACGCGACCACGAGCAGGCCGGAGTCGGCCAGCTTCGGCCACAATCCCATGTCGCGCGCCGGTTCGCGCTCCAGCAAGCTCACGACGACCTCGGCCACCGCGTCCTGGCCCTCGTCCCTGGTGAAGTCCACGCTCGTCTCCCGATCGACTGTAGGGCTAGCTGTTCGCGTCACGCGGCAGCCCCAGAATGCGCTCAGCGGCCACGGTGAGCAGGATCTGCTCGGTTCCGCCCGCGATCGACAGGCAGCGGGTGAGCAGGAACTCCGTGGTCACCTCGCAGTCCTGCGCGCCGAGCGGGCCCGCCGCCTCCGCGGCGAATTCCGCGACCGCCTGTCGGTGGCGCACGCCGACCAGCTTGCGCACGCTGCTCTGCGCGCCGGGATCCCCGCCCGCGAGCATCTTCACCGCGGCGCGCTGCTCGAGCAGCAGGCCCGCGATCGCCTCGGCCACGAAGCCACCGAGCCGGTCGTTCACCAGCTCCGTGCCGGGGCCGGTGGCGGGCGATTTCGCGATCAGCTCTTCGAGCACGGGACCGATGCCGTTGCCGCCCATGGCGACCCGCTCCGTCGACAAGGTGGAGCGGGCGATCTTCCATCCGTTGTTCAGCGCGCCGACCACGCAGTCGTCCGGCACGAACACATCGTCGAGGAAGACCTCGCTGAACCGCGCCTCACCGGTGATCTGCACCAGCGGGCGCACCTCGAGCCCGGCGCTGCGCATGTCGACCAAGAAGTACGTGATGCCGCGATGTTTGGGCGCTTCCGGATCGGTGCGCGCCAGGCAGATCGCCCAGTTCGCCTTGTCGCCAAGGGAAGTCCACACCTTCTGCCCGCGCAGCACCCAGCCGCCGTCGGCTCTTTTCGCGGTGGTGCGCAGCGCAGCCAGGTCGGAGCCCGCCTCCGGTTCGCTGAACAGCTGGCACCAGACCACCTCGCCGCGCAAGGTCGGCCAGGCGAAGCGCTCGATCTGCTCCTGCGTCCCGTGCTGCAACAGCGTGGGGATCGCCCAGCCGCCGATGGCCAGGTCCGGCGCGGTGAGCCCGGCGCGGCGCAACTCCTCGGAGATCACCAGGCCGGTCATCGGGTCGGCGGCGCGTCCGTACGGCCGGGGCCAATGCGGCATGACCAGGCCCGCGTCGACCAGCGCGGCGCGCTGCCGATCGGCGGGCAGCGCCGCGATCCGCGCGACCTCGGCGGCCAGTTCGTGCGCGCTGTCGCCGTGCACGGCGGCCACGCCCTCCTCGGCGAAGACCCGGTCGGCGCCGGTGGTCCGCCGCAGGCCCCTGCGGGTCAGCTCGGTGACCCTGGCCCGCCAGCGCGCCGAACCGCCGAGCAGTTGGCGCAAGGCCGTGGCGCGGCGCAGATACAGGTGCGCGTCGTGCTCCCAGGTGAAGCCGATGCCGCCGAGCACCTGGATGCAGTCCTTGGCGGTCTCCACCGCCGCGTCCAGGGCGATGGCGGCCGCGATGGCGGCGGCGATCGGCAGTTCGGCGCCGCCGTCGTCCACGGCAGCGGCGGTGTCGGCCGCCACCGCGCGGATGAGTTCGGTGCGGCACAGCATCCACGCGCAGATGTGCTTGACCGCCTGGAACGAACCGATTTTGCGGCCGAACTGCTCGCGCACCTTTGCGTACTCGACGGCGGTCTCCAGGCACCAGCCCGCGAGGCCGGACAGTTCGGCGGCGACCAGCGCGACGAGCAGGTCCGCCGCCGCGTGCGGCGCGACGAAGACCCGTTCGGCGGGCACGCGCAGGTCGGCGCAGTGCACCCGCGCCAACGGCGTGCTCGGGTCCAGCGGCGTGAGCGCTTCCACCCGCAGGCCATCGGCGCCGGGTGGGACCAGGCACCACCGCTGCCCCTGCGGTTGGTCGATCGGCAGCAGCACGGCGGTGCCGGGGGCTGCGCCGAGGACGGAATCCCAGGTACCCGTGAGCAACACGCCGTCGCTTGCGGCGGGTACGCTCACCGTCGAACCGACGACGAAGTCGAGCGCGACACCGCACGGCAGGTCCTCGTCGAGCTGTCCCGCGGTGATCAGATTGGCCAGAGCCGTCGCGAGCACAGGGCCGCCGACCAGATCGTGCGCCGCCTGCTCCACCAGCACGGCCAGATCGGAGACCGACCCGCCCGCGCCGCCGGCGTCCTCGTCCACCGCTACCCGGAAGATCCCGATCTCCGCGAGCGCGGGCCAGTAGGCGCGCCAGAAGTCGGCCGCGCCGGCCCGCATTGTTGCAATCGGACGGACCGAGGCGGCCCACCCGCGCATCGACTCCTGAACGGCTTTATGCTCGTCAGTGGTGGCGATGGTCACACTCCATACCGCCTTTCCGGCGTGACTCCCACACCTAGAACATGTTCTAATATCCTAGCCGGGCGGAAGTCAAGACACCATCGCCGCCGCGGCCACACCGCGCACGTAGCCGACGAAACGACGTTTCCGGAAAGGACTTTCATCAATGGCCAGTCCGTCCCGATCGCAGCCAGCCGACCCGAGCGCGGCCAGGCCGGTCACCACGCTCAGCGAGGACGAGCTGAGTTCGGCGGCGCAGCGCGAACGGCGTAAGCGGATCTTGGACGCCACCCTGGCGCTCGCGTCCAAGGGCGGTTACGACGCGGTGCAGATGCGGGCGGTGGCCGAACGCGCCGACGTCGCGGTCGGCACGCTGTACCGCTACTTCCCGTCGAAGGTCCACCTCCTGGTCTCCGCGCTCTCGCGCGAGTTCGAGCAGATCGAGGGCAAACGCAAGCCGCTTGCCGGGCAGTCCCCGCAGGAGCGCATGCACCTGCTGCTCACCCAGATCACCCGGATGATGCAGCGCGACCCGCTGCTCACCGAGGCCATGACCAGGGCGTTCATGTTCGCCGACGCCTCGGCCGCCGCCGAGGTCGACCGCGTCGGCAAGGTGATGGACCGGGTCTTCGCCCGCGCCATGAACGACGGCGAGCCCACCGAACGCCAGCTGGCCATCGCCCGGGTGATCAGCGACGTCTGGCTGTCGAACCTGGTCGCCTGGCTGACCCGGCGCGCGTCGGCCACCGACGTCACCGAACGCCTGGAACTGACCGTCGACCTCCTGCTGGGCGAACGCAACCAGTAGACTCTTCGGCGCCCGGCCACCAACCGGGCGCGAAAGGCCCGCTGGGCTGCGACGAAGCTCACCCGCTCGGATACCGTTGCCGTTAGCTGGGCAGATCTACCGGACACCGGTTCAGGTCGTGCGTTATCGTTCGCACGCGAACCGGCGCGCTTCTGTGCGGCAAATTCAACACAGTATTGTTTTGCCCGCCCCCTGAAAAAACTCCTCCGATCACTAGGTTGGATGCGTGAGCGCACAGGATCTGCCACTGGAACTTCGCCGTGCACTGTCGACGGTCGCGCGCGTGCCACGGCTGCTGGTCGCATCGGACTACGACGGGACACTCGCGCCCATCGTGTCCGACCCGACCAAAGCCTTCCCCCATCGGGAATCGGTGAGCGCGTTACGAGCCCTCGCCGGCCTGACCGGGACCACTGCCGCCGTGATCTCCGGCCGCGCGCTGCGAGATCTCGCGGCGCTGTCCCGTCTGCCCGTCGAGGTGCAACTGATCGGCAGCCACGGCTCGGAATTCGACGTGGGCTTCGTGCACGCGATCGACAACGACGCCAAGCATCTGCTCCAAGAGGTGCAGACGTCGCTGAATCAGATCGCCGCGGACAACCCCGGCGTCACCGTCGAGATCAAACCGGCCAGCGTCGCGTTGCACGTGCGCAACGCCAGCCCCGAGATCGGTCATCGCGCGCTGTCGCAGGTCCGGCTCGGTCCGGCGTGCTGGTTCGGCGTGCAGGTCACCGAGGGCAAGGCCGTCATCGAACTGGCCGTGGTGCAGACCGACAAGGGCACCGCGCTCGACACCGTCCGGCATCAGGCGGGGGCCTCGGCGGCGGTGTTCTTCGGTGACGACGTCACCGACGAGAAGGCGTTCCGCGTGCTGTCGGGCCCTGACGTCGGCATCAAGGTCGGCGACGGCGAGAGCCTGGCCAAGTTCCGGGTGGACAGCACCGAGGCCGTCGCCTGCGCGCTGGCCTACCTGCTGGAGGAGCGCCGCACCTGGCTGGCCGGCGCGAGCGCGCCGCGCATCGAGCGGCTGACCATGCTGGCCAGCCCGCGCTCGGTCGCGCTGCTCACCCCGGACGCCACGGTGACCTGGTTCTGCCACCCCGAGCCCGATTCGGCCGCGGTGTTCGCGCACCTGCTCGGCGGTCCGCAGGGCGGGCACTTCACCATCGAGCCGGAGCGACCGGGCCTGCCGCTGTCGCAGCGCTACGTCGACGGCACGATGACCGTCGAAACCCGTTGGGCGAAGCTGCAAGTCACCGACTACCTGCCGCACGACGTGGCCCCCACCCGCACCGACCTCACCCGGGTGATCACCGGCGACGCGAAGGCCGTGGTCACCTTCGCCCCCCGTCCCGAGTTCGGCCAAGTGCCGGTGAACCTCGAAGCCCAAGAGGGCGGGCTGCGGGTGTACGGCACCAACGACCCGATCGTGCTGCGCTCCCCCGGCGTGCGGTGGGAGATCGTCTCGGATGGCACCCACGAGTCGGCACGGGCCGTCGTCGATCCGTCCAAGGGTCCGGTCGTGCTCGAGTTGCGCTGCGGCACCGCTGATCTCGACCCCTCCCCGACCAGTGAGGCGGACCGGCGCCGGGAGGCGGAGCGGTACTGGTCGGACTGGGCGAGCACGCTCACGCTGCCGCCGCTCAAGCCCGACCTGATGAAGCGCTCCGCGCTGACCCTGCGCGGACTGGTGCACGCGCCGTCCGGCTCGATCCTCGCGGCCGCCACCACCTCGCTGCCCGAGGACATCGGCGGCGTGCGCAACTGGGACTACCGCTACTGCTGGCTGCGCGACGCGGCGCTGACCGCGCAGTCGCTGGTCTCGCTGGGCTCGCTCGACGAGGCCGAGAACTACCTCGGCTGGGTGCACCGGGTGCTGGAGACGTTGCCCGGCCCCGAGCGGCTGCACCCGCTGTACACGCTGTACGGCGAGACGCTGCCGCCGGAGGCCTCGATCGACCAGCTACCCGGCTACGCGGGCTCCCGCCCGGTGCGCGTCGGCAACGCGGCCAACATGCAGGTCCAACTGGACGTCTTCGGTCCGATCGTCGACCTCATCGCCACCCTGGCGCACGCGAGGGAACTGCGCGGCGTCACCGATCCGGCCGACGTGCTGCCCGACGCCGACTGGGAGCTGGTGTGCGCCATGGTCTCGGCGGTGCAGCGGCGCTGGCAGGAGCCCGACCACGGCATCTGGGAGATCCGCGGCAACCCGCGCCACCACGTGTACTCCAAGGTGATGGGCTGGCTGACCGTCGACCGGGCGCTCACCCTGGCGCAGAAGTTCGATCGCGAGGCCGACCCGTCCTGGCCGCTGCTGCGCGACACCATCGCCGACGAGGTGAAGGCCAAGGGCTGGAACGACGAGGTGCAGTCCTACACCGCGGCCTACGACGGCACCGACCTGGACGCGGCGACGCTGCACATCGGGCTGAGCGGGCTGATCGACCCGTCCGACCCGCGCTTCGCGGCGACGGTCGTGGCGACCGAGGCCGAGCTGCGCAGCGGCTCGACGGTGTACCGCTACCACCACGACGACGGCCTGCCCGGCGGCGAAGGCGGGTTCCACCTCTGCGCGGCCTGGCTGGTGGAGGCGTACCTGCTGATCGGGAAGCGCTCCGACGCCGAGGCGCTGTTCGCCCAGCTGGTCGACGTGGCCGGCCCCACCGGGCTGCTCAGCGAGGAGTACGACCCGGTGGCCGAACGGTCGCTGGGCAACCACCCGCAGGCCTACAGCCATCTCGGTCTGTTGCGCTGCGCGCAGCTGCTCGGACAGCCGGTGGAAGCCGCGCTGGTCTGACCGCACGCAAGGCGAGGGCCCGCGAACGAGGAATCGTTCACGGGCCCTTCGCGTTCGGCTCCCGCGCGAGCGTCGCATCCGGTCGTTTGACGGGCCCTGCTAGAGTTAAACGGGAACGATTTCCATTATGATCTAGAGCACGGCCAGGAGTACCCCCACGTGAGAACCCGATTCGCCATCAGTTGCGCAGGCATCGCCGTGGGGGTCGTCTCCGCCCTGACGCTGAGCGCCTGCTCCGGCTCGAACGACGACGGGCGGCCTTCGGTCGTCGCGTCCACCGACGTCTGGGGCGATATCGCCGCCGCCGTCGCGGGACCCGACGCCGCCGTTCGCGCGCTGATCACCGACCCCTCCGCCGACCCGCACTCACACGAGACCTCCGCCGTCGAATCGGCCGCGCTCAGCGATGCCGACCTAGTGGTCTACAACGGCGGCGGTTACGACGAGTTCGCCGAGAAGGCGGTGGCGGGCACCGGCAAGCGCACCGTGGACGCGTTCGCCCTGCGAGCGGACCAAGGCGACGACAACGAACACGTCTGGTACGACGTGCGCACCGTCGACGTGGTCGCCGACCGGATCGCCGCCCAGCTCGGCGAACTGGACCCGGACAAGGCCGCGGCCTACGCCGAACGCGCGACGACGTTCAAGAACCGGCTCGCCGCGGTCACCGCCATCACCGGCAAGCTCGCCGCCGAGCACCCGAGAACGCCGGTGCTGCAGACCGAACCCCTGGCGCACTACCTCGTGGCCGCCGCCGGAGCCGACGACCTGACGCCGCACGAGTTCCAGGAAGCCATCGAGCAGGAAACCGACCCGGCCCCCGCGGCCGTCGCGGCGACTCAGGACCTGCTCACCGGCAAGCGGGTCCGCGCCCTGATCTACAACGTGCAGACCGAGGACAAGATCACCAAGGACCTGCGCGGCACCGCGCAGCACGCGGGCGTCGCCGTCGTCGAGGTGACCGAGACCCTGCCCGACGGCGTGGATTACATTCAGTGGCAGACGAAGAACGCGCAGGCGCTGGCCGCCGCGCTGGGCTGAGCAGATGAACAAGGGAGCCGCGCTGACCGAGCACGCCGACGGGGTGGAACGGCGATCGACCATCGGCGCCGACGCGGCCGCGGTGCGCCTGGCGGACGCCCGCTTGTCGTTCGGCGACCGAACGCTCTGGGAGGGACTGGATCTCACCGTCGCGCCCGGTGAATTCGTCGCGGTCCTCGGGCCGAACGGATCGGGCAAGACCTCGCTGCTGAAGGTGCTGCTGGGCCAGGTCGGCCTGACGGCGGGCACGGCGCGGATCGCGGGCTCTCCCGCCCGCGCGGGCAATCACGACATCGGCTACATACCGCAGCAGAAGACGATCGACGCCGGGGTGCAGTTGCGCGGCGTCGACCTGGTCGGGCTCGGCGTCGACGGGCATCGCTGGGGGCTCGGTCTGCGCTCCCGCGCCGAACGCAAGCGCAAGGTGGCCGCCGCCATCGCCGACGTGGGCGCGGAGCGTTTCGCCCACGCGCCGCTGGAGTCCATGTCCGGCGGCGAGCAGCAGCGCCTGCGGGTGGCGCAGGCGCTGGTCGGTGATCCGAAGGTCTTGCTGTGCGACGAACCGTTGCTGAGCCTGGACCTGGCGAATCAACGGCTGGTCGCCGAGCTCATCGATCGCCGCAGGCGCACCCACGACACCGCGGTGCTCTTCGTGACGCACGAGATCAACCCGATCCTGCCCTTGGTGGACCGCGTGCTGTACCTGGTCGACGGCCGGTTCCGGATCGGGACACCGGAAGAGGTGATGACCTCGGCGGTGCTGTCGGAGCTGTACCGCACCCAGGTGGACGTGCTGCGGGTCCGCGGGCGCCTGGTGGTCGTCGGCACCGGCGACACCATGGACGCGCTGGGCACAGCGGGCGGCCACTGCCACGGCCCGGCCGGCGACGAGTTCCCCCACGGCGACCCGGCAACGGTGGACGACGCAGCCACCTCGTCCGCCACATCCGCGGCGGAGCCGCTCCCCGCCGCACCGACCTCGGCGCATACCGACCTCACCACTCCCCCCGCGACCTCCTCCGCCTCGGGAACCAGCACTCAGAGCGACCGGTCGAAAGCTCACCCGGCACGCGACGGCGACGCACCGGCCGAACCGACACCGGCAGCGTCGCCAACCGCGATCGGCCAGTCCTCCGACCCCGACGTGCCGAGCCACGACTCGCCCCTCGAACCGACGACGCATGAAGCGCCCTCGCCCGAGCCGCCACCGGCCATCCCGGCGAACGGCAAGTCGGAAGCCAGCACGCGCCGCCCCCCGATAGGCAACGACGACGCGCCAGCCGAACCGACCCCGACGGCCTCGACGACCGCCATGCGCCGCTCCTCTCACGCCAATGTGACCGGCCACGACTCGCCGCTGCTCGAACCGGCGACGCATGAGGCTGCTTCGCCTGAGCCGACACCCAGCAGCCTGGCAGCCGCCGTGGAGACATCGGCCATCTCGGCGAACGGCGACACTGCCACCGGCGATGTGGTGTCCGACCGCTCGATCCACGGCAAGGGCACGGCCTCGGCATCCCATGCTTCGGGGGACCATGCGCAGGGCGACGGCGACCGGCCGTCCACGGAGCCCGAGCAGAGCGGAGTGCCTTCGTGACCGACAAGCTCACCGGCGTCCTCGGCAAGATGCTGGACTTCGGCACCACGGCGAACCTGCTGTCCTACGGTTTCGTCCAGCAGGCGTTGCTCGCCGCGGCTCTGCTGGGGCTGCTGTCCGGTGTGATCGGCCCACTGATCATCAGCAGGCAGATGTCGTTCGCCGTGCACGGCACCAGCGAGCTTTCGCTGACCGGCGCCGCCGCCGCGCTGCTGGCCGGTGTCGGCGTCGGCCTCGGCGCCATCGCGGGGTCGGTGGTGGCGGCGGTGTTGTTCGGCCTGCTCGGGGCCCGGGCGCGCGAACGCGATTCGGTGATCGCCGTGGTGCTCTCGTTCGGTTTGGGACTCTCGGTGCTTTTCCTGTGGCTGGGCCCGGATCGCGCCGGATCGAAATTCTCGCTGCTGACCGGTCAGGTGGTCAGCGTCGGCAACAACGGGCTCGGCCTGCTCGCCGTCTGCACCGCCGGGGTGATCGCGGTGCTCGCCTTCGTCTACCGGCCGCTGCTGTTCGCCAGTTCCGATCCGGAAGTGGCCGTGGCCCGCGGTGTTCCGGTGCGGGCGCTGTCCATCGTGTTCGCCGTCCTGCTCGGCATCACGGCGGCGTTCGGCGTGCAGATCGTCGGCGCCCTGCTGGTCCTCGCCCTGCTGATCACCCCGGCCGCCGCGGCCGCACAGCTCACCGCGGACCCGATCCGGGCGACCGTGCTCGCGGTGGTGTTCGCCGAACTCGCCGCCGTGGGCGGCATCCTGTTGTCGCTCGCGCCGGGCGTCCCCGTCTCGACGTTCGTCACCACGATCTCGTTCCTGATCTACCTCGCCTGCCGCCTGCTCGGCACCCGCAATCGCGAACTCGCCCGCGTCCGCTGAGCGCCACATACCCATCGTCCGGGTTGTGACACCAGGTCACCTGGCAACATCCACCTTCCCGCCCCTCGTGCCGGTCCGCTCGGCACGAGGAGCGGCGAGGCCGCGTCACGCGACGGCGGTGCCCTCGAGTTCGACCATCTGGCCGCGGATCGCCAGCCGCGTCACCCCGAGCATCGTGGTGGGCGGTGCCACTCCGGCGGCGCCCAGCCGCGACGCCAGCACACCGTAGTGCGGGAACAGCAGATCGACGTCGGTGGTGTAGACGTTGAGCCGAACGAGATTCGCCAGCGACATGCCCGCCTCGGCGAGCACGGCCTCCAAGTTGTCGAGGCTCAGGGCCAACTGCGCCGCCATGTCACCGTCGTGCTGGGGCTTGCCGTCGCGGCTCATCGCGGTCTGCCCGGAGCAGTACAGCGTCCGGGTGTGCCCGGAGACGACCTCACCCTGGTGGAAACCCATCTCCGCCGCCCACGTCACCGGGTTGACCGCCGTTCGTTCCACTGCCACATCAGCTCCCATCGATCCATCGCGAATTCGTACGCCCCTGAGCCTCCCAACAAATCACGACATCCTCGGTCAGGTATTCCGGTAGGTTTTTCGCATGCGCGCCGACCGCTTGGTCTCGCTGGTGCTGCTGCTGCGTCAACGCGGTCGGTTGACCGCGGACGCGCTCGCCCACGAGCTGGAGGTATCCACCCGCACGGTGCTGCGCGACATCGAAGCCCTGTCCGCTGCCGGCGTCCCGGTCTACGCCGAACGCGGGCGGCACGGCGGCTTCGCGTTGTTGCCCGGGTTCCAGACCGAACTCACCGGCCTGAACCACGACGAGGCCCTCGCCCTGCTGGTCGCCGGAACACGGCGCGGCGCGCGGACATTCGGCCTCGGCTCGGCGCTCGCCTCGGCCATGCTGAAGGTGGTCGACGCACTGCCCGAAAGCCATCGGGCTATCGCGAGCGACGCGGCGCAGCGGTTGCTCATCGACCCCGAGACCGACCTCCTGTCGCGCCGGCTGGTTGCCGAGGAGGTGCCCGACGCCATCGTGACCGAGATCCGGCGCGCGGTGTTCGCCGGCCACAAGCTGCGCATCCACTACGCGGCTGTGGACCAGACCCCGATGTGGCGCACGGTGGATCCGATCGGCCTGGTCACCGCGCGCGGCCAGGGCTACTTGCTGGCCACGAGATCCGGCGCCGACCGCACCTACCGGCTGTCGCGGGTGCTGGCCGCCGAGGAACTCCCCGAACCCGCGCAGCGACCGGACCGGGTCGACTTGGACCGGGCCTGGCAGGAACACAGCACGCGGTTCCGGATGGGCGGCGACCAAGTCACGGTGCTGGTACGGGTCGACCCGGCTCGGCGCGATGCGCTGGTGAGCACCGCGCTCACCGTCCGTGCCGAAGAATCCGACGCCGACGGCCGACTGCGGCTGGAGGTGACCTTCCAGGATGCGCGACATGCCGAATGGGCGCTCTGGGAGCTCGCCACGGATGCGGAAGCCCTGGCCCCACAGTGGTTGCGCACCTCCCTCCGAGATCGCGCCGCCGCGATCGCCGCCCGCTATGGAGAGTCGTCCTGAGAGTCGGCGCGCACCCCTCGGCTGGGGGCTGGCCACGTCCCGCACTCCTGGGTATCCGGCGGACAGTGCCCCAGGGGGAATCCTTCAGTGTGAGGGGAAATTCTCGCGGCGGCCCTTACACCCTCTCCGGCGACGCCGAGACCAGCGGATGTCGGCCCAGCTCAGGACTCACCCCGGTTTCACCGAGCCAGTGATGGCAGCCGCCTTCAGTCATACCAGGATGCTTTCGTATGCTCGACCCATCGCGCCCCCGAACGAATGGTGACCAACGATGATCGACTTCGCGATTCCCGCCGACCTCGCCGCCGAACGCGACCGAGTGCGCCGCTTCGTCATCGACAAGATCGTCCCCTACGAGCGCGACCCGCGCCTGACCGCGCACGGCCCCACCGACGAGCTGCGGCAGGAACTCGTCGAACTCGCCCGCGCCGAGAAGCTGCTCACCGTGCAGGCCCCCGAGTCGCTCGGCGGACGCGGGCTGACCCACATCGAGCAAGCGGTGATCTACGAGGCCGCGGGCTGGTCCACGCTCGGCCCGGTCGCGATGAACTGCGCGGCGCCCGACGAGGGCAACATGTTCCTGCTGTCCAAGGTGGCCGATCCCGACCAGGTCCAGCGTTACCTGGCCCCCGTGGTCGCTGGCCATCAGCGCTCGGTCTTCGCCATGACCGAGCCCGACGGCGCGGGCTCCGACCCCGCCCAGCTGTCCACCGGCGCCACCTTCGACGGCGAGAACTTCACCATCAACGGGCGCAAGTGGCTGATCACCGGGGCGAACGGCGCGAAGACCTGGATCATCATGGCGCGCCTTGCCGCCAACCCGCACCTGCCCGAAGGCCCCACGCTGTTCCTGGCCGACGGCGACCAGCCCGGCATCGTCATCGAACGCACGATGAACACGATGGACCGCAATTACGTCGCCGGACACGGTGTGGTCCGCTTCGACAACCTGGTCCTGCCCAGGGAGGCGCTGCTCGGTGAGGCGGGCCAGGCGTTGCGCTACGCCCAGCTCCGGCTCGCTCCGGCCCGCCTCACCCACTGCATGCGCTGGCTCGGGGCGGCCGAGCGGGCCCAGAGCATCGCTGTCGAGCACGCGCGCACCCGCACCGCGTTCGGCAAGCCGATCGGCGAGCACGAAGGCGTGTCGTTCATGCTGGCCGACAACGAGATCGCCCTGCACCAGTGCAGGCTGACCATCTGGCACGCGTGCTGGCTGATGGACAACGGCGAGAAGGCGCGGCACGAGAGTTCGATCGCCAAATCGTTCGTCTCGGAGGAACTGTTCAAGGTCGCCGACCGGTGCGTGCAGGTGCTCGGCGGCATCGGCATCAGCGACGAGACGGTGGTCGAGATGATCTTCCGCGACATGCGCGCCTTCCGTCTCTACGACGGGCCGACCGAAGTGCACAAGTACGCCATCGGACGCAAGGTGCTGCGCGGATAGCGGAGGACTTTCGGCCCCGGGTCAGGTCAGCGCGCGTCGGCTAACATCCTGTGGCATGAGTTCGGAACTGCACGTCGACGTCTCCCGGGGCGTCGCCGTGCTCACGCTCAACCGGCCCGCCCAGCAGAACGCCTTCACCCCGACGATGGCGGCAGAATTGGGCGCCGCGTTGCAGCGCTGCGATTCGGAAGACGCCATCCGTGCCGTGATCATCACCGGCACCCCGCCCGCCTTCTGCGCGGGCGCGGACCTGTCCAATCGGGTGGGTGAGGTGAGCGCCACCATCGATCCGCCGCCGTGGCGCGTGCGCAAGCCGGTGATCGCGGCCGTCAACGGCCACGCGGTCGGCATCGGCCTGGCCCTGGCCTTGCAGTGCGACCTGCGGTACATGGCGCGCGACGCGGTGTACGGACTGAACCAGGTGCGCCGCGGCGTCCTGGCCGACGGCTACGCGCACTGGACGCTACCCCGGCTGGTCGGCATGGCCAACGCCGCCGACATCATGCTCACCGGGCGCACCTTCGACGGTGACGAGGCGAAGGCGATGGGCGTGGCCAACAGCTCATTACCCGCCGGCGAGGTGCTACCCACCGCGCTGGCCGTCGCGCACGACATCGCGAACGGCTCGGCGCCGCTACCCGTGGCACTGTCCAAGCGGCTGCTCTGGGAAGGGCTCGGCATGAGCCCGGCCGTGGTCGGCAAGCTCGAAACCGATCTCAACCAGCACGCGACCAAGAGCATCGACGGTGGCGAGGCCATGGCCGCGTTCCGCGATCGCAGGCAGCCCAGCTGGTCGGGCAGCGTCAGCACGGAGTGGCCCGCCTGGGACACCGCCGAGCGCGAACGGCCCAGTCTGGACTAGGCGGTTTCCGCCCGGCTCCGGCGGTGTCAGCGCACGGGAACGTTCGACCACGCCCACCCCCCTTGTTGGCGGAACGGACTCAGGCGTGGCCTGTCGCGGTTCAGTGCGGGGACTGATCGTTCCCGATGTCGTCCGGCGCCCGCACGCGGACGCTCAAGCGTTCCCGCCGAGCAGGATGAGCAGGAACAGCACCGCGAAGATGATCATGAGGACGGTGCCGATGACGCCGAGTATGTACCCGACCATAACCTGGGCCCGGCCACCGTACGCGCCGCCGGATTCCTCGATCTGGTCGAGCGCGCGCCGTCCCAGCGCCCATGCCACCGGCCCCAGCACCCCGCAGCACAAGACGCTCGCCGCGCCGAGAAACAACACCGCCGTCGCGTTCGGATGCTCGACCGGCGAACCTATGGGCTGATTGGGTATCACCACCACCCGAATTCTACTGGGGTGAGCGGCCTCTCCGTGTTTTTAGGCGTGCGAGGCGCAAACCTTCACACGCGGCGCTGGCGGGCGACTTCCGAAAGCACCACCCCGGCGGCCACCGACGCGTTCAGCGATTCCACCGGCCCGGCCATCGGGATCGACAGGATCGTGTCACAGGACTCCCGCACCAGGCGCGACAGCCCCTTGCCCTCCGAGCCGACCACGATCACGGTCGGCTCGCGGCCGTCGAAATCGTCGAGCGTGGTGTCGCCGCCGGCGTCCAAGCCGACCACCTGGATACCCTGAGCCGCCCAATCCTTCAGCGTGCGAGTGAGATTGGTGGCGCGGGCGACCGGAAGCCGGGCGGCGGCGCCCGCGCTGGTGCGCCAGGCCACCGCGGTGACACTCGCGCTGCGCCGCTGCGGGATCAGCACACCGTGACCGCCGAAGGCGGCCACGGAACGCACCACCGCACCCAGGTTGCGCGGATCGGAGATATTGTCCAGCGCGACCAGCAGCGCGGGCTCGGCGGCGCCCCGCACCCGGTCGAGCAGATCGTCCGGATGGGCGTAGCGGTACGGCGGCACCTGAAGGGCTACGCCTTGGTGCAAACCATTGGCACTCAGCCGATCCAGATCCGTACGCGGCACCTCCAGGATGGAGATCCCGGTGTCGGCGGCCAGCCGCACGCTCTCGGTCAAGCGGTCGTCGTTCTCGGTGCCGACCGCGACGTACAGCGCGGTCGCCGGCACACCGGCTCGCAGACACTCCACCACCGGATTGCGCCCGAGCACCAACTCGGGGCCGTCCTCGGTCTTGCGTCCGGCGGGACGGGTGGTGGCACCGCGCGCGGACGAACGTCCCTGCGCGGCCTTGGTTTTCGCGGCGGCCCGCTTGGCGGCGGGGTGCTTGGTGCGCATCTCCGCGGGCGGCGTGGCGCCACGTCCCTCCAGTCCGCGCCTGCGCTTGCCGCCGGAGCCGACCACGGCGCCCTTCTTGCTGCCGCTCTTGCGAACCGCACCGCGACGCTGCGAATTGCCTGCCATCACTCGGCCTTTCCGGATTGTGATGCCGCCAGCGCCCATTCGGGGCCGTCGGCCGTGTCGGTGACCTCGATGCCCGCGGCCTGCAAGCGATCGCGCACGGCGTCGGCGGTCGCCCAGTCCTTGGCGGCGCGCGCCTGCTGGCGGCGGTCGAGTTCGGCGCGCACCAGCACGTCCAGAGCGCCGAGCGCGGCCGAGGAATCGCTCGGGGTGTACCAGTGCGGGTCGAGCGGATCGACACCGAGGACGGCGAGCATGGCGCGCACCTGACCGGCGAGGTCGCGCGCGGAATCGATCGCGCCGACCTCCAGCGCCTTGTTGCCCTCGTGCACCACGCGGTGGATCTCCGCCAACGCCTTCGGCACCGCCAGATCGTCGTCGAGGGCGGCGGCGAACGCGTCGGTCCACTTGCCCACCGGAACCTCACCGGCCCGGTCCACCACCCGGTTCACGAACGCCTCGATGCGCTGGTAGGACTGTGCCGCGTCGTGCAGCGCTTTCTCCGAGTACTCCAGCATCGAGCGGTAGTGCGCGCTGCCCAGGTAGAACCGCAGTTCGACGGCCCGCACCTGCTCGAGCACATTCGGCACGGACAGCACGTTGCCCAGCGACTTGGACATCTTCTCCCCGCCCATGGTCACCCAGCCGTTGTGCAGCCAGTACCGGGCGAAACCGTCGCCGGCCGCCTTCGACTGGGCGATCTCGTTCTCGTGGTGCGGGAACACCAGATCCATACCGCCGCAATGAATGTCGAATTCCGCGCCGAGATAGAACTCGGCCATCGCGGAGCACTCCAGGTGCCAGCCGGGGCGGCCGGGCCCCCAGGGCGACGGCCAGGTCGGCTCGCCGGGCTTGGCCGCCTTCCACAGGGTGAAGTCGCGCGGGTCGCGTTTGCCCTCGCCCGCGCTCTCGCCTTGGTGCACGTCGTCGAGCTTGTGGCCGGACAGCTTGCCGTAATCGGGGTAGCTGACCACGTCGAAATAGACGTTCCCGGCCGAGGCGTAGGCGTGACCGCGGTCGATCAGCCGCTGCATCATCTCCACCATCTGGGTGATGTGGCCGGTGGCGCGCGGCTCCGCGGACGGCGGCAGCACACCGAGCTGTTCGTAGGCGCGGTCGAAGGCGCGCTCGTGCGTGGCGGCCCACTCCCACCACGGCCTGCCCGCCTCGGCGGCCTTGGTCAGGATCTTGTCCTCGATATCGGTGACGTTGCGGATGAAGAAGACGTCGATGTCGTGCGCGATCAACCAGCGTCGCAGCACGTCGAACGCGACTCCGCTGCGCACATGGCCGATGTGCGGCTCGCCCTGCACGGTGGCGCCACAGAGGTACACCGAAGCACGGCCGGGGACCAAGGGCGCGAAATCGCGCATGGTCCGCGTGTCGGTGTCAAAGAGGCGCAGCGTCACGGCAGTCGATCCTAGCTGGTGTATAAGGTCGTTCACGGACCGGCTCGGGTCCGTCGGAGCTGGATCAACGACAAGCTTGCAGCAGGGCGGTCGCCACGGCGGCGACACCCTCGCCGCGACCGGTCAGGCCGAGCCCGTCGGTGGTGGTGCCGGACACCGCGACCGGGGCGTCGAGCAGTCCGCCGAGCACCTGTTGCGCCTCGGCGCGCCGCGGCCCGATCTTGGGGCGGTTGCCGATCACCTGCACCGCGGCGTTGACCACCTCGAAGCCCGCTTCGTCCAGCAGCCTGCGCACTTCCTTCAGCATGGCCGCGCCGGAGACGCCGGCCCATTCCGGGCGTCCGGTGCCGAACACCGCGCCGACATCGCCGAGGCCCGCCGCGGACAGCAGCGCGTCGCACAGGGCGTGGGCGGCGACGTCGCCGTCCGAGTGGCCCGCGCAGCCGTCGTCGCCGTCGAACAGCAGACCCGCCATCCAGCACGGCCTGCCCGCTTCGATCGGATGGACGTCACTGCCGATGCCGACGCGCATGGTCACGGCGCCACCGCCCGTCCGACGCCCGCGCCGTCGAGCACCGCGTCGGCGAGCCGGAGGTCGAGGGGAGTGGTGATCTTGAAGGCGAGCGGATCGCCGGGGATGGTGTGGACCGCGACGCCGAGCCGCTCCACCAGACCCGCGTCGTCGGTCGCCTGGATGCCCTCCGGCGCGTACGCGCAGCGCAGCAGGTCGGCCGCGAAACCTTGCGGCGTCTGGATGGCGCGCAACCGGGCGCGATCGGGAGTGCCGGTCACCGCGCCGGCCGCGTCGACGGATTTGATGGTGTCGGCTACCGGAAGCCCGGGGACCACGGCGGGGCGCCCCGCGCGCAGTTCGGCCGCGACCCTGGCGATGAGGTCGGGCGGCGTGAGCGCTCGGGCGGCGTCGTGCACCAGGAAGTAGGCGGCGTCGGGCGCCGCGGCGATACCCGCCCGCACCGAGTCGATGCGTTCGGCGCCGCCGACGACCACCTGAACCGAACTCGTTGGCGGCAGCAGGGCAACGGCGCTGTCGACGAGTTCGGTGGGAACCATCACGATGATCCGGTCGACCGCGCCGGAGGCGATCAAGCCTTCGACGGCGAGCCGGACCATGGGCCTGCCGCCGACCGGGACGAACGCCTTGGGTGCCGATTCACCCAGACGCACGCCACGGCCGGCGGCAGGCACAAGAGCAACGACGGGTCCGTCACTGGAACGGACACCGTTGTCAGTTGTGTTCACGGTCAGGAAGCCGCTGCGAGGACCTCATCGAGCAGGGTCTCAGCCTTGCCGTCATCGGTGCCTTCGGCCAGCGCGAGCTCACCGACAAGAATCTGCCGAGCCTTGGCGAGCATGCGCTTCTCACCCGCGGACAGGCCGCGGTCCTGTTCCCGGCGCCACAGATCGCGGACGACCTCGGCCACCTTGTTCACATCGCCGGAAGCGAGCTTCTCGAGGTTGGCCTTGTAGCGGCGGGACCAGTTGGTCGGCTCCTCCGTATGCGGCGCCCGAAGCACCTGGAAGACCCGATCGAGACCCTCCTGACCCACGACGTCACGCACGCCGACGTATTCGGCGTTCTCCGCGGGAACCCGAACAGTGAGATCGCCTTGGGCGACCTTCAGGACCAGATACTCTTTTTGCTCACCCTTGATGGTGCGAGTCTCGATTGCTTCGATCAGCGCCGCTCCGTGGTGGGGGTAAACGACGGTGTCTCCGACCTTAAAAATCATGTGTCCCGTGCCCCTTTCGATGTTCACAGTTTAACATGCGACTCGGTAACGGCGCGATCAACTGTGCAGGTCAGGGCCACAACGAGGAAGGCCAGGGGCTTGACAGATGCCAGGCGGTGTGCATTACGTTGTGCCAGAACGGGTTATCTCCCGGCTCCGTCGCCGCCGCACGACGCCCGCGCGCCGGCACCTTCGCGGCAACCTTCCGAAGTTCGATCGAACCGTTATCAACGCGCCGAGTGTCGGCGCGCACGTCCCGTGGTCGGCCGCACACTCCACCGCGTGCGCGCGGGCTTGCCCGAGTTCGACCCGGCCCCCGCGCCCGTGCCGCCGAGGGAACTACTACGCTGCCTAGTTACTACGCTCCCGCGCGGAGCCAGAGCCCGGTCGACATGGAGGGACAACCCGTGACTGCCCTGAAAGCTGTGACCGCCCCCAAGGGGGCGCGACGTCGCATGGTGACGGTTGCCGCACTCGCCGCCGGAGCGGCGATCGCGCTGTCCGGCTGCGGCGCGGGCCAGATCTCGCAGACCGCCGAACAGGTCGCCGCCGTGAACGGCAACCACGCCGACGTGGGCCGCATCGCCCTGCGCAACGTGCACATCGTGTATCCGTCCGAGGGCACCGGGTACACCAACACCAAGGGCGGCAAGGCGCTCATCGCGTTGTCCATCATCAACAACGGCGAGTCCGTGACCGACGAGCTGACCAGCATCACCACCGACCTGGGCACCGTCAAGATCACCCCGGCCTCCGGCAAGTCGGTCGTCGAGCTCGCCCCGCAGCAGACCGTCGTCGCGGCGACCCAGCCGGTCAAGCGCGAGGCCGCGCCGACCACCACCAGCGCCGCGCCGACCACGAGCGCGGGCGCGCCCACCTCCGCTCCGCGCTCCGCCGCGCCGACCACCACCGCCGAGTCGCACGGCGCGGGCGAGCACGGCTCCCCCGCCGCGGGCCAGGACCCGGAGGCCAACCCCATCCTGATCGAGATCACCGGCCTGACCAGGGACATCTCCCCCGGCCTCACCTACAACGTCTCGTTCAACTTCAAGCAGAACGGCACCGTCCAGGTCCAGGTCCCGGTCGACGCGGGCCAGCACACCGAGCGCCACGAGTCCGACAAGTCCGGCCCGGCCGAAGCCGAACACAGCGGCGGCCACTGAGTTCGATTTGCAGCGCCTGCGGCGCTGCGTGTTCGCGGCCCCTTCTTGGTTCGTGGCCGGGCGGGCGAGACTCGCGACTGCGTCGCATGCGCTTCGCCCACCCGGCCACGAACCGGGCCGCGAACGGCGCTCGTAAGACTCGCGCCCTGCGGGGCTCGGAAAGTGTGGATGGAGCGGCCCCGGCCACGCCATAAACCTTCTTACCGGGCAGCGCCTCCCGACTCGACATACCACCCCTGGCGCGGAGAGCCACTGCGCGGCGGGAGCTCAGCGCGCCCGCGGTCCGCGCACCACCCCCGTGCGCGGAGAGCCACTGCTCCTATGCGACAACAAACAGTCGACCCGAGTAGCAGGCAAGCTGCGCGCCGAGGCGGAGCGCTCGCTACCCGCGTACACCGGTAGCGAGCTTCGATACCCACGTGCCCAGTACACCCCCACCACGTCTTTCGAGCGAAGCGAGACCGAGCATCCGCGTTCGCGGCCCGGCTCGCGTGTGCGCGGCCGCCGCCGATCGGACGCACGCGTCCACCGCCGGGGGGGCCACCCCCGCGCCTATT
>NZ_JBSFNF010000028.1:0-91443 GCF_053586955.1 Nocardia sp. NPDC003726 | reverse complement strand
ATACGCTGGGAACCGAAAGACTTGGTCACACTCTCGGTCCTGACCTCGACGCCCACGCCAACCTCCACAATTCTCAGCGAGCTGCCCCACCGGCGGACCCCTGCGACCGTGATCGGTCCCGCAGCGACAAGTTACTCGAAATTCATACGTGATAGTACTGGAACAGGTTACTGTGCACAGCACTCTCGGTCCCCGCTGCGCCCGCCCGAGCGCCGCGGGGACCGGCAGCCGACTACGGGTTCATTTCGAACGCGCCCGCATAACTCATCACCTCGTCGTGCAGGCGTGCGGTTCGCCCGCCGTCGATGATCGGCTTACGCAGCACACTGAGCGCCCAATCCTGCTGGGCCGTGGTCGATGAGGCTTTCGAGAACACTCCCAGCGCGTAGGCGGAGAAGTCACGCACGAATATCTCGAAGATCGAATCCACGATGTCCTCGGACGCTCCGGTGATCTCGGCTTGCTCCAGGATGAGCTGCCCGTAGGGCAGCAGGGTGAACAACTCCCCCACTGCGAGCTGGTAGTCCAGATCTTCGAGCTGGTCGGGGGTGGGCGGCGCCTCCACCGGGAACTGGGTGAATCGCTCGGCTTGTTCGACGAACAACGCCACATTCGGCAGGTGCCGATAACGCGCGTACGCGGGGCGCCAATCCGCGAATCGCACCGCGCCGAGACCCGCCGCGCCCGGTTGCCGGAACAACGATTCGTCGTCGCCGGGATCCCGTCGCACCGGGACCGGCGGCAGATCCGCGGGGTTGAACAGGAAGTTCGGCATGAACTTCAATGTCAAGGCCATATTGACGTGCGCGGTGCCCTCCAGCCGTGGCATCGAATCGATGGTGCCGCGGGCCGTCGAGAAGTAGGAGTCCTTCTCGAAACCCTTGGCGGAGATGACATCCGAGAGTTCGCGGAACACGCGCTCGGCCTCGCGGGTGACCTTCATCTTGCCGATGGAGTTGAACATGACGAAGCGGCGGTCCTCCGGCGTCGAAGAGCGCATATAGTCGATCGCTCGTTCGTGGTAGAGCCGCATGGCGTTCATGCGCACGTAGCTGTCGCTCAGAATCTGCCGCACCTGCGGGAAGTCGGTGACGGGATGCCCGAACAGGATCTTGGCGCTCGCCTGGTTGATCGTCTCGTAGAAACAGTGCTGGACGATCCCCAGCGCGACCATGCCGATGTTGAACTTGCCGCAGTTGACCGCGGCGAGCGCGGAGTCGAATGCCTTGCGGCCCACGTGCAGGACGTCGTCGGCCGAGACGGGGTAGTCCACCAGATCGTAGGCGGAGACGAAGTTCTGGCCGTGGATGACGTTCTTGACCAGCCGGTAGTTCGAATGCTGGCTGTCGGCGATGAACCAGACGTACGCGTCGGCCCCTTCCAGGTCGGTGCGCCTGCCGATGGTGGGCACGATCCTCGCGACGTTGCCGTTGCCGATGTAGTACTTGCTGCCCGTGGCGGTGAATCCACCCGCCCCGTCCGGGGTCAGCAGCATGTCGGTGGCGTAGATGTCGGCGCCATGATCCTTTTCCGACAATCCGAACCCGATGATCCCGCCGCGGTCGAGTTCCTCGGCGGCACGCAGGTGCGCCTTGGCGTTGGCGCTCTGCCAGATGGTGGCGAGGCCGAGCGTCGAAACACCCCACGCGTACCAGTACTGCGATCCATAGAAGCCGGTGATCTCGTTGAACCGGGAGATGAACGCGGTGTCCCAGCGCTTGTCCGGATCCGCGCCCGAGATCGACCGCGGGGTCGCCATGTGGGCGATGATCCGGCTCTCGGCGAGGAACCGCATCCAGTCCTCGTACCACTCCCCCCGGTGCGCGTCGCCGGTGAGCGCCTGTTTGCCCTTCCGCTCGAAGAAGTCGACCACCGACCGCAGCCGAGCCCGCGTGGCTGGATCGAACTCTTCGAACGTCTCGGTTTTCGGGTTGAACAGGGCCATGACGACACCTCTCATACTGATGGCAGGTGCCGTCACTTTAAAACTGATGGCACCTGCCGTCAATCATGCGCCGCGAGCCGCGCGCTCCACTGCGGTCTATCGGCGCCCCTTCGCCGCTGCCTTCCGCCTGCTCCAGCCGAGCCAGGGGCTGTCCCACACGCTCGGCGGCGTGCGTTCGGGGTCCATCAGCCCGTTCTCCGCAAGCGGGCTGTCCTCGTCTTCGACAGTCTGCGGCTCGAATCGCACCAGAGTCCGGCCGTTGCCGCGCAACATCTCGACAGTGCGCAGAAGCGACGACGTCTCGGCGAACACGGCGTCGAAATCCGCGATTGCGGCATCGAGATGTTCGCAGATCAGCTGGCGCCGGATACCGAGGATGGTCTCGCGCAGCAGATCACCGTCCGCGGTGACGGGGGTGACCTCGACCGCCAGGTCGCATTCGGTGTCGAAGCCCATCGAACGGTTGTTGAGGTTCGACGAACCCACCCGCAACAGCCGATCGTCCATCACCAGCACCTTGGCGTGCACGTAGATCGGCGCACCGGCCTCGGTGACGGGGTAGTAGACGCCGAAGCGGTTCTCCACATCGGCGTCCCACAGCACACGCAGTAGGCGGCGGCGGGCCCCGTCCATCGCCTGCTGCTCGAGCCAGCCATCGGCGTGACGCGGCAACACCAGCACGATCTCCGGACCGTTCGGCTCGCGCAACCGCGCGGCGATCGCCTCGGCGATGACGCGCGAGGCCAGATACTGGCTCTCGATGTACAGCGACCGCCTGGCGCCGGCGATCGCCGCCAGATACAACGCCTCGATCTCCCGGACTTCGGCACGGTCGGCGAGTTCCGGGAAGGTCCGCGCGATACCCACCTCCACACACCGCATCGTCGGCTCCAGCCCCTCCGGCCACGGCTTCTCACCGGCGATCTCGTCGATCGCGGCCAATTGCTGCCCCGTCGCCGCCTTCCACCGCGCCCGAGCCAATTCGCCGATCGCCCTCGCCGCGGCGCCGTCGACGGCGGTGGTCGCGTCGTGCCACGGTCCGTACCGGTTGCCGTTCGGCTCGGTTCGGTAGTGGTTGTCGTCGCGATGGTCGCTGGTGTCCCAGCGATCGACGGTCATGTCGATACCACCGCAGAACGCGAGCGCGTCATCGATCACGACGATCTTCTGATGGTGCGCCGAACCGATCGGGTGCGCGCCGTCCATTTCCAGGTGCAACCGCCGATCGGTCATCCAATTGATGACGAAGATCGGTGTCATCCCACGGCCGATCGCCGCGATCGCGCCGACATTCCATTTCAGCAGGTAGATGTCGAGATCAGGCCGCTGCTTCGGCAGCCAGGACAGGAATTTGCCCAGCCGATCGGGCCCTTCGAGGGTCTTCTCCCGGGGTTCGAACTTGATCCGGGTATCGAAATCCCAGCCGATCAGCACAATGCGCTTGCGGGCCTGCAGCATCGCGGACTTGGCGTGGCGGAAATAGTCCGCCGCATCGATGATGCACGCCAGCCGATCGGCCCGTGCGATCTGCCAGCAGGTGTCGCCGGGGATGAGGATTGGTCGCTCGTCGCTCATGTAGTCAGTTCTCCGTCCAGCCGGACACCCGTCCCCGCAGGTGAGCGCTTCAGAGTACTGCGCGTCTATCCAGCGCCGTGGCGGCGACCGCTGAGGTCATCGCACCCGGCGGCCAGCGCGGCGTGCAGCGAATCGC
The DNA here is from genome assembly GCF_053586955.1 of Nocardia sp. NPDC003726. NCBI lineage: Bacteria > Bacillati > Actinomycetota > Actinomycetes > Mycobacteriales > Nocardiaceae > Nocardia > Nocardia sp. NPDC003726. The sequence goes on along the minus strand of NZ_JBSFNF010000028.1, from coordinate 87,787 downwards.
GCACCGCGGTCAGTTCGGCGAGCTTCGCGTCGACCTCAGCCAATTTCGTCGCGGCGCGGGCCTGCAACCCGGCATCGACGCGGCGGCGTTGCCCGCGCCGGGTGGCCGCCAGCAGATCGGCGACTTCGTCGAGCGTGAACCCGAGCCGCTGGGCCGCCTTGGTCACCCGCAGCACGCTCACCGCCTGCTCGGGATACTGACGATGCCCGCCCAGCGTGCGGTCGGGCTCGGCGAGCAGCCCCCGGCGTTCCCGGAATCGGGGGCCGGTGGCGAACCGCTCAGGACCTCGTCGCCTCGATGAGACGCTGCCGCAGCCAGGTCAACGGCGTCGCCGCATCGGGACCGATGGCGTAGAAGGGATAGCTCTGGTGAATGCCGGACTTCAGGAATTCATCGATCTGCTGCCTGCGCTGTTCGTACGCGGCGGTGTTGAGCTGATCGGACAGCAGGCCGAGGCCGCCCGCGGCCAGTGCGTCACCGATGATTTCGGCTGCCTGCCGCTGGTAGTCGTCGATGTTCGCGGGATCCGGATTCGACAGCTGCACGAAGAATCCCGCGATGCGCCCGGCGAAGTCGCCGTCCGGCATCGCGCAGTACAGGTCACCCGCGACGCAGAAGGTGTATGTCCGCGCGGAGAGCCAGCCGAAACCGCCCGGGCGGGGCCCGATCGCGCCCGCGCCGGGAACGGGCGGGCCGATCAGGACGTCGCCGGGTGAGCGACGCGGATCGGAGATCAACCCGACCAGGACGACCCGGTGCGGCGGCACCACCCCGAGGCCGGTGCCGATCTCCGCCGCGAGATCACCTGCCGCATCGGCGCCTTGGCTGTAGCCGAGCAACGCGATCCGGGCGGCTCCGCACGCCTGCGCCATTGCCGAGACCAGCTCGCGCGCTTTGTCGATCGCCTCCTGTTTGGAGCGACCGTACACTTCGCCTTCCCAGGGGAAAGCCGTCGCCGCGTAATGGACATAGTCGACCTGGACGTCCCCGGGCAGATCATTCAGGCTCATCGCGAGCATTCCTTCGCCCGGATCGGTGTTGGACGTCTCCCAGGTGCCGGGAATCGCCACGACATACAACTCCGGGCAGTGCGCCGGTGCGCCATTCGCGACGGACACGACACCGAACGGAATGGTCGTCACCGCCACCGCCGCACACGCGGCGGCCATGGTTTTCCATCGAGTGAACATCGAATACTCCAGGTACTCGTCACCGAGTCCGCGCGATTCGCGCAGTTTCGGTTGAAGGCGGGGAACGAGGGCCGGGTCAGCGGAGCCGGTTCGGCACCGGCGGATCCGTCATGCCGTTCGGGCCGTACCGAGTTCGACCTCTCGCAGATCCGGTCACTTCCGATCGTGACCGCGCGACGGGTTCCGACGCCGCGCGTCGCCTCAGTACATCCATGCCTGCGCCACTCCTCGTCGAGCCGAGCACCGATCGTGCGCACGCAAGGGCGGCCACACGATGCAACGAACAGAATATCCATTAACTTAATGACCGTCCAGCGCGTCGAGTCCGGCTGCTCGGCATCCGGTCGCAAGCATCTGTCCACTGGACGCCGCAGGAACCCGGCGGCATCGGCCATGTCGCACGCCAATCGCCCACCCGCAGCCGCGCAGCTCTCCGACTCAGAAGCAGTTGAATAGTCGGTCACATATCGACACAATCGACCGCACGATGGCGGATGGTTTCGGCCGCGGTGGTCACCGGCTCCGTCGGACCCGGTCGACCGTCGAAAGCCTCCGCGAACCGTTGAACCCATCCAGCGGCGAGGGCAGGAGCAGCCTCGGCAGCCGGGCGATCACCGATAGACGATGCTCTTGGCGCCCACCATGCGCACGAGGCTGAAGATCGGAAGCCCGATCACCAGATGTTCGATTCCGGTGGAGATGCCTATCCAGAGGTCGCTGGACAGCGCCAGTGGGATGATCACCGCCGCGGCGGTGAGGATGCCGACGATCCAGCCGAAGAACAATTCCGGCGACGGAGTACCCAGGCGCAGCAGATACCACAGCACCCCGCCCAGCAGCGCGCAGATGAACGCCACCACGGCGAACCAGTACGCGTCCTGGGCCATCGGGTTCCACACCCCGAACTTGCCGCTCTCGCTCACACGGGTGGCGATGATCTCGATGATCCAGGCACACAGCCACGCCGCCAGCGCGGTCACCACCGCGGCCGCGACGACACCGCCGACGAACATGCCGATATTGACGTCCGGCTCCTGCCGCGGCCGAGGTTGCCTGCCACGAGGTTCGGAGTGCTGATACGCACCCGGCCCGGCATCCTGACCGTACTCGGAGGCCTGGTCCTGGCCGTACGGGGAGGGCTGGCCGTATCCGTGGTCCTGGCCGTATCCGGCGGGCTGCCCGTACCCGCGAGCGGGGCCGCGCCCGGAAGGCTGGCTGTATCCACGATCCTGGCCGTACCCGGGATCACGGTAATCGCCCGGCTGATAACCGGGTTCGTAGCGTGCGGTGTGCTGGTCGCGCGGATCCATGGGATTCAACCGCCGATCACCTCCGTGGAAAGCATGCGTGTGCGTCGAGTGTAGGGCGGGACCGTGACGGCCGCTGGCTCCCTACCCAACTCCGCTGCGCCGGTGGCCGCGCCATGGACATCGGAACGGCCGCACCCGCGCCTCCGCGCTGCGCGAAACTTCAGGCCACGACCGAGCGTTGCGGGACGCCGACGTATGCGCTCAGCGGCCGGATCAGCGCGTTCGATTCGCCTTGTTCGACGATGTGGGCGGTCCAGCCGGTGATGCGGCTCATCACGAAGATCGGCGTGAACGCTTCGATATCGAATCCGAGCAGGTAGTAGGCGGGGCCGGTGGGGAAGTCGAGATTCGGCTCGATGCCGGTGGCCTCGTGCATGGCGCGCTCGACGGCCTCGTACATCCGCACCCATTTCTGGCCGCCGGTCGCCGCGGCGATGTCGAGGAAGGCCTTCTTCATGGTGGGGACCCGGGAGTCACCGTTCTTGTAGACCCGATGGCCGAAGCCCATCACCTTTTCCTTGCGCGCCAGCTTGTCACGCACCCAGTCCCCGGCCAGCGCGGGATCGCCGATCTCCAGCATGTCGTGCATGACGGCTTCGTTCGCTCCGCCGTGCAGTGGCCCCTTCAACGCGCCGATGGCGGCGGTGACGGCGCTGTAGATGTCCGACAGCGTGGAGGTCACGACGCGGGCGGCGAAGGTGGAGGCGTTGAAGCTGTGCTCGGCGTAGAGGATCAACGACATCTCGAACGCTTCGACCAGCTCGCGTGCCGGGACGGTTCCGAAGCACATGTTCAGGAAGTTCTCCGCGTATCCCAGGTGGGAGTGCGGTGCGATCGGGTCGAGACCGTGGCGACGGCGGTGGTCGGCCGCGACGATGGTCGGCAGCACCGCGAACATGCGCAGCGCCTTGGCCCGATTGGCTTTCGCGGAATTGTCGTCTTCGGCCGGGTCCTCGGCGCCCAGATAGCTGATGGCGGTGCGGACCACATCCATCGGGTGGCAGGTGTCGGGCAACTTGGCCACCAGCGACAGCAGTGATCGGTCGGCTCGACGGGAGGCGCGTTCGCGCTGCTGGAACAGCTCCAATTCGGCGTTCGAGGGCAACTCGCCGTACCAGAGCAGATAGGCCACCTGCTCGAAACTGCAGTGGGCGGCCAGGTCCTGCACGGCGTAGCCGCGGTAGGTCAAGGAGTTGGTTTCCGGCACCACCTTCGAGATGGCGGTGGTGTCGACGACGACGCCTGCCAGGCCTTTGCGGATGGCCGGTATCACGGTCTCCGGCATCACTGGTTCCTCTCCAGAGTGAAATCGAATATCGCGGAGTCGAATTCGTTGTATCGCTCGTACCGGAGCAATTCGTAGAGACGCGAACGATGCTGCATGCGATCGAGCAGGCCCCATTGCGTGCCTTGCTCGAAGATCTCCCGCAGTCCCGCTTCGGCGGCGAACATCGCCAATCGCAGTGTGGACACCGGGTAGATCACCGCGTTGTAGCCGATCTTTTCCAGCGTCGACGCGGGAACGAGTTCGGACTTGCCGTATTCGGTCATATTCGCCAGCAAAGGAATCGCCACCGCGGCCCGGAACCTCTCGAAATCGGCGACGGTGCGCAGCGCTTCGGTGAAGACCAGATCCGCGCCGGCCGCGGCGTAGGCTTTCGCCCGATCGATCGCGGCGTCGATGCCTTCGATCCCGGCGGCATCGGTCCGCGCACAGATCACGAAGTTCGGGTCCCGCCGGGCGGACACCGCGGCCCGGAGTCTGCGCACCATCTCCTCGGTCGGCACCACGGCCTTGCCGTCGAGGTGACCGCACCGTTTCGGGTTCACCTGATCCTCGAGGTGACACCCGGCGATTCCGGCGTCTTCGAGGATGGAAACCGTGCGCGCGGCGCTCATCGGTTCCCCGAAGCCGGTGTCGGCGTCGATGAGCACCGGCAGATCGGTCACTCGCGCGACCTGCCGGCCGCGCTCCGACACCTCGGTCAACGTGGTGAGCCCGATATCCGGCAGCGCGAGATCGGCCGAGACCACCGCGCCGGAGACGTAGACGCCTTCGAAGCCGATTTCCTGGATCAGCTTGGCCACCAGAGGATTGAACGCACCCGGGAGACGCTGCAGACGATTCGAGGCAAGCCCCGCGCGGAACGCGGCGCGCTTGTCGGCGGCCGAGGTGGCGGCGGCCAGCAGTCCCGTCATCAGAACAGTCCCTTCGGCAGCTTCGGCGCACGCGCCAGAACGTCATCGGACACGGTGAGATTCAGCTGCGGCAGTTCGTCGGCGGACAACGCGCCCGTACGCTGCGCGATGTCGAGGAAGCGGTCCTGTTCGGCCGGGTCCACCACGCCGTCGGCGAGAGCGCGGAACTTCGCGATGTACTGGTCGCGGGCGAAGGGCCGCGCGCCGAGCGGATGCGCGTCGGCGACCGCCAGCTCGTCGACGATGACTTCACCGCTGTGCAGCGTGACCTCCGCGCGGGCGCCGAACGCCTTCTCCTTCGGGTCGGTCGAGTGATAACGCCGGGTCCACTCCGGGTCCTCGGCGGTGGAGATCTTGCGCCACAGCGCGACGGTGTCGGGCCGCTGCGCGCGCTCGGGGGCGTAGGAGCGTTCGTGATGCCAGACGCCGTCCTGCAAGGCGACGGCGAAGATGTACATGACGGAGTGATCGAGCGTTTCCCGCGACGCCTTCGGGTCGAACTTCTGCGGGTCGTTCGATCCGGTGCCGATCACCACGTGCGTGTGGTGGCTGGTGTACAGCACGATCGAGGCGATCCGATCCAGGTCGCCGATTCGCTCGCGCATCCGGCGAGCCAGATCGATCGGGGCCTGGCTCTGGTATTCGGCGGAATGCTCCTTGGTGTAGGTGTCCAGGATGCCGCGCTTGGGTTCACCCGGGCCTGGCAGCGGCACCGAGTACTCCTTCTCGGGGCCGCCCAGCAGCCAGGCGATGACGCCGTCCTCGCCTTCCCAGATCGGCGCGGGCGCGCCTTCGCCGCGTAAGGCGCGATCGACCGCCTCCACCGCCATTTTCCCGGCGAAAGCCGGCGCGTAGGCCTTCCAACTGGAGATCTCCCCCTTGCGCGACTGCCTGGTCGCGGTGGTGGTGTGCAGTGCCTGGCCGACGGCCTGGTAGATGGTCTCGGTGTCGAGCCCGAGCAGGGTGCCGATACCGGCGGCGGCGGAGGGACCGAGGTGGGCGACATGGTCGATCTTGTGCTCGTGCAGGCAGATCGCCCGCGTCAGATCCACCTGGATCTCGTATCCGGTCGCCAACCCGCGGATCAGATCCCGGCCGCTGCGCCCGGCGTGCTGGGCCACCGCCAGGACCGGCGGGATGTTGTCGCCGGGGTGGGAGTACTCCGCGGCCAGGAACGTGTCGTGGAAGTCCAGTTCGCGCACGGCCACGCCGTTGGCCCACGCCGCCCACTCCGGTGCGTATCGGCCGCCGACGCCGAAGACGGTCGCGCCGGGCCGATACGGGTGTGCCAGCGCCTGGGCGCGCGCGTTGGCCACCGGGCGGCGCGTCACCGACGCCGCCGCGACCGCCGCGTTGTCGATGATCCGGTTGACGATCATCTCCTCGGTCTCCGGCACGACCGCCACCGGATCCGCGGCGACCTCGGCGATCCGCCACGCGAGATGCTCCTCGCGCGGGAAGTGCTCGGCGGAGCGGTGGGTGCGGACGAGGTGATTTTTCACGAGGTGAGCCTCCAGACAACAAATACCGTGTTCTCGAATTCGCACACTACCCATGCGTCTATCGGCCGGAAATCCGTCGCAAATGCGGAGATTTGCGTATTCGATTCAGCGAATTTGTGGAGGTTGCGAAAACCATCGGCGGAACCCGCCCGAGCCGCACAGCGGGTGGCTCCCCTCAACGCGGCGCGCGGCGGTGGCGACCGTCATCCGCACTGCCGAGGCGGACGCGTCACGAGCCTGCCTGCGAGCCCCAGCCGACGTGCAGTTCGTCGCGCATCCGTTCGCGCATGTGCGGGTAGTGGAGTTCGAAGGCCGGGCGTTCGGACCGGATACGAGGGAGTTCGTAGAAGTTGTGGCGGGGAGGCGGGCAGGTCGTTGCCCATTCGAGGGAGTTTCCCGCGCCCCAGGCGTCGTCCACCGTGACCACCTCGCCGTAACGGTAGCTGCGGAACGCGTTCCACACGAACGTGATCATCGAGACGCCCAGGATGAACGAGCCGACGGTCGAGACGGCGTTCAGCGCGGTGAACCCGTCGGTCGGTAGATAGTCGGCGTACCGGCGGGGCATTCCCTCTGCGCCCAGCCAGTGCTGCACGAGAAACGTCGTGTGGAAGCCGACGAAGGTGGTCCAGAAATGCAGCCTGCCGAGGCGTTCGTCCATGTAGCGCCCGGTCATCTTGGGGAACCAGAAATAGATCCCGGCGAAGGTGGCGAAGACGATGGTGCCGAACAGCACGTAATGGAAGTGGGCCACGACGAAATAGCTGTCGTGGATCTGCCAGTCCAACGGCGGGCTCGCGAGGATGACACCGGACAGTCCACCGAACAAGAAGGTGACGATGAAGCCGACGGCGAACAGCATCGGTGTCTCGAAGGTCAGGTTCCCTTTCCACATAGTGCCGATCCAGTTGAAGAATTTCACCCCGGTCGGCACCGCGATCAGGAACGTCATCATCGAGAAGAAGGGCATCAGCACCGCGCCCGTGGCGAACATGTGATGCGCCCATACCGCTGCCGACAGCACGCCGATCGAGATGGTGGCGTACACCAGAGGTCCGTAGCCGAACAGGGGTTTGCGGCTGAAGACGGGAAGGATCTCGCTGATGATCCCGAAGAACGGCAGCGCCACGATGTAGACCTCGGGGTGTCCGAAGAACCAGAACAGATGCTGCCAGAGCACCACCCCACCGGTAGCGGGGTCGTAGATGTGCCCGCCGAGGTGCCGGTCGTAGGCCAGCGCCATCAGGGCGGCGGTGAGGATGGGGAACGCGAGCAGGACCAGGATGCTGGTCACCAGGATGTTCCATCCGAACATGGACATCCGGAACATCGTCATACCGGGCGCACGCAGACACACGATGGTGGTGATCATGTTCACCGCGCCGAGAATGGTGCCCAATCCGGATACGGCCAAGCCCATGATCCACAGATCGGCGCCGGCTCCGGGCGCATGGACGATATCGCTCAGCGGCGTATACGCCGTCCACCCGAAATCAGCGGCTCCGCCCGGAGTGACGAATCCGGACACCACCATCGTCCCTCCGAAGAGAAACAGCCAGAAACTCAGCGCGTTCAAACGTGGAAACGCCACGTCGGGTGCGCCGAGTTGCAGGGGCAGGACCGCGTTGGCGAATCCGAAGACCGTCGGAGTCGCATACAGCAGGAGCATGACGGTGCCGTGGATGGTGAACAACTGGTTGTATTGCTCGGGCGACAGGAACTGCAGGCCCGGCCGCGCCAGTTCCGCGCGCATGAGCAGCGCCATCAGCCCGCCGACCAAGAAGAAGGCGGTGGCGGCGACGAGATACATGATGCCGAGCACCTTCGGGTCGGTCGTGGTGACCACCCGCCACAACACCGCGCCCTTCGCAGCGGTTCGCGCCGGATACGGTTTGGTCGGCGTGAGCTGCGGTGTGAGTGGAAACGACACCTGAGTCATCGCTGCTCCTCATCTCCTGCCGGGGGCTCGGAACCACCCTCCGACGCCGGAGGCGAACCTCCTCCGCCGGGACTGCCGTGGTGGCCGCCGCCCGCGACGGGGGATCGAGACGTTCACCCGCGGCGGCCTGGCACGAATTCTTGGACTTTGGTTTTCGCTCCTTGCGCCACGAGATGCCAGGCGTCCGGGTCGCCGCGAAGAACCGCTTCCGCGGTGGATTTCATCTGCTCCCAGGTGGCGTGCGGCGGGATCGGCGGCACTTCCGGATCGCAGCGCACGTCGAGCACCGTCGGCCGCTCGGCCGACAGCGCCGCTTCCCAGGCGGCCGCGAGGTCGCCGGGATCGTCGACGGCGATGGCGCCGAGACCGTAGGTGCGGGCGAGCTCGGCGTAGGACACCTCCGGCAGCGACTGCGATTCCTCGAATTTCGGCGCGCCGCCCATCGAACGCAGCTCCCACGTCACCTGGTTCAGGTCGTTGTTGTGGAACACGCACACCACCAGCCGCGGATCGCGCCACTGCTCGCGATAACGCCTGATGGTCAGCAACTCGCCCGCGCCGTTCATCTGCATCGCGCCGTCGCCGACGAGCGCGACCACCGGCCGGTCCGGGTGGGCGAACTTCGCGCCGATCGCGTACGGCACACCTGGCCCCATGGTGGCCAGCGTCCCCGACAGCGAGCCCCGCATCCGTCCGCGGAACCGCAGACAGCGCGCGTACCAGTTGGTGGACGACCCGGAGTCCGCGGTGACGATGGCGTCCTCGGGGATGCACCGCGACAGCTCCCACACCACCCGCATGGGGTTGACCGGCTTCGCGTCCAGCATCGACTGGCGTTCGATCGTGTCCCACCAGCGGGTCACGTTGGATTCGATCGTCTCCCGCCAGCTGCGATCGGACTTGTGGCGCAGCAGCGGAAGCAGTTCGGTGAGCGTGCTCTTCGCGTCGCCGACGAGGTTGACCTCGGTGGGGTATCGCATGCCGATCATCGCGCCGTCGATGTCGATCTGCACCGCACGCGCCTGACCGAATTCCGGAAGGAACTGCGAATACGGGAAATTCGATCCGATGATCACCAGGGTGTCGCAGTCGCGCATCAATTCATAGCTGGGCCTGGTGCCGAGCAGCCCGATCGATCCGGTGACGTACGGCAGCTCGTCGGACAGCACATCCTTGCCCAGGAGAGCCTTCGCCACCCCGGCTCCGGTGATCTCGGCCAGCTCCATCACCTGGTCGGCGGCGTCACGAGCGCCTTGCCCGACGAGGATCGCCACCCGCGACCCCGCGTCGATGATCTCGGCGGCCCGTTCGATGCCGGCGCGGTCGGCGGTGACCGTGGCGTGCAGTGCCGCCGGCGGGCTGGAGGGGATCTGTTTGAACGCGTGCTCGGGCGGCTGATAGCGCTCCTCCTGCAGATCGGAGGGGATGATCAGCGCCGTGGGGGCGCGACGGGTCGCCGCGATACGAAACGCGCGGTCCAGCGCGTTGGGCAATTGATCGGGAACGTTGACCTCGACCAGATAGTCCGAAGCGACATCCTTGAACAGGCTCTGCAGATCGACTTCCTGCTGATAGCTGCCGCCCATCGCGCTGCGCGCGGTCTGCCCGACGATCGCTACGACCGGCACGTGATCGAGCTTGGCGTCGTAGAGGCCGTTGAGCAGATGGATCGCACCGGGACCCGACGTAGCGGTGCAGACGCCGACCTCGCCGCTGAACTTCGCATAGCCCACCGCCTGGAAAGCGGCCATCTCCTCGTGGCGGGCCTGGATGAAGGCCGGTTCGTTGCCGGCCCGCCCGAACGCCGCGATCAAGCCGTTGATGCCGTCGCCCGGATAGCCGAACACCTGCCGCACGCCCCAGTCACGCAGCCGTCGCAAGACATAGTCGGCGACCTGGTCAGCCATGTCGTTCTCCTGTCCGCCTTCGAGGTGTCGTCTCCGCGGGCCGATTACCCCGGCGAACAGGCCTCAACCCGGCATACGCGGTCCTCGGGAGGGTATTCGCGCTGTGTTCTCTCCTGTTCCGACGCTCGCCTGCCTGGGCGTGGCCCGCGTCGCGCGGCGCCTGCGTCAGCCCATCGGCGGCGGCGCACCGGTCGGCCTGCCCGCTCGGGGTGAACAACGCGCCGGTCCACCATCGCGGGTCGCGGGCCGAGCGTCCGCCGCCACAGTGGGCGTGGCGCTGACATTTGTCCAAGACCGGCCACAGGCGGTCGTCGTATCGTCTCGCTCATGGGTGATTACGACGTCGAGCAGTCGCACGGAATGCACGTGGTCCACGACGGCCCGCGGCAGGCGGCGCCGCTGTTGCTCGTGCACGGATCGGGCGCCTCCGGTGCCTCGTGGGGCCCGGTGGCCGGGGCACTCGCCGCCCACCATCACGTCATCCGGATCGACCTTCCCGGGTGCGGCCAGTCCCCGCCCGCGTCGTCCTACGACGTGCCCGACCAGGCCGGTCGCTTGGCCGCGCTCCTCGACGACCTCGGGCTGCGGCGGGTCCCGGTGGCCGGACACTCCAGCGGTGGCTTCGTCGCCACCGCGCTCGCCGAACAGCGCCCCGATCTGGTGGGGTCCATCGCGCTGCTCAGCACCGCCCCCGCTCTGGACGCGCTGCTTCCGCAGCCGTTGATCGTCCGCGCCTTGCTCGCCCCGCCCTTCGGACCGCTGCTGTGGCGGAGGCGGTCGGTCGGGCTGGTCCGCAAGGCGATCAGCGCCACGACCGCTCGCCCGGTGGACATTCCGGACGAGATGATCGCCGACCTGAAGAACATGCCTTACTCCGCGTTCCGTGAAGTGTTGCGCCGCAACGGCGCTTACGTCGCGGAGCGGAACGTGCCCGAACGCCTGGCGGCTCTCGACGTCCCCGTTCTGGTGATCTTCGGCGCCGCCGATCCTCGCTATGAGCCGTCGTGCGCGCATCGGTACGAGGCGGTGGCGGGCGCTCGGGTCGAGATGCTGCCCGGCGTCGGTCATCTACCCATGCTCGAAGCGCCCGAGACGACGAGCGAACTGCTGCTGGGCTTCACGGCGACCGCGGCGGACACCCCGTCGATAACCCCCACGGCATAGGCTGGTCAGGTGCTGTCGGTCAGGTCGTCATACGACTGGACTTGGGCGGAGGTGGATGTCGCGGTACCGCGTCCGCCCGATCGGCTGCCGGGCATCAGCATGGCCGGGTTCCGCCAACGGCTGTCCACGCCCGTGGACATCGCCATGATCGCGCACCCGTCCGTCACCCTGATCGTCGACCTGAGCGAAGCGGGCGGGATCGTCTACGACGACCGCGGGCGGCGCCGGCGCGGCAGCTTCGTCGCCGGACTCCTGCCCGGCCCGCTTCGGACCGGCGGATCGAGCGGCGAGTGCCTTCAGATCCGCTTGTCGCCGCCTGCCGCGGCCGCGGCGCTCGGAGCGCCGGTCGATCTCACCGGGACCGTGGCATCCCTGGACGAGGTCTGGGGCCGCGGCGCCTGGCGGATCGAGGAGCGGCTGCGCGCCGCCACCTCCTGGGACGAGCGGTTCACTATCGCGGCCGATGCGCTCGGCCGACGGCTGCGCGACCGTCCATCGGTCGATCCGGAAGTCGCCCACATCTGGCGGCGCACGGTCACCGGCCGGGGGCGGGTACGGGTCGACCGCATGGCGGACGAGGTCGGCTGGAGCCGGCAGCGCCTGTGGTCCCGGTTCCGATCCCAGCTCGGACTCACGCCCAAACGCGCCGCGCAGCTGGTGCGCTTCGACCACGCCGCCCACCTGCTCGCGGCGGGTCACACCGCCGTGAGCGCTGCCGTCCACAGCGGCTACGTCGACCAGTCCCACCTGCACCGCGAGGTCAGGGCGATCGCCGGAGTCACGCCGGCCGCGGTGGCCACCGCGCCCTGGCTGGCGATCGACGACGTAGCGTGGCCTGCCCACACCGCGAGCCTGACGCCACCGCCGACGATCCGCGGTACCCGCACGTCCACGGCTCGGCCGCCGAAACGGTGGCCGAGCCGGTAACCCGTCTCAGTACCCTTCGAGCAGAACCTTCTTCTGCACCTTGCCCATCGCGTTGCGCGGCAGCGCGTCGACGACGCGAACCTCGCGCGGCCGCTTGTGGACCGACAGCGAGCCCGCGACGAAATCGATGAGCGCATCCTCGCCGTGGGCGGCGCCGACGACATAGGCGACGATCCGCTGACCGAGATCGGCGTCGGGCACTCCGACCACGGCTGCCTCCGCGACATCGGGATGCGCCAGCAAGGCCTGCTCCACCTCCCCCGCGCCGATGCGGTAGCCACCGGATTTGATCATGTCCACCGATTCCCGGCCCACGATGCGGTGGAAACCGTCGGAGTCGACGACCGCGATGTCGCCGGTGCGGAACCAGCCGTCCGGGGTTGTCACCTCCGCGGTCTTGGCCGGATTGTTCAGGTATCCGTCGAACAGGGTGGGACTGTGGATCTCCAACTGGCCCAGCGTTTCCCCGTCGTGCGCGACCAGCTCCCCGGTTTCGGAGCGCAGCCGGGTTCGCACGCCGTCGACGGGCACGCCGACCCAGCCCGGCCGCCGTTCACCGTCGAAACGAGTGCTCACCGTGATGAGGGTCTCGGTCATGCCGTAGCGCTCGATCGGGGCGGATCCGGTCAGCTGCTTCAGCTGCTGGAACACCGGCACCGGCAGCGGGGCGCTGCCGGAGACGAGCAGGCGCGCGCGGGACAGCGCCGCGGCCGACGTCGTGTCGGTGCACAGACGCGACCATACGGTCGGCACACCGAAGTACAGCGTCCCGCCTGCGGCGGCGTAACGCTGCGGCGTGGGGCGGCCGGTGTGGATCAGCCGCGACCCGATCCGCAGCGCACCGAGTACGCCCACGATGAGACCGTGGATGTGGAACAGCGGAAGGCCGTGCACCACGACGTCGTCGGCGCTCCACTGCCAGGCTCGCGCGATGCCGTCCAGGTCGGCCGCGATCGCCCGGCGGGAGAGCACAACGCCTTTGGGCGCGCCCGTGGTGCCGGAGGTGTAGATGATCAGCGCCGGGGTCTCGGGGGCCGGTTCCGGGTAACCGGTCGACGAACGCGCCGCCGGATCGGGTGTGATCGTGGGCAACGCGACGTCTTCGCGGGGCTCGCCGATCCAGAACTCGGCCGCGGAATCGGTGAGGATGTGGCGGCGCTCCACGGCCCCGGAATCGGACGGGACCGGCACCGCGGCCACGCCGGCGAGCAGGCAGCCGACCGCGGCGATCACGGTCTCCAGCTCGGCGCGGGCGTCGATGGCCACCGCCGCCGCGCCCGCGATCTCGTCGGCGACCGCGGCGGCCGCGGCCAGCAGATCCTCTCGCGAGATCGAGCGGTCCGCCACGGTGACCACCGGAGCCGACGCGTCCTCCGACGCGAGCAGCAGGGACCTCAGCAGTGGTTCTGGCATCGTTGTTTCCTCACAGATCGGTTGGATGGATTTCACTCGGGAGCCGGGGTCGCGGTCCCCGCTCGACAGCGTGCGGCTGTCCGGCGCCGCCGGGACAACGTCATGCGGGCACTCCCAGGCCGCGGTATCGCAGGCGACGCCGGTGGTAACGGTCGGCCGGATCCATGACCACGAGTGCGCGTAGCGCCCCGCCGACGGCGGCCTCGAGCCGACGGCACAGCGCGGGGCCGTCACCGTCCTCGCCGATGACCTGATCGACGATTCCGTGGCGGCACAGCGAGGCAACGTCCATCCCCTGCTCGCGGGCCAGCTGGGGGGCGTGTTCGACATCGTGGTGGACCACCGCGCTCGCCCCCTCGGGCGGGAGCGGGCCCAGCCAGGCGTGCTGGGTGGCGATGACCCGATCGGCGGGCAACCAGGCCAGGGCCGCGCCGCCCGCGCCCTGCCCGAGCAGCACCGACACGGTCGGGCTGTCGAGCGTGACCAGTTCCGCCAGGCATCGAGCGATCTGACCGGCGATCCCTTCCTGCTCCGCCGCGACGCTCAATTCCGCTCCCGCGGTGTCGATCACGGTGACCAACGGCAGGGCCAGCTCGGCCGCGAGCCGGATCGCCCGGCGCGCCACACGCAGCGCGGCGCCGTTCGGTCCCGGCGCGGCGCCGCCCTGCCGCGCGCGTGTGCCGTGCCCGAGGAACACACAGGGGATGTCGGCGATGCGTGCGACCGCGGCCAGTATCCCCGGGGCGACCTCCCCCTCACCGCTGCCGTTGAGCGATAGGTGGCGGGGCGCGATGGCGGTGAGCACGTCCCACGCCCCGACCCGTCCGGGCCTGCGCGACGCCAGCACCGATTCCCAGGCGTCGGAGGGAAGCCGATACCCGTCGTGCGCGCGCAACTGCGCGCTCGTTGCCTCGCCGAGGGCCCTCCGCCCGGCCGGCTCGAGTATGCCGAGGCATCGGCGCAGCCACGAACCCAGTTCCTCCGGCGGCACGACGGCATCGATGATGCCGTGCCGCAGCAGGTTGCCGGTGGACTGCACACCGTCGGGCATGGGAGAACCGAGGGCCTCGACGACGCGGGGTCCGAGAAACCCGACCAGGGCGTCCGGTTCGGCGGCGGTGATGTGCCCCATCGACGCCCACGAGGCGAACACGCCGCCCGTGGTCGGATGCCGCAGGTACACCAGGTAGGGCAGCCCGGCTCGCTTGTGGTCGGAGACCGCGGCGGCGATCTTGATCATCTGCGCGAACGCCACCGCCCCCTCCTGCATCCGGGTGCCGCCCGAACACGGCAACGCCACCAGCGGCAGGCTTTCGCGCGTCGCGCGTTCGACCGCGGTGAGCAGCCGTTGCGCGGCGGCGACGCCGACCGAACCGCCCAGGAAGCCGAATTCGCCCGCCAGCACGGCGATCCGGCGGCCACCGACGCGTCCTTCCCCGACGACGACCGCTTCGTCGAGTCCGGTGCGTTCACGCGCCGCGGCCAGTTGCCGCGCGTAGGAGGCGTTCGGGTGTACGTCGACGAGCCGGTCGTGCCAGGGCAGGAAGCTGCGTGGATCGAGCGTGTCCGTCAGCAATTGCGCCGCCGACCGTCTCGTCCCTGCTGAACGAGTCATGGATGTTGTTCCTCGCACCGGGTGGGCCGGGTTCGATACGGAGGCCGGACTTCTGCGGATCTCATCGCCCGACGGCGACATCGAGCGCCCTCTCCCCGCCGTCCGGATCGTCGGCACGCCAGGCGACGTGCTGATCCGGCCGTACCAGGACCAGCCGGGCGCCGAGGAGTTCCGACAGGCCCGCCTTCGCGGCGATATCACCGTCGGCCAAGCGCAGCACGGTCAGCGGGACACCCAGCTCGGCGGCCCTTGCCTCGATGCGTCCGACATCGAGGTGCTGCCCGTCGCCCTCGATCGTGACGAGGGTGTACTCCGGGCCGAGCGCGTCGTAGAGCGACCGGCCGTCGTGCAGCCACACGTGCGGAAGCAGCGCGCCGGGACAAGCGGAGGGGTGGTATTCGATCGGATCCTCCACGGGTGGCGTCGACCCGTCCGGCGTGATCACCGGGGAGCCCACGTAGGTGTAGCCCAGTACCAGCCCCAGCGAGTGGAATTCGCTCTTCTTCACCGCGAGCGCCGCCGCGGTGCGGGTGCGCGCCGTGTCGCCCGCCGGCCCGGCCTCATTGATCTCCGTCGCCGAAAAGTGGTGCGCGAGTGCGGTTTCCTGCGAACCGGCATCGGCGATGGTGCGTGCGGCCACCGGACGTCGTTCCGCCTCGTAGCTCGCCAGCAGCGCGGGCCCACCCCACCCGTGCAGGACGGCGGCGATCTTCCACGCGATGTTGACGGCGTCACCGATACAGGTGTTGTAGCCGTGGCCACCCCACGGCGGGTTGAGATGGGCCGCATCGCCGACCAGGAACATTCGGTTCCTGCGATAGCTGTCGGACAGCAATTGCCGCGCCACCCACGGATCGGTGGCGATCACCTCCACCGGATGGGTGTCACCGATCAGGCTGTGCAGCAACGCCTCCGGGTCCACCGAGTCCACTCGCACGTCGATCCCCTGCACGATGGCCCACCAGGTGTCGCCCTGGTCGAGCCGCCCGACGATGCCCGCCGCGCCGGGCGCCATCACCCAGTAGTGAATGGCGTTGTCGAATCGGACGCGTTCGGCCAGACCGGGGGCGCGGAACAGGATGCTGAGATTCGGCCGCTCACCCGAGGTGCCTTGAAATCGCGCGCCGATGCTTTCCCGGACGATGCTGCCCCCGCCGTCACAGCCGAGCAGGTATTCGGCCTCGATCGAGCGGGGCGACGCGGTGTCGTCCTCGATGCGCGCTCGGACATTGCCGTTCGGGAGTTCGGTGACCTCGGTGACGCGGCCGCCCAGACACAGCTCGATGTACTCGTTGCCTTCCACAGCCTCGCGCAGGACGAGTTCCACCACCGGTTGCGGCGCTTGCTGACCGCGTTCGGGAGCCAGCTCCGGTTCGGCGACATCGAGCTGGAAGCCGTTTTCGAACCGGGTGATCTCGTATCCGAGCAAGGTGGAGCAGAACACGATGTCCTGTGCCCACTCGACCGGAAGCGGTGCGGCCGCGCGGACCGCGTCCGCGAGTCCCCATCGCCGCAGATGCGTCATCGTCCTGGCGTTGGTCGTCTTCGCGCGCGGGCGGCGGGTATCGATCTCCACCCGCGGTTCCACCACGACGCTGCGAACGCGGTGCTGAGCCAGTTCCAACGCGGCGGCCAGCCCGGACGGTCCCCCGCCGACGATCAGGACGGGCACCACGCCGGGTGGCGAGGCGATGTCGCTCATGCGCCCTTCCTCCCGCTCGCCGCGACGATCGGCACCGGGCCCCGCTCGGTTCCGCGACAGCCGACGATCTTCATCCGGTCACCTTTCCTTTCAGTGTGTCGCCGGCACAGAAGCGGCGTCGTAGTCCATGGCGGTGGCCGCGCGCGGTCGCCGCGGGAGCGCGGCCATCAGCAGCCCACCGGCGAGCGCAGGCACGGCGAACGCCATCGAACTGACGGCGACCGCGGCTGCGCCGGCCACGAAGGCGGCGCCGTAGGTGGGGCCTGCGATCGCGCCCACGCGCCCGATGCCGAGCGCCCAGCCGAGCCCGGTCGCCCGCAGCGAGGGCGGATAGAAGCTCGCGATGTGATCGTTGAGCATGTTCTGGGTGCCGAGGCCACCGAAGCCTGCGACCGCGACCAGCAGCATCAGGGCGAGTTTCGGCGGGTGGGTGCCCAGCAGCGCCAGCGCCACGGCAGCCATGGTGAAACCGGTGAGCACCAGGGGTTTGGGGCCGAACCGCTCGGCCAGCGCCGCGGCCAGCAGCGTCCCGATGATAGCGCCCGCGCTGTAGACGAGCAGGAAGGTGACCGACGACCCGATCGGGTAACCGGCTTTGCGCATGATCTGCGGCAGCCAGGTGGTGACCCCGAACATCGTCAGCATGCTGCACGTCGCGACGAACCAGATACCGGCCGTCGCCCGCGCCATGCCACCGTCGAACAGTCGCGCTGCGGGGGAATTCGCCAGTCCGCCAGGACGTTTGGTTTCCGCGCCGCGTTCCGGAGACGCGAAGGCATGCGACTCGGGAAGCAGGAAATAGGCGACCGGCAGCAAGGTGACCAGCGGGAGCGCGCCGAGGGCGTACACCGGCCGGAAACCGGCGTCTTCGAGCAGCGCCAGCGCCGCCGTGGAAGCCAGCACGCCACCGAACGCGGGTCCGGTGAGCACCATGCCGAGCACGCGGGAGCGATAGCGCGGCGCGGCGAATTCGGCGGCCATCGCGATCGCGGTGGGCATCAGACCGCCGATACCGAGACCCGCGACCAATCGGGTCGCGGCGAACACCAGGAACGACGGGGCCAGCGCCGTGACCAGAGTCGCCGTGGCGAACAGGGCCAAGCAGGCCAGAAACAAGCGACGACGGCCGAGGATGTCGGTGAGGGTCCCCGCGGTGAGAGATCCGAGGAGAACTCCGATCAGGGCCACACTGCCGACGAATCCCGCGGCGCCCGCGGTGACCTGCCATGGGTCGTGCCCGATCAGGACGGGCAAGGTCGCGCCGTAGACGAACAGGTCGTATCCGTCGCTGAGGAGGGCGGCCCAACACAGGATCGGGACGAGTATTCTGCCCCGGTCGACGCTGGCCGAGGTGGTGGAGAAGTTCATGCGAGCCCCTGAGAAGGAGTGTCAGAAAACACCATAATGGTTATAACCATTTGGGTGGTTGTGATGGTAGCCACAGGCCATGGGCCGCTGTCAATACCTGGGCCGTAATCGATGCGCAGGCGGAGCTTCCGGTCCGCTCAGCGGAAAATCAATGCTGCGCGTGCGCTACGGCGGCCGCGCGGGCACGGGCCGGGTCGCCCGATTCGATCGCGCGGATCAGCTCCTCGTGGACGGCGATCCGCTGGGCGAAGTACTCGGCATTGTCGGCTTCCCGAGATCGGCTCGCGCGCGTGGCGTGATGCTCGATGTACTCCTCCAGCCCGAGGTAGGTAGCGCGCAGCACCTGGTTCGGGACGATCGCCACGATCCGCCGGTGCAAATTCCACACGCCCCGGATGAACCCTTCCGGATCCCCCGCCGCATCGCGCGCCACGGCCAGCAGGCGACCGAGCTCGGCGAGGTCCGCGCTGGTGCGGTGGCGCGCCGCCAACTCCGCGACCAGCGGCTCGAGTTCCTCGCGCACCGCGATCGCATCCGCCACCCCGGCAGGATCGTCGTCCACGGTCAGCAGGGTCCGGCCGAGCCGGACGATCGAAGACGGCTCGGCGACGAACAAGCCGCCGCCCGGCCCGGGCCGGACGGTGATGACCCCACGGTCCTGCAACAGCCGAACCGCTTCGATGACCGTCCCCCGTGCCAGCCCCGACTCCTGCTGCAGTTGCTGCCGAGTGCCCAGCTTGTCGCCCGGCTTCAACTCCCCTGCCGCGATGCGGTTCTGAATGAACGACACCAAGGACTCGGCCCGCGTGGGTGCGCCCTGGATCGTCACCGCGTCAGTCTAAAGGGGGATCCGAAAGGTGGCGATACCATCGCTCGTTCGGGACGCCCGAACGATCCTTCGGAAGTTCCCGCTGGTCTGCGGCCCGAGCCGTTCCGATACTGAGCGAATGCCGACCGACCCCGCACGCACCCTGGTCTTCGCCACCCGGCCGGAGGGCCCGCTCCTGCTCGACCTCTACCGGCCGCGGCACGGCGCTTCCCGGCTCCCGCACCCGGTGGTGGTGTGGGTGCACGGAGGCGGCTGGTTCACCGGAGACCGGACGTTGCTGCCGGACCCGCGGCCGTTGCTGCGACGCGGGATCGCGGTCGCGTCCATCGAATACCGGCTCAGCGGCACCGCGCTGTTCCCTGCGCAGTTGCACGACGTCCGGGACGCGATCCGGTTCCTGCGCACCGGCGCCGCCGACCTGTCTGTCGACCCACGCCGCATCGGCGTGTGGGGCGCGTCGGCCGGCGGGCATCTCGCCGTGCTGGCCGGACTGACCGGCGGCATCGACGCTCTGCCGGGAGAGGAGAACACGGGCGACAGCTCCGTACTCGCGGTGGCCGACGCCTACGGACCGGCCACCCTGGTCCCCGGCGTGGTCCCGGACGGCGCGCAATGGTCCGATCGGTGGCCGCCGGAGTGGCGTCTGATCGGCGGCGACCCCGCGGATCTCCCGGACCGGGCGCGGGCCGCAAGCCCGCTGTCGGTGCTGTCCGACCTGCCCGCGGGCGCCGCACTGCCGACGTTCCAGATCGCGCACGGCACAGCGGACCGGCTCGTCCCCGACGAGCACAGCCGCAGGTTGCACGCGGCGCTCGGCGCCCGCTCGCAGTTGTACCTCGTCGACGGGTATCGGCACGGTTTCCTCAACCCACCGGACCGGCCCGACGTCCCGGCCGGCATGGACGACGGCCGCCTGGCCCGCGAGCGGACCGCGGCCGCCGCCCACCTCACCGGCGGCACCACGCAGACCACCACCTTCGGCTTGGACACCATCGCCGACTTCTTCGCCGTGACCCTGACAGGAGAACCCGCATGACGACCGCCGACCTGGACCACATCCACCGGTTGCCGCTCGCCGACACCCTCCCCGGCGAGCCCGTTCCGTACTACCTCGCCAGTGCAGAGGGCCTGCGCTTCGAGGCGTACGGGCAGTTGTGGACGGTGCTGGCGCGCTCATCCGACAGCGGAGGACTCTTCGACGCAGCGACCATCTGCGGGCCACGCGGCGCGTCGGCGCCGTTTCACGTGCTCACCGAGAATCAGCGGACCTATCACGTGACGGCCGGAGCGGTGCGCGTCTGGCTGCCCGGCGAAAGCCGCCTGCTCACCACCGGTGATTCGGTGCACGTCGCACCGGGTGTCGCCTTCGCGTACCGGTTGGAAGCACACCAGTCGAGCATGCTGTTCTGGTCCGCTCCGGGCGGCGCGCTCGACGCGCTTCTGAGGCACCGCCCGGTGACCCGGCACATCTACTCGGCCTCCGCGCTCGGCGCCGACGCCGGAACACCGATCGGCACCGTGGTCGACGGTATCGACCACGCCGAACTCGGCGCGGGCCCGGACGACCGAATCCCCGCCGACCAGCAGAGCTATTTCCTGCGAGCGGCCACCGGCGACCGGCTCGGCTGGCCGGACGCGCTGAACACGGTGACCGCGCGCGGACGCAACACCGGCGGGCGCTACTTGGCCGTCGCCACGACGGGCGGCCGGCAGCCCTACATCCCCCGGCACTTCCACCGGCTGCACACCGAGAACTTCTTCTGCACGGCGGGCCGCGTGTGGATGTGGGTCAACGGCCGGGAGGTGCTGCTCACGCCGGGCGACTACCTGCACGCTCCGGCCGGCACGGTGCACAGCTTCGCGTTCGGCGCGCACAACACCTCGATGCTCGGCATCCTGACCTCCGATGTCTTCGAGCCGTTCTTCGACAGGACCGGTGAACCCACCGAGGACCACGTCTACACCGAGGGCCTCATCGATCCTTCCGTGCTGGCGGGGAAACTGCAGGCGGTCGCGGACGAACTCGATCTCGTCCTGGTCGGCCCACCGCCGAAGCGCACCCTCGCCCCGAGCTTGTGAGCCGAAGCCGCGGCGATCCGGCGCCACAGTAGACTGGCCCGAGCATGAGTATCACGGTGCCCCAGGCCAGGAGCTTTCTGGCGGTCGCGGAGGATCTGAACTACACCCGGGCCGCGCGCCGTCTGCATATGAGCCCCTCGTCGCTGAGCGAGCAGATCACCACGATCGAGCGGCGGCTGGGGCGTCGGCTGTTCCGCCGCACCTCCCGGCATGTCGAACTCACCGAATCTGGCGCCGCGCTGCGGCCGCTGGCCACACGCCTGGTCGAGGCCGCGGATGAGCTGGAGCACTGGGCCACCACGGGGCCGACGACGATCCGGCTCGGATGTCCGGTGTCCAGCCCGCGGTTCCGCGCCCTGCTCGCCATGCTGACAACGACCATGCCGGAAGTCGAGTGGCGAGTGCGCCGACTGCCGTTCGCCCAGGCGTATTCCGCCCTCATCGGCGCGACGGTCGATTGCGTCTTCGTCGCCGAGACAGCCGCGCCGCCCGCCTCGGTGCAGGCGATCGCGCTGTGGCGCGAAGACGCGATCGTCGTGCTGCCCGACGATCACCGGCTGGCCTCGCGCGAACTGCTGCATGTCGACGACCTGCTCGGCGAGACGTTCGTGACCACCGAGGATCCCGCCACGTCCGAGCGCTGGCTGGCCGGGATCAGCCCGGGCGGCGCCCCACCGAAGACACTTCCGGCCGCATCGACACTCGACGAAGCTCTCGATCTGTGCGGCGCGGGCATGGGCATCAACATCGCCGGTTCGTTCGCACCGGACACCTACGCCCGCAAAGGTATTCGCTTCATCCCGCTCGAGGGGGTGCCGCCACGCACCACGTATCTGTGCTTACGGCGCGAAGCCCACAGCCCGGGGCTCCAGGGTCTGATCCGTACGGCGACCGAGGCCCGTTCCCTGATGCCCGACCGGTCCTGACGCACGCCCGGCTCGACGCGAGGACCTCCTCGCCGGACCCGCGCACGACTTCGCCATAGCGGTCGCCGCGCCGCGTGCGGCGGCCGCGCCCCGCGCAGGAGCGGGACCTTGGTCCCTCGCCCCTGGCTACCGGTTGCTCTACTGCCGCCTCGGTAAGGAGATAGACACTCGTCCAGGTACGCCGCGACGACCTCGGCTCGCCCGACGACGGCCCCTGCACGCGAACCGGAGGAGCACCCCATGTCCACCTCGAGCAAGGCTCCGATCCTGGCGGGCGTCGACGGCTCCGGCGTCGCGCTCGCCGCCGTGCGCTGGGCCGCCGTCGACGCCGCCCACCGCGGCGCGCCGCTGCACTTGGTCTATCTGACCGGCGGCCTCGGCGACTGCGGTTCCGGCGTCGAGCGCATCCCATCGGCCCCCGGCAGGCATCGGTGGGGCGGCCCGGAGCTGCTGGAGATCGCGTACGCCTCGGCCGTCGCCGAATCCGCGCGGATCAACCGGATCGAAGTGACCGTCGAACTGACCAACGCTGCCCCCGTTCCCGTTCTGCGCCGCCGATCCGAGCACGCGCGGCTGCTCGTCGTCGGCTCCCAAGAACTCGGCGCGTTCAGCCGCGCGATGCGGGGCTCGCTGAGCACCGCGCTGGCTCGGCAGGCGGGATGCCCCGTCGCCGTCGTTCCCAACGACGCCGAGAACGGTGACGGGCCTGTCGTCGTCGGCGTCGACGCCTCCGCCAGCAGCGCAGCGGCCATCGCGCTGGCTTTCGACGAGGCGGTTCTCCGCGGCGCCGATCTCGTTGTGGTGCATGCCTTATCCGGCCTGCGCGGCAACGGCTCGCCCACCGAATCACGCGAGCAGGGCGAGGAATTGCTCGACCGGAGCCTGACCGGGTACAGCGAGGCGTATCCGGAGGTCACCGTGCGGCGCGTCGTGGTCGAGGACCGCCCCGCCAGGCGACTGCTCGAGATGGGCGAGAAAGCGCGGTCGATCGTAGTGGGCAGCCGCGGGCACGACGAACTCCCGGCGATGCCGCTCGGTTCGGTGAGCCGGGCCGTACTACACGCGGCGCAGGTGCCGGTGATCGTCACCAGGGGCGGCGACCGCTGATCGGATCGTGTCGCGATCGCACACAACCGACCATGCGGCCGCCGCCCGCCGTGGACGTGGCCAGCCCGCCGTCAGCCGCCCAGACGCGCCTGGATGGCCTCGATGACCCGTGGCCGCAACTCCGCGGCACGGATCACCGCGTCGACGGAGCCGACTTCGACGGCACGCTGGATGTTGTGGATGCGGTCGAACTCCGCGGCCACTTCACCGAGCTTCTCCGCGCGCACCGACGACCGCAGTTCGTCCAGTTCCGCGATCAGCGCGGCGCGATCGGTGCCGGACGCGTTGGCCACCCGCGCCTCCAACTCCTGCACCCGCGGATCGGCCGCGGTGCGGGTGGCGACATCACCGGAGAACACCGCCGCCGCGGCGGGCGCACCGCCGAGCACCGACGCGAACGAGCCCTCCAGCGCCAGCACGGTCATGTTCGGGTTCAACGCCTTCGAGAAGACGACGAACGCGCCACCGTGATAGCGAGAGATCACGCAGAACACGATCGGGCCCTCGAAATTCACGATCGCCCGGCCGATCTCGGCGCCGTACTCCAACTGCAGCTTGCGCATCGACTCCGGCGACCCGTCGAAGCCCGACAGGTTCGCCAGCACCACCAGTGGCCGGTTGCCGCTCGCGGCGTTGATCGCCCGTGCGGCCTTCTTCGACGACCGCGGGAACAGCGTGCCCGCGGTGTAGGTGTCCGGGCCGTCGGTGGGCGGAAAACCGTGCCGCGGCACGCCACGCGACTCGATGCCGAGCAAGCACACCGGGATCCCGCCCAGATGCGCGTCCTGCACCACCGCGGTCTCGGCGTCGGCCATTCCCGCCCAGCGCTCCAGCACGGGGTGGTCCTGGTCGGCGACCGCGCGCATCACCGTGCGGATGTCGAAGGGCTTCTTCCGATCCGGATTCGCGGTGGCCGAGAAGATCTCGCCGACGGTGGCGAAGTCGCTGCCGGCCAGGACATGCGGGAAATCGGAGATGTCGCGATCGATGGGATCGCTGGTCCGCGACCGCCGCGGCGCCTGCTCCCCCTGGGCGATGTAGGTGTGGTCGTAGTGCGCCATCAGGATGTCGCGCGCCGCGGCCAGGTTCGGCGCCCAGTACTGCGCCTGCCCGTTCGGACCCATGACCCGGTCGTAACCGCCGATGCCGAAGTTGTCCTCGGCCGACACGCCGCCGGAGAAGTCCAGCGCCTGCTTACCGGTGAGCACCATGGCCGAATCCGGCGTCATCACCAGGATGCCCTTGGTGTGCATGAGCATGGTCGCCTCGGCGTTCCAGTACGGCTGCGCTCCGACATTGATGCCGGCCACCACGATGTTGATCTCGCCGCCCGCCTGGGTGAATTCGACGATCCGCTTGAGCGCGGCCGCCACCCAGTCCATGTTCTCGGTGCCCGATTCCATCGAGATGCGAGCGCCCGCCGACAACGCGTACCACTCCAGCGGCACCTCCAGGCGCTCGGCCAGGTCCAGCGCGGCGATCACCCGCCTGCACTCCGGTTCCGACAGCGCGCCCAAGGATTTCGTCGGGTCGCCGAGCAGCACCACCCGCGTGACGCCCTCCGGGTGTTTCGGCGTGGCCGTGGTGATGACGCCCGCGACGATCGCGGCGGTGTTGCGCCCCTTCGGCCGATCGACCGGAACCAGCGTGTGGTCGGCGTCCAGATCGTATTCGGTGAACTTGCCGAGCAGACCGGTCAATTCGTAGGGGTACACGGCATTGCGGCCCGCGGCGCGCAGCACCTTCTGCCGATACGCGTCGAGCGGTTCGATCGGTTCGTCCGACGGCTCGCCGAAGGTCACCACGGTGCCGCCCGCGGCATCGAAGCTGATCCGGATGGCCACCTTCGCCAACTCGCCGGTGTCCGCGTCGCGTTCCCGCGCGATGAGCACGATCTCCTCGAGTCCCGCGCCCGCGGTCGTCGGCAGCACATGGCCGCCGATGCGCTCGAGCTCGGCGCGGGTGACATCCAGCGGCGGCCACACGTACATCACGATGCGATTGGTGTTGAACCGCTTCGCCGACGGCCGCTGCGCCTGCGCCCGGCGGATGGAGTCAAGGCAGGTGGCGATGGTGCTCTCCGCGGTGGGCAGCGCGAGCAGCCGTCCGTCGTGCTCACGCAGCGCGGTCAGATCCCGCACCTGCGCGAACGCGATGAGCCGGTCGTCGGCCGGATTGTCCTTCGCGACGCACCGGAACAGGTAGACCTCCTCGTCGTCGGAGGACGGCAGGCGCGTGAGGTCGAACTTGCGCAGCCGCTCCATCTGCATCCGCTGCGCGATGTACGGGTGCAGACCGCGGATCAGCCGTTCCTCGGTCGGGCCGGTGGCCGACGGACGGAAGGTGAAGTGGTGGTGCATGACCGCCCCGTTGCTGCCGGCGACCGTCGCGGTGATCCGGTGCACCTGCTTCGGCAGCGGCTGCGCGCTGAGCACCGAGTGCAGCTCCGCGGCCATGGCGTCGAAGTCCGCGGGCTGCTTCTCCCAGCTGAGGTAGATGTCGGCGTCGATCGACACCGCGTCACCGGTCAGTTCGCCGAGCCCGCGCACCGCGGCGCCGAGCGCGTCGAAGCGCACCGCGGCGGACACCAGGCTGCTCCCGTCGCGGTCGGCGATCAGGTAGCGGCAGCCGTCGACGTCGTGGGTGCGGACGCCGGTGAGCCCCTTGTTGCCGTAGTACCGGCGGGTCAGCACCTCCAGCATGGCGGTGTTGTCGTCGCTGCCGCGGACCAGCCGCTGGCCCAGCAGACGCACAAGCGGCTCGGTGCTGCGGACCATCTCGGAGATGCGCTCGGCGCGATCGGGCGCGTCCGGATGGGTGTCCAGATACCGCAGCGACCGGCGGACGTTGGTGTAGACGCGAGCGCGGTTACGCCGCAGCAACGGCTGGCCGTACCAGGCGAACACCAGACCGCGAGCGAGATCGGCGACGACGGGGAAGTGCACCTGGGTCGCGGCCACCAGTCGTTCCAGTGCCAGGCCGACCGGTTCGCGCAAGGCTCGATCCGGCATCGGCTCGCCCAGCCACTCCCGCAGCAGCGCCGTCACGACCGCGACGGTGTCGGTGCGTTGCTGGGCCAGGAAGATCCGGAAGACCGCGGCCTCGAGTTCGGGGGAACGCTCCAAATCGGAAACCCCGTAGTGCCCGAGCGCCCGCGCGAGCTTGAGCTTGAACGACTCCGGCAGTCCGGCCCGTTCGACGTCGAGGCTCTGCAAGTAGGTGTGGAAGTACTCGCGGGCACTGTGGACATGCCCCTGGGCGTCCTCGCCCGAGGGCAAGTTGTGACTCAGCTCGGCCAGGTCGGTGAACACGTCGACGAGCTCGAGTTCCTCCGCCAGCGGCCTGCGATCATCGGCGACGGCGGCACGACGGGCATCGAGGTAATCCGTCAGCACCCGGCGGTCGTCGTGCGGATCGACGTCGAAGCCCAGCAGCAGGCCGCGCAAGTCCTCCGAGCGCCGGGCGATCCGCTCGTGCGGACGAGCCTGGGCATCCCCGGCGGGCAGATCCAGTTCGACCGAACCGACCGCCGCGGCCTCCTCGACCGCGTCGTCGACCAATCGCTCCAGCCGCAGCAGGGGCGCGCCGGTCTCCACCTGGGTGCCGACCGAGACGGCGCATTCCTTCAGTCGGGCCTTGAACGGCGCGCGCAGCACCGTCTCCATCTTCATGCTCTCCAGCACCAGCACCGGCGCGTTGGCCTCGACCTCGTCGCCGACCTGCAGCGGCGTGGCGACCACCAGCGCGGGGGCGGGTGAGCGGACGACGCCGCCCTCGTCCCGGCTCACCCGGTGGGTGACACCGTCGACGTCCACCACATGGGTCGGTCCGTGCGTGCCCGCGGTGACCCGGAAGGCGGTGCCGTTGACCACGATCTGCCCGGAATGCCGGTCGTAGCGCACGAGGTCGACATCGGCGGTGCGGATGTCGTCGCCCGCCTCGATGCCGATGCGGAACCGATGCGGGCCGGTGCGGGCCACCCGCACGCGATAGCCGACACCCCGCAATTTGAGGTCGAGCGGCCGGCCGGCGTGGTGCTGCACCAAGGGACGTCCGCCCGCGGCGGTGGACAGCAGCCGGTTTCGCTCGGCGCGTTCCTCTTCCTCGTAGGCGTCGATGGCGGCGGCGGCGAGCGCGACGGCGGAGTTGCGATGCGAGACGAGACGGCCCTGCCCGCGCACGCGGTCGATCCAGCCGGTGTCGGCGCTCGCGTCGATCACCTCGGGCTGATCCAGCAGTTCCAGGACGAAA
Source organism: Nocardia sp. NPDC003726 (assembly GCF_053586955.1). NCBI lineage: Bacteria > Bacillati > Actinomycetota > Actinomycetes > Mycobacteriales > Nocardiaceae > Nocardia > Nocardia sp. NPDC003726. The sequence continues at coordinate 60,359 of NZ_JBSFNF010000028.1, read as the reverse complement.
CTCTTGTTCGTGGCGCCGCCCTCGATGATCACCCGCGTCTGCGCGACGGCGCGGCGCAACCGGCCCAGCGCCTCGGAGCGGTCGCGACCGTAGGCGATGATCTTGGCAATCATCGAATCGAAATCGGCGGGAATGGTGTCGCCTTCGCTGACGCCGGTGTCCACGCGGACGCCGGGGCCAGCGGGCAGATCGAGGCGGGCGATCCGGCCCGGGGCGGGAGCGAAGTCGCGGTCGGGATCCTCGGCGTTGAGCCGGGCTTCGATGGCGTGCCCGCGCTCGGCGGGCGGCTCGCCAACAAGACGCTCACCGGAGGCCACCGCGAGCTGCGCGCGAACCAGATCGAAACCGGTGGTCAGCTCGGTGATCGGGTGCTCGACCTGCAGACGGGTGTTGACCTCGAGGAAGGCGAACAGCTCGTCACCGGGGTGATAGAGGAATTCCACGGTCGCCGCGCCGCGGTAACCGACCGCCACCGCCAGACGCTCGGCCGAGGCCTTCAGCTCGGTCACCTGCTCCGGACGCAGCACCGGCGACGCCGACTCCTCGATGACCTTCTGGTTGCGCCGCTGCACCGAGCAGTCGCGCACGCCCAGCGCCCAAGCGGTGCCCTGACCATCCGCGATGACCTGCACCTCGACATGGCGAGCGCCAGTGACGAGCCGTTCGAGGAACACCACGCCACTGCCGAACGCGCGGGCGGCCTCCTGCCGGGTGCGTTCGTAGGCGTCGACCAGCTCGGCCTCGTCGTTGACCACGCGGATACCGCGTCCGCCGCCGCCCGCGGTGGCCTTCAGCATGAGCGGATAGCCGATATCGGCGGCCGAGGCCAGCGCGTCGTCGACGGTCTCGACCGGGCCGCGGCTCCACGGCGCGACCGGGACACCGACCTCCTCGGCGATGAGCTTCGCGCCGATCTTGTCGCCGAGCTTGCGCATCGCCTCGGCATCGGGACCGATGAAGGTGACCCCGATCTGGTCGCACAACTCGGCGAACGCCGGGTCCTCCGCGACGAAACCCCACCCGACCCACGCGGCGTCGGCGCGGGTCGTTACCAGCGCGCGTTCGAGCGCCTTGAGATCCAGATACGGTCGCGCGGAGGCGGGCCCCAGGTCGTAGGTGATGTCGGCCTCGCGCACGAACGTCGCGTTGCGATCGACATCGGTGTAGAAAGCGATGGTCTCGATCGAACGTGCCGTTTCCGCGGCCAGGTCTCGGACCGCGTGGATGAGGCGCATGGCGGCCTCTCCCCGGTTCACAATGGCGATGCGGCTGAACACTCGCCGGTTCCTTCCTCTCCGAAGTTTTGGCCCGGTCGACGGGCAAAGGGTGAATACCCTTTCTCGCACAGCCGGTCGGTGCGAAGACACCTGTCCGGCGGTTACTCGGCCGTATCGTCGCGCGGGCCGGGGGCGGACGCGCCGGGTAGCTGGCTGCCGGCTGCGACTGCCGGGGAAGCGTGGAGTGATCCGGCAGCCGTCGGTCGCAGGGATGGCGATACCTGCGACGGCCGCCCCGACGCCGCATGGTAAGCATCGTTCACCACGCGAAGGGTAGAGGCAGGCCGGTGCCGCGTCAATCGTTTCGCCTCGTCCCAGCCCGCGTCGGCGCGTTGCAATATGGAATCAGAAACACGAATTACTGGTCGGTTTCGAAACACGTCCATTACCGGAGCGTCGGCGGTGAACCGGACCCGGCGGCCGATGCCTGCTTCGTCGTCGGGACGAAGTCGGTCTGCCGACGAGCGTCGACGACGCCGTCCCGCACCACGCCGTAACAGTCGGCGTCCAGCCATCGCGACCACGCCACAGCGGCATCGAAACCATGCCGCCCGAGCTTGCCGTCGAATACCGTCAAATACGCAGTGTGGCGGCGAGATTCGCCGCATCGCGAACCTTGCCGTGGAGAACCGTGCGCAATCCTCCGGTGAATCGCACATCCCGGTCGCCGGTCATGATCGCCAGAACGTCATCGGCGCCTTCCGGCCTGACATGATCACCCGTCGAGATTCGCGCCACCAGCGACTCCCACTCTCCCGCGTTGCTCAGTTCGAGGTAGGCCTGTTCTTCGATGACGAAACCCGTTATGTAGGAACGCAAGACGAGCACGATCTCCCCGACGCCGAACTGCGGCAGAAGCACACCGCGCAACAGCGCCATCAGCGTGCTGGAAACTCTGATGGTCTCCGGCGAAGGCGAGTACGAGCCCGCGACGACGCGTCCCCCTTCACGGAAACGCAGCATCGCCGCACGAATACGCTGACAACAGATCATCGTCTGCGCGACATCGGGATTGCCGACGTCGAGGTCCGAGAGGTCCACGGCCCGGAAAACGGTGTCGGCCATCGCACGCTGGAGGTCCTTCCGGTCCCGTACGTGCTTGTACAACGCGCCAGGGGTCACCTCGGCCGCCGCCGCCAGTCGCCGCATCGTGAGGGCGTCCAAGCCGTGCTCGGAAACGTAATCGTGAGCGATGTCGGCCAGCCGCTCCCGCGTCAATCCCCGCTTGGTCATCGAAGTCGCGCAGCTCCCCCGCCGCAAGCGCACCGCATCGCGCGGCCGGCATTTCGCCTCACCTCATCGGCGCATCTTTGCCACCGAATCACCTGAACCGGGAAGCTTTCCCGGCCTCCACAACACGGGGCGAGAGCACGCACCGCCGGGTGATCAATGTTCACTTTTGCGAGGCTAAGGCAACCCGACAACTGCCGTCAACCACGCGATCAGTGGCACAGTCGCGGACATCGTTAAATGCGCATATCGAAGTATGAACATGCATTGCCTCCTCGCCGGTCGAGCATCCCCGCCGTGGACGCGGTCCCGGTACGGACCAGCCCGACCACTGGTCACCGCGCAGAACACGGTCCCGTTCACGGTGTGGGTCGCGGCGCGGCATCTCGACGACTACCCGGCCGCGATCACCGCCTGCATCGCCGCGGACGGAGATATCGACACCACCAGCGCCGTCGTCGGAGGAATCATCGCCGCCTACACCGGCACCAGCCCGCACGCGGGAGTGCCGCAAACGTGGCTCACCGCGCGAGAACCGCTGCCCGCCTGGCTCGACACGGCCCGCCGACCACGACGGCGCACGAAATTCGGTTCCGGGCGCGTTCGGCGATGGTTGTCCGGCGCTACGTGAGAACAACCACCTGACGACGGACGCACGCCCCACGAACCGGCCCACTCCCCCACCGACGAGGAACGTGCTTCCGGCTCTGTGCCGGTTTGCCGTGGTCCAGGTGCGCGTGCGCGGGGTGGCTCCCACATAGCCGGCCGACATTTGTCGCCGGTGTACCCGTCGCGGCCGCCGAACCGGAAGCTGCCGGAGACTCGCCCTCCGCCCGTGCTCGACTCCGCGACAGGCCTGGAAAGGTACGGACGGACACAGTCGAGCGCACCCGCGCTGGCCGGGCGTCACGATCCTCGTTTTAATCTGGAGATCGACGCGGCTCCTACCGCCGCGTCCCGGCCGGAGGACGCATCATGCGGGACGTGCTCACGGATCTGATGGCGATCTGGAACACCGGGGGCACGGCGGGGCTCGCGACGGTAGTGCGGACCTTCCATTCGGCGCCTCGACCGCCGGGCGCGGCCATGGTCGTCGCCCCGGACGGGACGGTCGGCGGCGGGATCTCCGGCGGCTGCGTCGAAAGCGCGGTATACGAGCTCGCCACTCAGGTCATGCGGACCGGTCGTCCGGCAGTACAGCGGTACGGGTTCTCGGACGACGACGCCTTTGCCGTCGGCCTCACCTGCGGCGGCATCATCGACATCTTCGTCGAAGCGATCTCCCGGGCCACGTTTCCGGAACTCGGCGCGGTCGCCGCCGACATCGCCTGCCACCGGCCGGTCGCCGTCGCGACCGTCATCGAGCATCCGGACCGCGCTCGGATAGGACGCAGGCTGCTGCTGCGGCAAAGCGGTGCGCACGGCACGCTCGGGTCGGCGCGCACCGACGACGCGGTGACCGACGATGCGGCCGGGCTGCTCGCGGCCGGCCGCAGCGAGGTGCTGTCCTATGGTCCCGATGGACAGCGCCGAGGCGAGGGTATGGCGGTTTTCGTCGCCGCTCATGCCCCCCGGCCGCGGATGCTGGTGTTCGGGGCCATCGATTTCGCCGCCGCCGTAGCGCGGCAGGGATCGTTCCTCGGGTACCGGGTCACGGTGTGCGACGCACGGCCGATCTTCGCGACCTCGGCGCGGTTCCCCACCGCCGACGAGGTCGTCGTCGACTGGCCGCACCGCTACCTCGCCGCGCAGATCGCGCAGGGCGCGGTCGATGCGCGGACCGCAGTCTGCGTGCTGACCCACGATCCCAAGTTCGACGTTCCGCTGCTCGAGGTGGCTCTGCGCGCGCCGCGGATCGGCTATGTCGGCGCCATGGGATCGCGGCGCACGCACGACCAGCGGATGACCCGGCTGCGGCAAGCCGGCCTCACCGACGCGCAACTCGACCGGCTCGCCAGCCCGATCGGCTTGGATCTGGGCGGTCGGACGCCGGAAGAGACGGCGGTGTCCATCGCGGCCGAGATCATCGCGCGACGGTGGGGCGGGGACGGTCGTCCACTGACCCGAACCGCCGGACCGGTGCACCACACGGCGCCGGCAGCGGATCAACCGGCTTCTTCCATGACGCCGCCGCGCCCCCCTGGCGTCTAGTCCGGCTGCCGGAGACCGAAAGCGCGTCACGAGATCCATTCCGACGCACACCGATACGCGCCACCGCGGCAGAAACAATCGAATTCGATCATGAAATGCGATCCGGGGTGAAGATCAAATTGTGTTACCTCGACACAATATCTCGTTAGCCAATTATTAACGGTGATAATTCACACAAGAAGAGAAGTGGATTAGTGGATTTCTTTTTCTTAACGTTGCTGAGGTGCGTCGTGATGGCGCCGTTATCCAACTGTGAAAGGAAGCTCCGTACATGATCTCGCGCATGACCCTCGCCGCCGCCTGCACCGTCTCCGCCGCCGCCCTGCTGCTCGGCCCCGCCGCGGTGGCCTCCGCCGCCACCGGCTCCGCCGCCACCGGCTCCGCCGGCCTGGCCTCGGGTTCGGCCGACGGCGGCTCGTCCACGGGTTCGGCCGGCTCGTCCTCCGGCTCGGCCATGCTCGACTCCGGCAGCTCGGCCCTCGACGGCGGCACCTCCGCCATCGTGAACGTCATCGATGCGATCACCGGCATCAGGGACCTGAGCCAGCCCAAGCCCGCCGCCTGATCCTCACCAGGGCGGTCACCGCGTCGCCGGTGTCCCCCCGAGGCGGAACTTCTTTTGCGCCGCTGACGCTCCACGGCAGCGTGCGCGCACCATTGCAGTGAATTTGCCAGAATCTATCCGTTCATTCGCCGCGCCGAAGTAGCCGCGGCGAATGAGCACAATCAGAACGCGTAGCGCACCTTCAGCCAGGGCGCCCGCAGGGCGATGAGGTCGGTCAAGGTTTCGACCCCGCCCGCTTTGACGTCGTTGCGGTAGCGCACATTCCACATGCCCGACTGGGAGCGCTTGGCCTGCTGGATCGGCGGCCGCCACAGCAGGTCCTCGGCCTTCGGGTGCCAGCCGAGGTTGAGTTCGTGCAATTGCTCGTTGTGGGTGAGCATGATGATCTCCGCCGCGGCCTGGGCCTTGAAGGCCGAGCCCGTACCGTCCGACAACTGCTCCAGCAGCTGCGCCCAGTCCTCCTCCCAGCCTGGGCGCACGACGACGGGGGAAAAGTTCACATGCACCTCGTAGCCCGCTGCAACGAAATCGTCGATCGCGGCGATGCGCTGGCGGATCGGCGTGGTACGCAGGTCCAGCAGCTGGGAGTCCGCCTCGGGCATGAGCGAGAACCGGATCCGGGTCCGCCCGCGCGGGTCGAGGTCCAGCAGGTCGCGGTTGACGTACTTGGTGGCGAAGGATGCCTTCGCGGTGGGCCACGCGCTGAACGCGGTGATCAGGTCGGCGACGTTGTCGCTGACCAGTGCGTCGACCGAGCAGTCGCTGTTCTCGCCGAGGTCGTAGACCCACGCGTGCGGGTCGCACTGGTTCGGCGCCTGCTTCGGCCCTTGCCTGCGCACGTGGCGTCCGAGATAGCCGATGATCTTGTCGATGTTGGTGAACACCGTGATCGGGTTGGCGTAGCCCTTGCGGCGGGGAACGTAGCAGTAGGCGCACGCCATCGCGCAGCCGTTGGACGTCGAGGGCGCGATCCAGTCGGCCGATCGACCGTTCGGACGGGCCGTCAGCGACTTCTTGACCCCGAGCACCAAGTCCTCGGTCTTGACCCGGATCCAGCGGTCGACGTTGCCCGCGTTGCCGTGCAGCTGGTCGATCTTCCAGTGGGAGGCGACGGTGATGATCTCGGCGTCGGGAAAACGCGCGCGCACCTGCTGCCCGCGCGGGCTCGCCAGCGCGTCCGGCTCGGCCCACAGGCGACGGACGTCCAGCAGACGCGGGCCGGAAGCCGGCCGGAAGGGGTCCGGAACTGCGGTGGATCGACTCATAGCCCCTGCCTACTCCTCCGCACCGACATTTCGGTGGGCGTGAGCGACCAGGTGTGTGCAGCGCCACGGCAATGCATCATGGCGCGCCCCGAGCGGCCCGCCGACCGACCCCGGCGTCGCCCACGAGTTGTTCGGCATCTCCGCCGACCGTCTCTTCTGACACGATCGCCCCGGCGGGCAGACGGACCGCCGCACCGAGGTCGGGCCGGCGCCGGCCTGGTCAGCTGGGAACACAGGTGGCGCCGGCCCGGCAAATACCCCGGGGCGACCCGACTAGGGCTTGGTGGGGTCGAGAGCGTCTTTCACCTTGCCGACCAGTCCGGCCTCGGTACCCAACGCCGCCGAACGCGGCTTGCCCTGCGAGCCGTCGTAGGTGGCGTACAACTGCGGGTCCGGCGGCGGTGCCGACGCCTTGTCACCCAGCGGTTTCGGGTCGGCGAGGAAACCGTTCTGGTGCACGCCGTCCGGAGCGACACCGGTCGCCCACCGGCCCGCGCCGGCATCGGGTCCGTCGGACAGATGCCACAGGCTCGTCGCATGCTCGGAGTGCTCCTCGTCGAACAACGCGTTCGGCGTGACGGTGCCTTCCAGTCCGTCCTCCTTCAGCTGCTCGATCGCGGCAAGCCAGAGGTTCTGGTGGTAGGTGTCCCTGGCGAGGTTGAACTTCAGCATGTCCTTGACCCCTGGGTCGTCGGTCATGTTGTACAGGCGCGCGGTTTGGATGCGACCCTGCGCTTCGGCGGCCACATTGGCGCGGAAGTCGGCCAAGAGGTTGCCGCTGGCCACGATGTACCTGCCGTTCCACGGCACCCCGTTGCTGTCAGACAGCGACGCCCCGCCGCCGGAGACGATCGCCTGCTGCGGATCCATCCCGCCCAGCACCGCCGCCACCACCGGATCAGCCGCCGCTTCCTGGGTGGCGCGCGTCGCGGGCGCTCCTTCCAGCAGCCGCGCGATCATCGTCGCGATCATCTCGACGTGGCCGATCTCCTCGGTCGCCACATCCATGATCATGTCCTTGTACTTGCCGGGCATCCGGCAATTCCACCCTTGGAACAGGTACTGCATGGTGACGGTCATCTCCCCGAACGCGCCACCGATCAGCTCCTGCAGCTTGCGCGCGTACACCGGATCGGGCTTCTCGGGCTTCACATCGAACTGCAAGTAATCGGTATGACGAAACATGCACTCTCCTCCGACGAACGGAACAACGTCCCCTCCCCGTCGCCGGGTACCGCCGCCCGCCCGGCGCAAACCGAGAAGAAACCACGAATTGATCGGATTTACTTGTGTCACAACTTATTTCGCGCACGACTACAGAACCCCTTGCCCGAAAGCGATTTACGGACGAGTGCAACGCACGGCCGGTCGCGTCCCGTCCGGCCCGGCGCGATGCGCGGATCGTGGGGCTCCCGCATCGGCGGGTTCCTTCCGCACCCGTGTTACCCCACTGCCCCGGCGTGAACCTCTCAGCATCGATGGTTCAAAGGCAATGGCGGGGCCGGATGCGACCCACGCCGTGTTCCCGCGCGACCGCGACGAAGTCAGGCGCTGCGGGGCAACGTCCGAGCCGCCGGGTCGAGGATCAGGCCCGCCTCCCAAGCACGGTCGATGACCTGCGCGATATCGATACGCCGCACCTGACTGATCTCGCGGCTCGACAGCAGCTCCCCGACATAAGCGACGACATGATCGACGACCATCGAGCGCACATCGGCGAGCCGGTCGAGCAGCCGAGCCGGCCTGTCGACCGGACGAACCTTGATGTCCACGTGCTCCTGACGAACTTCTTCGGTACGCACGAACACCGCGCACGGATCCTCCAGCACCAGCCCGACCCGCAAGCGCACCCGCCCCGTGGCGACGAACCGTCCGACGACCCCGGCGATATCCACCCGCAACCGAAGCCTGATCGGCAACTCCAGCGCAACGTCCCATTCCTCCCCGTCACAGGCTGCGGCCCGCACCTTTCCGGGCCAACCGGTGGCGGTGACGGAGGCCAATCCCCCAGGACCGGCCTGCACCGGCCCCACCTCGATACGGTCACCGACGATGTCCGCGATCACCTCCGCGATGCGCTCGGGCCGAGCGGCCGATCGCAACACCTCCCGCGCGAAACGCGCATTCGCCGAGTCCTTCGCGGACCATTCCCGGCCGTCGCGGCCATCGACTTTCAGCATCAGCCACCTCCGTTCACCACCCGGCGAATACCCCGCGATCGGAAACAATCACCTGGGCCGCGCCGGCTTCCCGCCGCGGACCGCCGATCGCTCAGCGGCGGCTGAGGAGGTTGTGCTTACGCACCTCGGGCAGGGACAGCGTCTTGTAACCGACCTCCTCGAACAGCACCGTGAGGCGATCTGCTTCGGTGGACATCACGATCCCCTCGCCCCAAGCGCGGTGCCGGACCGAACTGTCCACCGGGAACTCGTCGCCACCGGGGACGCGCTCGGCGGCCGTTCCGGCATCGCAGGTGTCGCAGTTGGCGCACGGGTCGAGAAGTTGCTCACCGAAGTAGCCGAGCAAATGTTGCCGCCTACAGCCGGTGGTCTCGGCGTAGCCACGCATCATGTCGATGCGCGAAGCGGTCAGTTCTTCGTAGGCCTGTGCGGCCTCGGCTGCCTGTTCCACCGCGCGCTCGGGTGCGCGTCCTCGATCGGCTCGGATCAGACCTTTCGCGGTGGTCGTGATCGCACCGACCTGTTCGAGCAGGTTGATCGCCCGCGTGCGGCGAGCGGGGGCGGCGTCGACTTCGAGCTCGGACGGCCGCACCGGATCGTCGCGCCGATACAGGGCACGGGCGACTTCGGCGATGGTGTCCGCGGGGACCCTGCTCGAGGTGAGGAATCTCTGGAGGCTAAGGTCCTCGGGGCGGTAGCACAGGATGATCTCGGCGCACTCGCCGTCACGTCCGGCTCGGCCGATCTGCTGGTAGTAGGAATCCAGCGAATCCGGCGCAGACGCGTGGACGACGAAGCGGACATCGGGCTTGTCGATGCCCATGCCGAAGGCCGAGGTGGCCACCACCACGTCGATATCCCCGGCGAGGAAGTTCTGGTGCACCTCGTCGCGGAGGGTGGCCTTCATCCCCGCGTGATAGGCCGCTACCCGGATGCCCGACTCCGCCGATTCCCGCGCGTAGAACTCGCTGTCCTTGCGGCTGGCCACGTAGACGAGTCCGTTCCCGGTCGCCGGGTCGGCGGCCAGCGTCCGGATGCGAGCGATGACGGCGCCGCGCTTGTCGGCGTCGCTGGTGAATCGCTCGACAGCCAGGTGCAGGTTCGGTCGATCGAAACTGGCGACGACTTCACCGTGGTCGCGCATGCCGAGCCGCGTCACGATATCGCGCCGGACCGGTGGTGCGGCGGTCGCCGTCAAGGCGACCACCCTGGGACGCCGGAGCCGCTCGACCACCGGAGCCAGGCGCAGATAGTCCGGCCGGAAGTCGTGCCCCCATCCCGAAACGCAATGCGCCTCGTCCACCACGAACAGCGAAACCCGAAGGGCCGCCAGCTCATCGACCAGATCGTCGTTGGCCAGTTGTTCCGGCGAGAGGAAGATGTACTCGGCGTCACCGCGGCGTAGTGCGTCCCAGGCCGCCCGGCGCTCGCTTTTGCGCTGGGTGGAGTTCAACGCCACGGCGTCCGGGGCACGGCTGCCCTCGATGCCATCGATCTGATCGTTCTGCAACGCGATGAGCGGAGAGACCACCACGGTCGGACCGTCGAGCAGCAAGGCGGGCACCTGATAGATCGCGGACTTGCCCGCACCGGTCGGCAGCACCACGAGCACGTCCTTGCCTGCCATCACCTGCTCCATGGCACGCAGTTGCTCGTCGTGCAGGTGCGCCAAACCGAACTTCTCGGCGGCGGCGTCCCGCAGGCGGCTTTCGTAATCGGACGAGCTCGTCATCGGGCTGGCATACCACCATCGGTCCGGCGGAAACGCCGGTCGGCTCTCGGCGAACGTCGCGGCGCCGTGGCATCGCAGGCGGCCCTCATCGGCCTCCGGGCGGCAGGGCTCCGATGGCGGCATCGGGCCGGGGCGACGATGGCGCGCCTCCGTGTGGGCTCCGCCTGCCTGGGTATGCACGCCACATGAGTGACGCCGAACGCGGGGCGACCGAACACCACGGCTCGTTGCGCGGATATCTCGCCACCATGGTGATGTTCGGCATCACCGTGACCGTCGCCGCTGTGCTCGGCAGAGTGACCGGCCGCAAGCTGCCACAGGCGATGAGCGTGCAAGATCTGGTGGTCACGGCGTTGGCGGCGCACAAACTGTCCCGGACCGTGACCAAGGATGCGATCACCGCCCCGATCCGGGCTCCGTTCACGCGGCCGACCGGCGACGGCGGCCCCGGCGAGGTCATGGAGCAACCCGCGGCCACCGACGGTCTGGCGCACAGCATCGGAGAGCTGCTCACCTGCCCGTTCTGCTTCGATGTCTGGGTGATCACCGGATTCACCCTCGGCCAGGTGTTCGCGCCGCGCACCACCCGCATGGTCGCCGACGCTCTGGCCGCCTTGACCGGTGCCGATTTCCTCCACCTCGCCTACGCCACCGCACAGCAGATCGCGCAGAAATAGCGTGGCTACGCCGGCCGGCCGAACCAGCGCGGCAGGTGCTCGAGCAGATCCTGCTGCTCATCGCCAACCCATGCGACGTGGCCGTCGGGGCGCAGCAGGACGGCGGGCACCTCGAGTTCCTCGCTGACGTCGACGACGTGGTCGATTCGATCCGCCCACCCGGCGACCGAGAGCCCGCCGGTCTGGTCCAAGAGCAGGCCGCGCCCGTCGTGCATCAGCTCGTAGAGGCGGCCGCTTCGCAATCGCACGTCGCGCAGGCGACGGCCGAGCAGATCGTGGCCATCGCCGAAGTCGTAGCGGATGCCGATCGCGACGACCTTCTCGATCAGGTACCGGTTCACCTCCTCGAAGTCCATCAGTTCCGACAGCAGTCGGCGCACCGCCTGGGCGCCCGGTTCGGTGGAGATCAGCTCGGCCTGCGCGCGGGTGTTGTCCAGAACGTCGGCGGCCACGGGCCGCCGTTCGCTCTCGTAGCTGTCCAGCAACCCCTCCGGCGCCCAGCCCTTGATCTCGGCGGCGAGTTTCCAGCCGAGGTTGAACGCGTCCTGAACGCCCAGGTTGAGTCCCTGCCCGCCCATCGGCGGGTGGACATGCGCCGCGTCGCCTGCCAGCAGCACCCGCCCGACCCGATAACGCTCGGCCAACCGGGTGGCGTCGCCGAATCGGGACAACCAGCGCGGCGAATGCACCCCGAAGTCGGTGCCCGCGAACGCCCGCAGTTGCCGCGCGAACTCCTCGAGCGTCGGCGTGACCGCACGGTCCTCGACCACCTCTGCCGCGGGTACGACGACGCGGTACACCCCGTCGCCGAGCGGTCCAAGGCCGAATCGCAACTCCGTCTTGCGGATTTCGGCGACGGTGGCGGCGATCGTCTCCGGATCCTCGGTCGCCTCCATTTCCCCCAGCAGGGTGTCGCGGCGGGACGGTTCGCCGGGGAAATCGACGCCGAGCAGCTTGCGCACCGTGCTGCGGCCGCCGTCGCAGCCGACGAGGTAACGCGCGCGCAACCGCGTGCCGTCGGCCAGCTCGACGGTGACCCCCTCCTCGTCCTGGCTCAGCCCGGTCGCCTCGTCGCCGCGCCGGATCTGCGCGCCGAGCTCGACGGCGTGCTCGGCCAGCAGGCGATCGGTGCTGGGCTGCGGAATGCCGAGCACGTAGGCGTGCGCGCTGTCCAGCCGCTCGGACGGCGGCTTGGTGATGCCGGCGAAGAAGCCCCCGAGCGGGTGCTTGCGGCCGAGCGCGAGGAACCGCTCCAGCAGACCACGCTGATCCATCACCTCGATGCTGCGCACATGCAGGCCAAGGGAGCGGACATACGCAGGCGGCTGGACCTCCTTCTCCAGGACCACCACGCGCACGCCGTGCAGCCGCAGCTCACCGGCCAGCATCAAGCCGGTCGGACCCGCGCCGGCAACGATCACATCGAACATGAGCCACCCATCTGCCGAGAGTTTGCGTTCCGCCAGGCGCTCCCGCGGTCCGCGCAGACCGCACGAACCCCACGTTTTCGCAGGTCCTGACCCTTCGGCCGGACATTCTGCGCCATGCACCCGGCCTTGCCGCAAGTCCCCCGGTGCGATATATGTTGAAAAGGGAGGGAGAATCCCCGACCATTCAGCTCGACTTCAGGCGGCCGTGAAAAAGTCCCGGACTCGCTTGCGGACTTCGGCACACCGGAAATCCAGTTCCGCCATGTCCCCGGCGACGACGAAGGCGAGTCCCAGCGCAACCGAATCCATCATGGACCTGGTAGCCGGGTATGTCCTGCCCCGCTCGGCCGCCATCCGCACCTCCAGCACGCCGGGGAGTCCTGCGAGTTCCGCTTCTGCCCCACCCAGATACCGGGCCTGGTGATCGATGCTGAAGAGCACGAGCGCGCCGCGCTGGGACAGGGCGTAACCGGTCCTGCGCTCCTGCGCCGGAGCGCGGATGCCGAAAAGTTCGGCGATGTACTCGCATTCGCGGTGTATCTGCGAGTTCCCGGTGAGCAGATAGGTCTGCCGAGGGTGACCGATCCCATGCGCTCGCGCGCCGAAGTCGATCAGGCGGGGACCGAGCGCACCGGACATGATCTCCATGTGCGCGGGACCGACGCGCACCCCGAGCGCGTCGAGCACGCGGCACGCGTAATCCGTCAGCTCGCCCACCACGGGGTCGTCACCCTCGAGCCAGCGCCCCCGCTCATAAACGAAGTCGCCGGAAGCCGACACCCATTTGTCGTACACGCTGACACAGACAAGTTCGTGTCCATCCGGGGTGGAGAAGGTGTCCACGGCGTATTCGACTCTGGGCGCGGGATACATCTGCTGGATCAGCGCGGCCGAGCCGCACCCGAAGAGTCCGGCGTTGCCGGTGATCGCGGAGACAGCGGCAGTCAATTGGTCCGGAGTGTCCACCAATCGAACGTCCACGGAGGCGGCTCCCCTGGCCGGTTTCACGACCAGCTTCCGGCCGCCGCGCAACTCCGCGATAGCCTCGGGCGGAACGGCATTCCCATGCGCTTCGACAGCCCGGGTCGTCAGACTCGGCACGCCTGCGGCCGCCAAGGCTTCGAACATGCGCTGCTTGTCCCATCTGCGCGTCGGCGCGGTCGTGTCGTTGCCGGGGCAGTCGGGAAGGTCCGCGCGCAGACGATCGCACAGCTCGACTCCCGGTTCCGATCCGGCGATCACGTATTTCACCGAGCGGTCCAGACACCACCGCAGCAGCAGCCGGTAGGACGATCCGAAGTCGGCTTCGAAATTCAACGCTCCGGGTGTGGGCGCGCGGCGGAATCCCGACACCAGCGCCTGGTCGGTATCCAGCAGTAGGGTGTCGATGCCATATCCCTCGAGCAAGGACGGGTACAGCGTTCCCGAACTCACCGGATCGACGATCAAGACCGACTTATCGGACACGGTCCGGACTCCTGTTCTTGTCTACCCCCGCTACCACCGCTACCGCCCCCGTGACGAATGAGATCTGGACGACCAGCGCCCAGTACAGCGAGAGATCGTGCAGGACTCCGAAGGCGCCGATCCCGGGCCCGACCGCGAAGCCGATCGACTGGGCGGCCGAAAGAAAACCTTGATACCTCGCGTTCTCCGACGAGGTAGAGAGCTTCGCTATCGCCGCGCTCGCCTGCGGAAGGAAAATCGCCTCGCCGAGGGAGAACAGGACGAAGCCCGAAATGCAGACGGTCCAGCTGGTCCCGAGCCCGCACACCGCGAGTCCAAGCCCCGTGACGAATATGCCGAGCCCGAGCGCGTAGTTCCACCGGATCCGTGATGTCACGAAGCTCAGCGGCAACTCGCAGACGATGATGAAGATCGAATTCACCGCGATCAGAACACCGTAGAGTTGCCCCCCGCCGGAAATCCGTTCCAGGGAAAGCGGTGTTCCGCTCGTGCTCTGGGCGTAGATCGCCATGGCCGTTGCGAACACTCCGACAACCGCCCACAGCCGCGCCGTCCGGAAGGTGTCGTATCCGGTTTCCGTCGCGGAACGGGGATCGAATTCCGTCGCACTCTCCCGCGTCCGCGCGCGTTCTTCTGCCGACCGCAGCCTGGCGCGCTCACTCAACAGCAACACCCCGGTGAGCAGCGAGCCGAGCGAGGACAGGAAGAACAGCGTCGAGAAGTTCTGTTCGCCGACCACCGCGACAACGATCGGAGCGACCGTGACGCCGCTGCTGAGAAATATCCGGTGGAAGGCGACCACGGTCACGGTGTCGCCCTGGTAGCCGGAGCCGGTGACCAACGCGGCCGCGGGCCCGGCGAACGACTGTGTCACCGCGACGCTCAGGGATGCCGACACGATCGCAGAGACCGGCTCCGTCGACAGCGATCCGAGCAGGAACAACAGTGGAACGTTCAGTACGGAGCCCGCGATCAGTACGTCGGTCGACCCGAACCGGGCAGCGAACCACCCGCCGGCCAGCGACCCGAGCACGCCGGCGAGCCCGGCCGCGAACAATGCCAGCGACAGAGCGGCGGCACTCAGCCCGATCGATGTGTAGAACACCGTGGAGTACAGCGCGAGGAATCCCACCGATCGACTGAGAAAGGTGGTGACCGAGACGATCCATACTTCCGCGGGAAACGATACGGGTTTCCGTCTTTCGATCACCTCGACGGTCAACGGGGCCACCGCTTCACGCCGGCAACACGTACTGCGCGACAGCGACTCATCGAACGTTCCCGATGGTCGTTGCTGTAGCTTCGCGCACCTGATCCTCCTTGCGATAACCACTGGTACGCCGCCATATCGGTGGGCAATGCGGACGTTAGTCATCGCCGTCCGGCGTCAGTTGCTCGCGCGCGAACAGAAGTTGCTCCCGCGCGCAAAGTTGCCTCGATACGCCGGCTCCTACGATGTGCCGCTCGCGGCCGATCTCACCTGCCGGCGGCGGTGGCCGGCCGGACCGAATGGCGGATATCGCGGGGGCTGACTCCGAAGCGCCGCCGGAATATCGTGCTGAACGCGCTGGCCGAACCGAAACCCAGACCGCCCGCTATCGCGGCGATGCTCTGGTGACGAAACGAGGGATCGCTCAACCGCCGGTACGCCAGTTGCAAGCGTTCTTCTCGGATCAGTTCCCGCGGTGTGGTTCCGGAATGCCGGAGGGCGAGCTGGATCTGTCTGGTCGACCAGCCGAGCGAGCGCGCGATGGTCGCGGTGGAAAGGCCGGGGTCGGTGGCGTGCGCTCGGACGTGATGACGTATCGCCGCGTCCAGTTTGTCGAGGTGGTCGATGCTCGTCATCTTCCGAGCGCGCGCATGCATGCAGAGCAGATCCACGATGTGGGAGGCCGCGGCGTCGAATTGGTAGCCGTCGAGCGCATCGCTCTCCTCGAGCAGGCCGGTGAGCATGTCGGTCACCACCCGCCCCAGCCCGGAGGTCAAGTCCATCGGTCGCGCGAACAGGGAATCCTCGGTGTCGACGCGGTGCTCGAGCTCATGGCGCGGGATCGTCATCAGCACACCGCTGGTGCCGTGCCCGTGCCGGAGGCCGATCGGCCGATCGAGGGTCACCAGACGGCCGGCACGATGCGGCAGATGTGCTCGGCCACCGTCGTCCCAGAGTTCCGTCCGGCCTGCGAAAGTGAGCAGAAGCCGGAAATCGTCGTCGCTGTCGTCTCGTACGTGGTTGGGCGTCCGGACGTAGGACACACCGTCGGACTTCCACCCCACCAACTGGTACTTACTGGTGCGACACAGTTTCGTACGCCCGTTGAAGTCGCTCCCGCCGGGAAAGTCGTATGCCATGCGCCGGTGATAGGAGGTGATGAGTTCCGCCCAGTAGTCCGCGCGTTCGCCCGGTTCGACACCCTGGGTAGTCGAGGTCTCCACCGTCAGGTGAGGCTTGTCCACCGCCGTAACTCCTGCTCGAACCGAACCGTATGCCGAATGGTTGCCCGGCACAGCGTATCGCCGCATCGATCCGGCTGCCGGTGTGAAATTCGTTGCGTGGCCGTCCGTGCCGCATGGCTCGACCGATGATCCGGCGGGTTGGGCCTGGCAGTAGCTGGCACCCACAGCCGCCCGCCAGGCCCAACATTCCCAGTCTGGGCAAAACGCTCGTTCCGGCGGCCGGGCTTTGCGTGCCTTTGCGCCCTTGGGGGGTTACGACCGGATGATCGGTCCGACACGATCAGGGTGTCGGACCGGGACCTCGCTTTCCCCGAGAAGTCCGGTCACTCATAAGGTTCGACGCCCAGAACGTACTCGAGGTATCCGGCCCGGTCGGCTACCTCGGGTTCGGAAGCGATGACGACGCGGTCGGCGCCGCAGAGCCGGACGACCTCGGCCTCGCTCTCGGCCAGCCAGTCGAAGAACTGCTCCCGGCCCCCGCGCGCAGTCACCCCGTGGCCGAGGAGGAGCGGATCGAGACGGACCAGATAGGTACGCGAAGCAGTCATAACCTTCTCCTTTCCGTAGTGCTTCGCGATCAGGCGCGCTGGAACTGCCATCGCTGGGTGCTGCTGGCGGGCGCATACCGCGTCAGTCCGATCTGGTCGGCCTCCGCACCACCGTCGTGTCCGGACAGCCCGAGAACGAGTTCGCAGGCAGGCCAGACCGCGATGCGATAGCGGTCGGCGTCGGCTTCGTCGGTCACGATCTGCCACCCCATGGGTGTCCCGCTGCACTCGACATGAGTCCCTTCGCAAGCCAGCCCATCGCCGAGTCCGAGCCGCGTGCCGGTGCGGCCGTTGGTGATGTACCAGATCTCTTCGCCGAACTCCGGCGCGCTCGACAGCAGCCAGTGCTGCCAGCCGTCCTCGACGCCCGGCTCCCCCACGACTCTGACCTGGTCAGCGCTCTCGAGCGCCAACACGCAACCCGTGCCCGCATTGACGATCCGATAGACACCCTCGCCCAGCTCAGTCATGATCTGTCGTCCTCACCGTCCGCGGAAGTCCGACGCCCGAGGCCCGCGCCGGAGTGCCCCAGGCCTGGGCGTCTCGCCATCGCCGAATTACCCGCCCGCTGACCGGTCAATCCCTTGATCCTCTGCGCCGAATTCGGCGCCGGAATTCCCCCATGTCTCATCAGCCACGCCAGCAACAAGGCTCGCGATATCGACAGGCTCCGACCTTTCCGTAAATAGGTATATGTCGGTGAAATCACCGATGCGGGGCCCGTACCTACCCGACCATGCTGGATGCGTGCTCAGGCACAGGTCCGGCCGGCGACGCCGTCACCGGGCCCCGCCCTCGACAACGACGTCGGTAGGCCGCCAAGGAGGTCGGCCACGCAGGCGGACTTCGCGATCCGACAAGCCAGAATGCTGTTCACATGTCCCTCACTCCACCCAGTATGTTCGGCGTGGTCGCCGCGCTCGATGGCCGCAACATCCGAGCTCATCGCACGGGCGCGATCGAGGACTGCGCGTTGTGCACCACGGTGTCCATCCCGTCCGGCAGGTGCCCCGCCGGCCACGCCGCCGAGATCACGCGCGCCGCGGCGCATCCGTTGTCCGCCGCCGAAATCCTCGATCGACTCCGTGGCGCAGGCTCTTTGAAAGCCTGGTAGCAGACTCCGGCGTGCCCAAGCAGATATTCGGGCGCGGCATTCTCACCTTTCCCACCGCTGTTGCTACGGCAAAGGGAGCCGGAGTTCGGTGACGGCGATGCGGGCGGTCTCGGCGATAGCGGCGTCCACGGCGGGCAGGTGCGGGTCCGCGCGGGCCGCGCGAGTGAATATGGCAACCGCGACGGGGTGCTCGCCAGGAAATTCGACAACCGCTACCTCGTTGCGAATCACCCCGATGGTGCCGGTTTTGCCCGCGGTCGAGACGTTGCGATGCGGAAAGCCTGCCGCGACGCGATGCGGCCAGACCTGCAGGCGCATGACGGCGCGGACGAAGTCGGTCTGCTCCGCGGACAGCACCGTGCCGTTCCAGAGCGCGCGCAGCAGCCGCGTCATCTCCTCCGGCGTGGTCGCGCTGGTGTAGGACGGGTCGTACGCCGACACCGACCATGCGTCGTCGTTCTGCGCCAGCGCCGCGAACGCCTCCGCGGTGCTGTGAGTGTCGGTGTCGCGGACGAGGCTGCGGTGCAGGTCGGCGGTGCCGCCCACGATGCGGGTGCGCTCGAGGCCGAGATCGTCCAGCAGGCTCTCGACGGCGCCGAGTCCGGTCGCGCCGAGCAGGACGTCCGCCGCGGCGTTGTCGGAGACGGTCATCATGGACGTCGCCAGGTCGCGCAGGCTCATGGTCACCGGATCGCGCATGACGGCGATGCCGGTCGGGCCGGGGGTGCAGTCGGACGGGACCACCGTCAGCCGGGTAGCGGGATCGATGCGCCCGGCGTCGACATGGCGGCAGAACGCGACGAACAGCGGCAACTTGTACACCGACGCCAGCACGACCCGCTCGGCACCGCCCACGGAGATCTCGGTCGCGGAGCCGTCGCACCGGCGGGCGTGCAACCACCCGGTGCATCCGGCGTCGGCGAACACGGCGCGGATGCGGTCCTCGACGGTGCTCACCGCAGTCGTTCCCGGTACAGGACCCGGTCGACCGCGTCGGCATGGGCGTCGGCGCCGGGCCGGTGGACGACGCGGACGCGCAGGGCGACCGCCTGCGGCGCGATGCGCAGCCACGTCACGCCGGGCGTGCGCGAGGGAGCCGTGGCAGTGAGACCGAAACTCGTTCCGGCCGCCACCGCCGCGAACAGGGTGCGATCGTCTGGCGCGGGCACGGTCGGTGCGTCCAGCCCGCGCTCACGCAGCAGGTCCACGGCGGTGTCGAAGGCGGGTGGGTTGGCCGCGCGGGGCGGACAAGCGAAGTTCAACCCCGCGAGCATGGGAAAGGTGGGGCGTTCGGCGGCCGCGCTGCGATGATCCGACGGCACCACGAGCCAGCGCGGCACCTTCACGACCGGGCGCACCTCGACCCCGTCGACCAGGGCGGGGTGCTCGATGACCGCCACATCGAACATGCCGGCGCGCACATCGGCGACCAGATCGACGCTCGTGCCCACCCTCGTCGACACCGCGGCGCCGGGCGCGACCACGGTGCGCAAGGCGCCCACACACGCCGTGACCACCCGGTCGGGCAGTGCCGTGATCGCACCCCAGTGCACGGCGCCGTGGGCGTTCGCGATGCGGTGGGACTCGGCGAGCAGGCGCTCGGCGTCGTCCACGAGCAGCCGAGCGCGCGGGAGCAGCTGCACACCGGCCGAGGTGAGCACGGCTCCTTGCC
This sequence comes from Nocardia sp. NPDC003726, assembly GCF_053586955.1. NCBI lineage: Bacteria > Bacillati > Actinomycetota > Actinomycetes > Mycobacteriales > Nocardiaceae > Nocardia > Nocardia sp. NPDC003726. The sequence goes on along the minus strand of NZ_JBSFNF010000028.1, from coordinate 40,597 downwards.
GGGTACGGCGGATGAGGTCGACGCCGAGATGCCGTTCGAGCCGTCTGAGTCCCTGCGACAGCGGAGGCTGGGTCATGTCCAGCGCGGCCGCGGCCCTCCCGAAGTGTCCTTCATCCGCGACGGCAACGAAGAAACGAAGGTGGCGGATCAGGTCCATGCGGTCATTGAACCAGCGGGGCGTCCGGCATCGGTTCGGCCGCGCACCGGCGCGGTCCGCTCCGGAGCCGAAAGAGCGAGCAAACCTGCGGCGATATCCAAGCCGACTCGCCCGCGCCGGAACCGGATATTGGTGTCGGCGAACGTGTCGATGGTGTGGTGCGTCGGTGATCATTTCCGTTTCCCCTCGGCGTGACCTGCTCGGTCACCGTCGACTTCTGGCCGCCGCGGCGGTATCAGCGCTGTCCCTCGTCACCACCGCGTGCGGGTCGGCTGCCGACGTGCCTGCCGCCTCGCAGACCACACCGCCGGCCGCGGCCGCGCCGTTCACCGAACTCGAGACCGACCACGCCGCCCGGCTGGGTGTGTCCGCGATCGACACCGGCTCCGGCCGCACCGTCGCCCATCGAGACGCGGAGAGGTTCCCGATGGCCTCCACCTTCAAAGGTCTCGCCTGCGGTGCGCTGCTTCGCGACCATCCGCTGTCCACGGGCTACTTCGATCAGGTGATCCGCTATTCCCGCTCCGAACTGGTCGCCAATTCGCCGGTGACCGAGAAGCACGCCGACACCGGCATGACCGTCGCCGAGCTGTGCGACGCGGCGATCACCGTATCCGACAACACCGCGGGCAACCAGGTGCTGAAACTTCTCGGTGGTCCGGAGGGTTTCACCGCGTTCCTGCGGTCCATCGGCGACACCACATCGCGCCTTGACCGCTGGGAGACCGAGCTCAACAGCGCCGTTCCCGGTGACGAGCGCGACACGACCACACCGGCCGCACTGGCCGCCGACTACCGCGCCCTGGTCCTCGGCGACGTTCTCGCCGATCCCGAACGGGCGCAATTGAAATCGTGGCTCGTCGCCAGCAAGACCGGCGCCGACCGGATTCGCGCCGCGCTGCCCCCCGGATGGACCGTTGGCAACAAGACCGGCAGCCCCGCCTACGGCAGCGCCCTCGACGTCGCCGTCGTCTGGCCGCCGGGGCGCTCTCCCTTCGTCATCGCGGTCCTGTCCACGAAAGCCGAGCAGAACGCCGAGGCCGACAGTCCTCTTGTCGCCGAGGCCGCTCGAGCCGCCGTCGCGGCGCTGGGGTGACTCGATGGCGCGCGACCGCACCGCCTGCGGCCGCGCGCGCTCAGTACGCCCCGCCCGCCGCGTTGAGATGCTGTCCGGTGATCCATGCGCCGTCGGCCGAAACCAGGAACGCCACCACCGCGGCTATGTCGGCGGGTTCGCCGATGCGACCCAGCGGCGCCGTGACCGGCATCCGCGCGACCGCCTCGGCGCCGAGTTGCTCGACCAGCGCGTCCGTGCGGGTGGCGCCAGGCCGGACGCTGTTGACGGTGATCCCGCGCGCGCCCAGCTCATTCGCGGCGACCCGCACCAGATGCTCGGCGGCCCCCTTGCCTGCTCCGTAGGCGCCGGTACCCGGCCGTGCGGTCACGGTGACTCCACTGGAGACGACCACGATCCGGCCGTAGTCGCGCAGCCGGCGAGCCGCCTCGCGCAACGCGAGAAAGGTGCCGCGGGCATTGACGGCGAACTGACGGTCGAAATCGGCCGGTGTGGTCTCGGCGAGCGAGGCGAACCGGGTGACCCCCGCGTTCGCGACGAGGATGTCGAGTCCGCCGAAAGTGTCGACGGCGGTGTCGAACAGCCGTGTCATCCGGTCGGGATCGGCGGTGTCGCCCGCGACCGCAACGGCCCGCCCACCGGCGCGCTCGATCTCCGCGACGACGCCGGCCGCCGCCGCGGCGTTCTGCCGGTAGTTCACGACGACCTGCGCGCCGTCGGCGGCCAGCCGCAGAGCGATCGCGCGACCGATCCCGCGCGCACCGCCGGTGACGAGTGCGACCGTCATGCCGACCACCTTTCGGTAGAGATACTAGATAGTCGAGATCCTCTACTTAATGGTCGGATGTCAACAGTCCGGTAGTTAGACTTCCGGGGTGAGCGAAACGCCGGATCTTGCCGCCGCGGTGATGACGCTGCATCGCGAAACCGCCGCGCTGTACGCCGAGACCGCACGGCGGTTCGAGTTGACCAGCCAACAGACGCAGGTGCTGTGCCTGCTGGGCCGGCACCGGCCGTCGTTCGGCGAACTGGCCGCGCTGCTCGGCTGCGACAAGACCAACGTCACCGGCATGGTCGACCGGCTGGAGCGGCGTGGCCTGGTGGGCCGGGCGCCCGATCCGGCGGATCGCAGGATCACCCGCGTCGCGCTGACCGACGAGGGCAGCACGGTGGCCCGGAATATTCGCACCCACCTGTCCGCGGCGATCGCCGACCGCCTGACCGAGCTGGTGTCCGATGATCCGGCCCGCTTCGATCCGCTGCGAAAACTGCTGTCCGGCTGATCCGCCTGCCACGCCGCGACCGTCACACGGGAAACGCTGTGCCACAAAGGAACGCGACCGAGCCTGTGCCGCACCGAGTTCGCTGCCGACGCCATCCACGAGAACAGCACAGGGCGTACCGTCTCCGATACACGTTCGTGCGCATCTGGGGGACCGGTTCGGATGGAAACAAGCAGCGACCCCACGGGTGGTCTCTTCGCCGACCGGCGGATCGCGCTACAGAGCGCGATCGCCGCTCGCATCCGAAGAATGGAGCTGACCGACGATCCCGCAGCGGTCCTCGCGCCGGAGGCCGATCGACAGGCACGCGAGCTCGTCGCGCTGGTGAACGGCGGCGACCTGGAGTCGGCGCTGCTCGCGGGTTGGTTCTACTGGTACCGCTACGAGGCCAGGCCGCAGCAAGCCGAGCACCGTGACCTGTCGACCGCCGTCGAGATGTTCACAGCGTGTTTCGTCACCGGCGTCGACCTCGCACAATTGCCACAACAGCTGTTGCCGCTGCTCGCCGAGGAAGCCGCTCTCGTTGCCGTCGCATTGCTCGACCAGACCCAGGAATCCGACGATGTCGAGTTCGTCACCGCGGTTCTGCGGCTGTGGTGGCGCATCCTGGCCGCCACCCCGTCCGACAGTTCGGCACGGGGCGGAATCCTGTGCAACCTCGGAATCGTCCTGCTGGCGCAGTTCCGCCTGACGCGCGACGCCGAGAATCTGCGCGGTGCCATCGAAGTCGGGCGACTTGCCCTCACCGGCATTCCCGCCGACCGAGCCGACCGCGGCACAGCGCTGGCTCAACTGTCGGCCGCGCTGCGAGCCCGATTCCACGAGGCCGGCGCCGGAATCGACTTGGACGAAGCCATCACGCTGGGACGCCATGCCATCGACGCCACCCCCGAGCACCACCCGTACCGACCCGGCATCATCGCCAACCTGGCGACAGCCCTCTGGCAGCGATTCGAGTTCACCGGAGGGCCTGCCGACCTCGATGAAGCGATCCGGCTGCGGAGGCTGGCGGTCGAGACCGCCCCGTCCGACTACGACGATCTCCCGAACATGTTGTCCGGTCTCGCGATGACACTGCACACCCGATTCGAGCACACCGGGAACCCACAGGATCTGGACGAAGCGATCGAACTGGGACGGCGTGCCATCGCCGATCCGGCAGGCCGAAGCCATCCTTTGTCCAACCTGAGCAGCGCACTGCACGCGCGTTTCGAAATCGCGGGCGCGCGAGCCGATCTGGACGAGGCCATCGCGCTGGGCCGCCGGGCGCTGGCCGCGTTACCCGCAGGCAGTCCCGACCTCGGCCTCATGCTGTCCAACCTCGGGAACGCACTGCATACCCGATACAAAGCCACCCGGCAGGTGGCGAGCCTCGACGAAGCCATGGAACTGGGCCGCCGCGCGGTGGACGCGACACCTACAGGCCATCCCGACCGCAGCGGATTCCAAGCCAATCTCGCCAACACACTCAGAACCCGCTACAGCCACACCGGAGCGCTCGCGGACCTCGACGAAGCCATCGACGTCGGCAGGCAGGCCGCCGCGGCGACCCCGGTCGGCCATCCCGACCTCGCTCGCATGCTCGCCAATCTCGGCGCTTTCTTGCACATTCGCTTCGAACGCACACAATTCCCCCAGGATCTGGCCGAAGCCGTCGACCTGCACACCGAGGCCGTGGCAGCCACCCCGGACGAGCACCCGGCTCGCGGCCCACGGCTGGCCGGGCTGGGTGCCGCGCTCTGGAGCAGATACCAGCAAACGGCCGTACCCGAAGACCTCGAGGAAGCCATAGACCTGCTGGAGCAGGCGGAACCGCTCATCTCAGCGACGCACCCCGATCGCCCCATGGTCTTGCACAGCTTGGCCGATACCATGCGCGCGCGATTCGAACGCACCCGTAAACCCGTGCATCTCGACACGGCGATCGCTTACGGAGAACAAGCCGTGGCAGCCTGCGATCCCGGACTCCCTGGCCGCGAGCCGATAGTCGCCGCGCTGGAAATGGCGCTGCACGCGCGCTTCGACCGGAGTGGCGCTCTCGAGGACCTGCGGCGGGTGGTGGGACTGCGGGGTGAACTGGTCGCCACGGCAGCCGCCGACGATCCCGCCTACCTCTCGATGCTGTACGCACATGCCCAAGGTCTGCGGACCTTGTACGAACACACAGGAACACCAGCGCTGCTGGACGAAGCCATCGAAGTCGGCGCACAAGCTCTCGCCCGCACTCCCGCCGACCACCCCGACCGGGCGATGGTGGCGGGAGATCACGGTTACAGCGTGATGCTCCGATTCGAACGGACCGCCGCGACCACCGACCTCGACGAAGCCATCGACCTGCACACCGAAGCCTTGGCCGCGACTCCCGCCGACGACCCGAAGCGGCACGCACGGCTCACGGGGCTGGGATCGTGCCTGCTGACCAGGTACGAACGGTTCGGAGCGCTACCCGACCTGGAGAACGCCGTAGCGTTCACTCGCCGAGCGCTCGCCGAAGCACCCGCCGACCACGCAGACCGAGCCGGCATCCTGACCGCGCTCGGCGCCGCCCTGTGGGCCCGATTCAAACGCATCGGGGCGCTGCCCGATATCGACGAAGCCATCGAGCATCTCCGCGACGCACTTCGCACGGTATCGGACGATCTGCGACTGGAGAATCGCATCCGATCCAACCTCGGCCTCGCTCTGCGCACCCGCTTCGAACGCACGGCCGGCGCAGCGGATCTCGATGAAGCGATAGCCACGGCGCGCCAGGCTGTGGCCGCCACCCCGGCTGATCATTCCGACCGCGCGCAGACGCTGCACACCTTCGAGAACACCCTGATGTTCCGATTCCGCGAAAACGCCGCGGCGGCCGATCTCGCCGACATCGACGAAGCCATCGATATCGGCAGGCAAGCCATAGCCGCCGCCACGCCGGAGAGCCCCGGACTGGGCGGCATGCTCCTCAGCCTCGGTGGCGCACTGTACGCGCGATTCGAGCGGACCGCATCGGCAGCAGACCGGGACGAGGCGGTCGGTGTCTTCCGGCGCGCGATCGACACAAAGACCGCGACACCCTCGATTCGCGTGCGAGCAGCGCATGGTGCGGCGCTCTCGGCCGCGGGTTCGGACCCCGCACTGGCGGCACGAATGCTCGAAGGTGCGGTGCGGACACTGCCGGAGCTGGTACCGCCGCTGCTGGACCGAATAGACCAGCAACACGCCTTGGGCAACGGTTTCGGGATCGCCGCCGACGCCGCCGCGCTCGCGCTGAACGATCCATCCACCGCCGCATCGGCTCGGCCCGAACTGGCGCTGCGCTTGCTCGAAGCCGGTCGCGCAATACTACTCGGCCGCACCCTGAACATCCGCGGCGATCTGACCGAACTCGCGGTCCGACACCCCGATCTCGCTCAGCGCTTCACCCGGCTGCGTGCGCGACTCGACCACGAGACCAAGGCCGCGACCACACTCGATATCCCCCTCGATCCCGCCGCGGTGATCAGCGAGAACGGTCGGCACGTACGCGACCGCAGGCAGCTCGTCGCTGAATTCGACCGACTGCTCGCGGAAATCCGCGCACAGGACGGATTCCGCACCTTCGCCCTGCCGCCCTCGATCGGCGAACTGCTCGCGCAATCCGAACAGGGAGCGATCGTCACCTTCAACATCAGTCGATACCGCTGCGACGCGCTCGTGCTGGCCGAAGGGGCCGTCACCGGTCTCGCCCTGCCCGGCTTGACCATGGACGACGTCGTCGGCAGGGCGGTGAACTTCCAACGCGCTTTGGACGTCACCCGCTACTCCCCGATCGCAGCCGAACGGCGGGCGGCAGAAAGACAATTGCTCGACAGCCTCGAATGGCTGTGGGACACGGCCGCAAGCCCGGTCCTGGAGGCTCTGGGCCACAACCGGATTCCACCGGCCGGCTCCGACTGGCCACGAGTGTGGTGGGCACCAGGAGGAATACTCGGTCTCCTGCCCGTGCACGCGGCAGGCTACCACTCCAGCGGGCCCACATCCGGCGGTCGATCGGTCCTCGATCGGGTCGTGTCCTCCTACACCCCCACCATCGCAGCCCTCCGCTACGCCCGGGAACGCCGCGCTCGGCAACACTCGGCCGGTGCGACGCGCGCCGCGATCGTCGCCATGCCCACCACCCCCGGTGTGGACGGCCGGCTCCATCACGTACTCGACGAAGCCCGCATAGTCGAACGGCTATTGCCCGACTCGGTCGTACTCACCGAGCCTGACCCCGCCCCTGAGGCCGACAGCGACCCGGCGCGCACGCTTCCTACCAAAGCGAACGTCCTCGCGAGCTTGTCCAGTTGCTCGATCGCCCACTTCATCTGCCACGGCACCAGCGACCCGAGCGACCCTTCCCTCAGCCGCTTGTTGTTGCACGATCACGCCACCGACCCGCTCACAGTCTCCGCTCTCGCACCTGTGCAGCTCGATCACGCCCGTCTGGCCTACCTCTCGGCATGCGAGACCGCGCGCATCGTCCATGCCGAACTACTCGACGAGGCGACGCATCTCGCCTCCGCCTTCCAGCTCGCCGGCTACCCCCATGTCATCGGCACCCTGTGGACCATCGATGACGAAACCGCCGTCGAGGTCGCCGAAGCCTTCTACACCGCCCTCACATCCGCCCGAGACGTCGACGATCTCGCCATCGACAAAGCCCCCGTCGCCCTGCACGAGGCGATCCGCTCCATCCGCGGCACTCTCCCCCGCACCCCCTCCCTCTGGGCCGCCTACCTGCACTCGGGAGCCTGACGGGAAGGTGCGTGACGCCAGTCTTGCCAGCGTGGCAGCCACCAGCAGGTTCCTCCCGGTCCTTCCATCGCCGGCTGCCGTCTTCGATGACGATATCCAGTCCGTGTCGACTGTGTCGAAGCATGTTTCGCCGCGACGGTAGGGCGCCTCGAAGTCGATGTACCAGCGATCGCATCGCCCATCGCGGAAGAAGGCCCAGACCGCATAGGCGTCGTGCGGCCGGTGTAGCTGAGCACACCGCTTCCGACCCACCGGTCCTGATGCGACCACGGATGCGGACCGTACGGATGTGGCGGAAAAGTGAGCTCAGCACCGTTTTCCGACAACCACCGGCCATCCGCTCCGAACCACGACTCGGGCAGGCCGATGGGTCGAGAAGCGGGTTCAGCGCGCCGGGATCGGGTACAGCCATGTCAGTGCCGCAAGGCTCTTGTCGAGATAGCTGCGCAACCCGTGCTCGATCCCGTAGGCCAGATCCTCCAACACGCCGCACCGGGCGTAGAAGGCTGCGCGCTCCCGGATCGCCCGTAAGTCGTTGGCGCTGGTGCGGTAATTGTCCAACGCTATGTCCAGTGCTGCTGGGCCGAGATCGCGGTAGATGAGACCGAAGTCATAGGCCGGGTCGACGATCGCGGCATCGCTCCAATCGATGACGCCGGTGACTGTCCCCGAAACAGGTTCCACCAGAACGTGTTCGATCCCCAGATCGTTGTGGGAGAACACCAAGTCATAGCGATCCGCCGCGGGCGTTGCGTCGAGGAAGACCGCCACGGCCGGACGATGCGCCTCGGGCACCATGTCGGCGATCGTCTCGTAGATCCGTGCGGCCTCATCGAGCCACACTGCTTTCGGCTGGTCGTCGGCGTCCACGAAGTCGGCCATCCGGTCGACCGGAACGGCATGCACAGCCGCGAGGAACCGGCCGAGCGCCGTGGCGATCGACCTCACATGGGCCGATCGCCGTGACGCCGGCAGGTCGATCAGCGGTCGGCCGGGGAGTTCGAAATACGCCAGGCAGCCCTGCTCGGCGACGCTGAAACACGGCTCGGGAACCGGTAGTGGTGACACACTCGCGACCGCGGCCAGAAGACCTGCTTCATTGATCACCCGCGCGGCTCGGCTCCCGAGATCGGGTTCCTTGCTGAAGCGCACGATCAGCTCGCCATTGACCTCATAGGCAACGTTGTCCTCCCCCTCCCCGAGCAGCGCTATCGAGTCGATCCGATAGTCGGGCAGTTGCACGGCCACGACGTCCCGGACACCTCTGACCGGATCGCCGTCGTCCCGAATTGCCATGCCACGACTCTAGAACCTTTGAATCCGCCCGCCTCGCCGCTGTTGGCGAAGGTGTCGGCCTGCGAGCGCCGTGTGTCCCCGATACCTGCGATGAATGCCGGGCGACAGGTCGACTGATGATACGTTCAGTGATGTAACCGCCGGTGCGTCCGTGTTCAGCAGCCAGCACAGCATCGTTGGTCGGCGATCCGCCGTGCGCGGCGTCGCGTCCGATACGGGTGGGGCAGAACGAGGATGAGCATGACGGAGACGGCGGCATCTGTCCGCACCGCGTCGGAGCAGGCTGTCACGGCCGCGGACCAAGTCGAATTGCGCCAGTTGCTGGCCGGGTTGACGGCCGTGCGCGACGGCGATTTCGGCACTCGGCTACCGACCGACGCCGACGGGCTGCTCGGCGAGATCGCGACGGTCTTCAACGGCATGGTGGACCAGCTGTCGCTGTTCACCTCGGAGGTCACCCGGGTCGCGCGCGAGGTCGGGACGGACGGGCGGCTGGGCGGTCAGGCCGAGGTGCCTGGCGTGTCCGGTACCTGGAAGGACCTCACCGACTCGGTGAACGCGATGGCGGGCAACCTGACCAGCCAGGTGCGCGACATCGCCCAGGTCGCCACGGCCGTCGCGCGGGGCGACTTGTCCCAGAAGATCGATGTGGACGCCCGCGGCGAGATCCTGGAGCTGAAGAACACCGTCAACACGATGGTGGACCAGCTGTCCGCGTTCGCCGACGAGGTCACCCGCGTCGCGCGGGAGGTCGGCTCGGAGGGCAGGCTGGGCGGTCAGGCGGAGGTGCCCGGCGTCGGCGGCGTCTGGCGCGACCTCACCGCCTCGGTGAACTTCATGGCGGGCAATCTGACCGATCAGGTCCGCAATATCGCCCAGGTCACGACCGCGGTGGCGCGGGGCGACCTGAGCCAGAAGATCACGGTGAGCGCCCGCGGCGAGATCCTGGAACTGAAGAACACCATCAACACGATGGTCGACCAGCTCTCCTCCTTCGCCGACGAGGTCACCCGGGTCTCGCGCGAGGTCGGCACCGAAGGCATCCTCGGTGGTCAAGCCGACGTCAAGGGCGTCTCCGGCACGTGGCGCGACCTCACCGACTCGGTGAACTTCATGGCGGGCAATCTCACCGCGCAGGTGCGGTCGATCGCCCAGGTGGCCACCGCCGTGGCGCAGGGCGATCTGTCCCAGAAGATCCGGGTCGACGCGCGCGGCGAGATCCTTGAGCTGAAGAACACCATCAACACGATGGTCGACCAGCTCTCCTCCTTCGCCGACGAGGTCACCCGGGTCTCGCGCGAGGTCGGCACCGAGGGCAGGTTGGGTGGCCAAGCCGACGTCAAGGGCGTCTCGGGCACCTGGAAGGACCTCACCGAGTCGGTCAACGTCATGGCCGACAATCTCACCGCGCAGGTGCGGTCGATCGCCCAGGTGACCACCGCGGTGGCCCGTGGCGATCTGAGCCAGAAGATCCGGGTCGACGCCCGCGGCGAGATCCTCGAGCTCAAAGAGACCATCAACACGATGGTCGATCAGCTCTCCGCGTTCGCCGACGAGGTCACCCGCGTGGCCCGCGAAGTCGGCACCGAGGGCAACCTCGGCGGCCAAGCGACCGTACGGGGTGTGTCGGGCACCTGGAAGGACCTGACCGACAACGTCAACGTCATGGCTTCCAACTTGACCGGCCAGGTGCGTTCCATCGCCCAGGTCGCCACCGCCGTCGCGCGCGGTGATCTGAGCCAGAAGATCACGGTGGAGGCGAAGGGCGAAGTCGCGGCGCTCGCCGGTGTGATCAACACGATGGTCGACACGCTGTCCGCGTTCGCCGACGAGGTCACCCGCGTGGCCCGCGAAGTCGGCACCGAGGGCATGCTCGGCGGTCAGGCCCGCGTCCCGAACGTGGCGGGCACGTGGAAGGACCTGACCGACAACGTCAACTCCATGGCGAACAACCTGACCAACCAGGTCCGCAACATCGCCCAGGTCACCACCGCGGTCGCGCAGGGCGATCTGACCCGCAAGATCGACGTGGACGCCCGCGGCGAGATCCTGGAGTTGAAGACCACGATCAACACGATGGTCGATCAGCTCTCCGCCTTCGCGGCCGAGGTGACCCGCGTCGCTCGCGAGGTGGGGTCGGAGGGCAGACTGGGCGGCCAAGCCGAGGTCGAGGGCGTCTCCGGAACCTGGAAGCGGCTGACCGAGAACGTCAACGAGCTGGCGGGCAACCTGACCCGCCAGGTCCGCGCGATCGCCGCGGTCACCAGCGCCGTGGCCGAGGGCGACCTGACCCGCTCCATCACCGTGGAGGCGTCCGGCGAGGTCGCGGAGCTGAAGGACAACATCAACGCGATGGTGGAGTCGCTGCGCGAGACCACCATGGCCAACCAGGATCAGGACTGGCTGAAAACCAACCTGGCCCGTATCTCCGGTCTCATGCAGGGCCAGCGCGACCTGCACGTGGTGGCCGGGTTGATCATGGACGAGCTGGCGCCGTTGGTCTCCGCGCAGTTCGGCGCGTTCTACCTGGCCGACGACAGCGAGGAGCAGCCGGAACTGCGGCTGATCAGCTCCTACGGCAGCCCCGACGAGCCGAGCAGCTCGCCGCGGTTCGCGTTCGGCCAATCCCTCGTTGGCCAGGCGGCCCGCAGCCGCCGCACGATCGCCGTGGAGGACGTGCCCGCCGACTACGTCACCATCTCCTCCGGGCTGGGACAGACCGCGCCCGCCCACCTGCTCATGCTGCCGATCGTGGTGGAGGACCAGGTCCTCGGTGTGATCGAACTGGCTACCCTGCACCGCTTCACCCGCATCCACCGGGACTTCCTCGACCAGCTGATGGAGACGGTCGGCGTCAACGTCAACACGATCATCGCCAACGCCCGCACCGACGAGCTGCTGGTCGAATCGCAGCGCCTGACCACCGAACTGCAAGCCCGCTCGGAGGAGTTGCAGGTGCAGCAGGAAGAGCTGCAGCGCTCCAACGCCGAACTGGAAGACAAGGCGGCTCTGCTGGCCATGCAGAACCGCGACATCGAAGCCAAGAACCTGCAGATCGAACAGGCCAGGCAGGAACTTGAAACGCGCGCCCAGGAACTCGCGCTCGCCTCGAAGTACAAGTCGGAATTCCTGGCCAACATGAGCCACGAGCTGCGCACCCCGCTGAACAGTCTGCTGATCCTCGCGCAGCTGCTGGCCCAGAACCCGAGCCGCAATCTCACCCCCAAGCAGGTCGAGTACGCGGGCATCATCCATTCGGCGGGTTCGGACCTGCTTCAGCTGATCAACGACATCCTCGACCTGTCCAAGGTGGAGGCGGGCAAGATGGACCTCGCCCCGGAGCGCGTGTCGTTGCGTCAGCTGCTGGACTACGTCGAGGCCACTTTCCGGCCGATGACCACCCAGAAGAGTCTGCGCTTCCATGTCACGACCGCGCCCGGCCTGCCGATGGAGCTGATCACCGACGACTCGCGGCTGCGGCAGGTGCTGCGAAACCTGCTGTCCAATGCCGTCAAGTTCACCGAGACCGGATCGGTGCAACTGCGCATCGAACCGGCGGAGGCGAGCCAGCTGCCCGCCGCCGTGCGCCAGCACGGCCCGGCCGTCGCGTTCCGGGTGATCGACACCGGTATCGGCATCGCCGAGCACCAGCTGGAGTCGATCTTCGGCGCCTTCCAGCAGGCCGACGGCACGACCAGCCGCAAGTACGGCGGCACCGGTCTGGGCCTGTCGATCAGCCGGGAGATCGCCTACCTGCTCGGCGGCGCGATCACCGCGGAGAGCGCGCCCGGCCAGGGCAGCACGTTCACCCTGTATCTCCCGGTCGCCCGGCCGGACTTCCAGGAGGCGCCGCTGCGCGAGCGGGAGGACGAGCACCAGGCCGACGACAGCAGCACCGAGCACGCACCCGCCGCCGCCACGCCCCAACAGCACCGCCGGCTGCTGGTCGTGGAGGAACGCCCGCAAGGTCTGCTGTCGCTGGTCGCGCAGAGCGCCGTCGCCGAACTCGCGGACAGCAATGATCCGCGCGGGCCGGTTCAGGTCGTCACCGCGGTCGGGGTGGAAGAAGCCGCGGCGGCGATGGCCGCCGAAGCGTTCCACTGCGTGGTGCTCGAGCTGGACATGCCCGACGGCGCCGCCCTGCGGTTCCTGGAGACGATGAACGGGGACGCCGCGTTGAGCAGCGTCCCGGTACTGGTCCACAACCGCCGGGTCGACGCCGAACAGGAACGCCTGCTGCAACACCGCACCACGAGTCAGCCGCTCGAGCTGCTGTCCAGCCTGGACGATCTGCGCGAACGGATCGCGCTGCACGTCACCGCCGAGGCGCCCGGCGACATGCTGCCGCTGGTACGCCGGGAAGACGCACCGGCCGCCGCGCCGCAGCGGCCGGATGGCAGGCTCGCCGGCCGCACCGTGCTGATCATCGACGACGACGCCCGCAACCTCTTCGCGCTGAGCAGCATCCTCGAACTGCACGGCATGAGCGTCCTGCACGCGGAGGACGGGCGCGAGGGCATCGACAAACTGCTCGCTCATCCGGAGACCGACCTGGTCCTGATGGACGTGATGATGCCCGAGATGGACGGCTATACCGCGACGGCGACGATCCGCGAGATGCCGCAGTACGAGAGTCTGCCGATCATCGCCGTCACGGCCAAGGCGATGCTGGGCGACCGCGAGAAGAGCCTCGCCTCGGGCGCCAACGACTATGTCACCAAACCGGTCGACGCGGACGCTCTGATCGCCTGCATCCAGCACTGGCTGGGTGCCTGATGACCGACCCCGACAGCACCGACGCCGAGACAGGCACGACAGCGAACGCTCACCCGGCGAGGGGGCCCGCCGTTCACCGGCTCGCCGCCACCGTGGAGCGGTTGCGCGCGCAGATCCAGCAGGCCCAGGCCACCGCCGACGGGCGCGCGCTGATCGAGATGGCCAAGGGCGTGCTGGTGGAACGGCTGCACTGCGGGCCTGCGCAGGCGGCGAGGCAACTAGAGGCCCTCGCCGAGCAAGCGGGCATCACACCGCTGGAGCTGGCCGCCGAGCTCGTCGACCAAGCGGCCCAGGACGAGGTCAGCGCGGTCGTCGGAGAATTCCTGTCGCGCACCGCCAGCCCGGAGGAGCCATCGGCGGCCGTGCGGTTGCGCACCGCCGAAAGCGGGTTGCTCGCGGCCGGCGACACCCACCGGGTGGCGGAGTCGGTGCTGGAGCACGCGTTGACGCCGCTGGGCGCCACAGCGGTGGCGATCTGGTCCGCGGGCGCCGACGCGTCGCTGACCCTGGCGGGTTTCGCCGGCATCAGCCCGCAGGAGGCCGAGCGATGGCGGTACGTGCCGCCCGGGGTGGCGACCCCGGCCCGGCAGTCGCTGGTGCAGCGCAGCGCCGTGTGGGTTCAGGACCTGGGCGGGTCCGGCCTGCCGTCGATCGGCGACCGCGACGGCGGCCGTGCGGCGATTCCGGCGGGCGCCGGGGGCAAGCTGCTCGGCGTGCTGGAGGTGTGCTGGCCGCAGCCGCTCGCGCCGCAGCCGCCGCAGGTGCACCGGCAGTTGGACGCGCTGGCCGAGCTGTGCGCGCACACGCTGGAGTCGGACTCGGCCGCGGTGCGGGCATCGGACCGGCCCGACGTCGCGGACCTGGTGCGGCTCGCGGACGGCCTTTTCGACCCGGCGCTGGTGCTGCTGCCCCACCTCGACGAGGGCGGCGCGCTCGTCGACTTCTGCATCCACCACGTCAACAGTTGCTTCGTCGACCCGGCCGGACGCCCCCGCGGCCTGGTCAACGGCGCGCTGCTGCTGGAGGCGTACCCGATGGCCGCGAGCGATGGGCAATTGTTCGAGCGGATCGAGCACGTCTTCGCCACCGGCGAGACCTACCGCGCCGACCGGGTGATGCTGACCGAGCTGGTCGACCAGGTGCCGCTGACCGTCTCGGCCGCGCTCAGCATCAGCCGCCATGGAAACACGGTGCTCATGGTGTGGCGGGTGGAGGACGAGACGGCGCGATTGGCGGCGCTGCTGCAACATGCCCAGCGTCTGGGCCGCGTCGGCGGCTTCGAGGAGAACGCGGCCACCGGCGAGATCACGTGGAGCAGCCAGCTGTTCGCCCTCTACGGGCTGACGCCGACCGCGGACCCGATTCCGCTGTCGCAGCTGCCCGCGCACGTCCACGACGACGACGCGCACGCGGTGGGGCGATTCCTGCGTACCCTGCTGCGCTTCCGCCGCCCGGCCTCGACGGCCTTCCGCCTGATCCGCCCGGACGGCGTGACCCGGCACATCCGGATCGTCGCCGAACCGGTCCTCGAGGCGGGGCATCTGGCCGCCATCCGCGGCGCCTATCAAGACATCTCCGCGCAGCACTGGACCGAGGTCGCGTTGTCCGCGACGCGCGACCGGCTGGCCCACACCGAGCAGCACGCCGCCGAACAGAGCCAGCTGGCCCGGCAGCTCCAGCAGGCGATCATGCCGGACGCGCAGCCGTCCATCGAGGCGTTCGGGCTGCGCATCGCGGTGCGCTACCGACCCGCCGAGCAGGACTACACGGTCGGCGGAGACTGGTACGACGCGATCGTGTTGCCCACCAAGCAAATCCTCGTGTCCGTCGGTGACATCACCGGCCACGGTATCAAGGCGGCCACCGGCATGGTCGTGCTCCGCAACGCTCTGCGCGGCCTCGCCGCCACCGGCGCGGGTCCCGGCCAGCTGCTGACCTGGCTGAACCAGGTCGCCCACCACCTGACCGACAACATCTTCGCCACCGCGATCTGCGGGCTCTACGATCCGCATACCCGGGTGCTGCGCTGGGCCCGCGCGGGCCACTTGCCGCCGGTGTTGGTGCGCGGGGGCCGGGCCTCCAGCCTGCCCATGCTCGGAGGCATACTCCTCGGCGCCGTGGCGGAGGCCACCTTCGAGGAAGCGGAACTGCAACTGGAGACCGACGACACCCTCCTCCTCTACACCGACGGGCTGATCGAGCGCCGAGATCGCCTTCTGGACGAGTGCATAGATCGGTTGCTCGCGGCATCGGCGCAACTCACCGGCAGCCTGGACGACCGCTTGGACGACCTGCTCGACGGCAGCGATGCCGACACCGATGACGACACCTGCGTGGTGGGGATTCAAGTGGGGCCGGGTCAGGACGCGTCGGGCCCGCAATAGCACCCACCGGCATCGCCCGGTCAAGGCGTGGCGATCATTCCCGCCGGGCGGCTTCGGCGGCTCGGATCGCTTCCTTGTCCGCCTCGTCGAGCTTGCGGGTGTCGCGCGGGACGGCGAAGGGCTGTTCTTCTTCGGGAAGCCCCTGGGCGATGGCTTTGCCGTGGTCGAGTTCGGCGTTGATCTCGGCTCCCAGCAGCAGCGCGATATTGGTCAGCCACAGCCACACCAGGAAGATCACCACCCCGGCAAGCGAGCCGTAGGTCTTGTCGTAGGACGAGAAGTTGGCGATGTAGACGGAGAACAGGACCGAAATGACCAGCCAGACGAGAACGGCGATCACCCCTCCGGGGCTGATCCACTTGATGCCGCCTTGGCGGGCGTTCGGGCTGGCCCAGAACAGAATGGCCAGCAGCACCGACACCAGGACGAACAGCACCGGCCATTTGACGATGTTCCAGATGGTCACCGTGGTGGCGCCGAGGCCGAGGAGGTCGCCGATCTGCTGGGCGACCGGCCCGCTCGCCACCACGATGGCGGCGCTGAGAACGAGCAGGATCACCGCGACGATCGTGACGCCGAGCCGGATGGGCGTGGTCTTCCAGATCGGCCGGCCCTCACCGATGCCGTAGATGACGTTGGAGGCGCGCATGAAGGCCGCCACGTACCCCGAGGCGGACCACAGCGCGACGGCGAAACCTAGGATGGCGCCCCAGCCTGCGCCCTGTTTGTTCGCCTGCGCTTGGTCGACGAGGGTGCGCACGAAGTCCGCGCTCGAACCGGGGGCGATCCGCTGGGCCTGGTCGACGAGTTCCTCGGCGGCGTTCGGGCCGAGCAGGCCGAGCAGGGAGACCAGGACGATCAGGCCGGGCACGATCGACAACACCGCGTAATAGGTGAGAGCGGCGGCCAGATCGGTGAGGTTGTCGCGCTGGAACTGCTTGCTCGCGCGCTTGACCACCGCGAGCAGCGAGGGTTTCGACAGGTCGGCGGGGCTGTGGGGCTCGTCGGGGTCCAGATCCGGCCTGGCTCCGGTATCGGTCGGACCGACCGTCGGCTCGCGGTCGTCACGGGTATCCGCCGGGTCGGCTCGCCGATCCTCGTGCCGCTGTCCTGCACCGTGCTCTGTCGTCATGGGCTTGCTCCACTCACACGTCCATCTCGGTTCCACGCCGGATGCCGGAACTCCGGCGTCGAACGAGTGGTGCCCGAAGCGGCGGCGCTGAAACTGCTCGGCCCGGCTTCCGCGGGCCAGGTTCGGCCGCGCGGTATGCGAGCGAATCGGCTGGCGTGCGGCCGCGGTGACGGTGCAGGTCCGCCCCCTACAAGTGGGGGCACCCGAGGCGGTAACCAGGGGTGCGGCGGGGGCGATGAGCCAGGTGGAGTTCGTCGAGAGCGGAGGGCGGCGTGGGTCGAGGTATGAGAAGCATTGCGGCGGCGGTCATTACGCTGGCCGCCGCGATGCTGGGATTTGGTGCACCGGTCGTCGCGCAGGCCGCGCCGGAGGGGTTGAGGCATTGCGCGGTCAGCAGTGGCCGGGTCCCCGAAACGGCGACGCCGGAGGATGTCGGACTCGATGCGGCGGCGCTGCGCGAGGCGGTGGCGCTCGCGGCGGATTCGACCCGCACGACGGTGCAGATCTTCCGGAACAACTGCCTGATCGCGACCGGCCCGGACAGCGCAAGGGCCGCCGGTGTGCCGTGGAATCTCTGGAGCAGCACCAAGAGCGTGGTTTCGATGGTGGCCGGGATCGCGGTGGACGAGCAGCGGTTGCGGCTCGACGACCCGATCGGCGCGTATCTGCCGCCCGAGCTCGGTGATGCCCGGCATCGCGCGATCACGGTACGCAATCTGCTCATCGAATCCAGCGGCATGCAGGTGGCGGTGGCCTCCGAAGGAATCACGGGGTTGGCGCAGATCGATCCGAATGTGGTCGCGCAGGCGTTGGCGATGCCGATCGATCAACAGCAGGGCACCGAGTGGCGCTACAGTCAGCGCGCTGTCGATCTGCTGGTGTACGTCATCCAGCGTGCGGTCGGCGAGGACTTTCAGGCGTACGTTCAGCGAAAGCTGTTCGATCCGTTGGGCATTCCGCCGACCGACTACTTCTGGGGTCGTGACCGGAGCGGAAACACCTACGGCTACGCGCATCTGCTGCTGCCGCCGGACGATTTCGCCAAGCTCGGCCTCCTGCTCACCAACCGTGGGCAGTGGGGCGAGCACCGGATCATTTCGGCCGATTATCTCGCACAGGCGGGACGGCCCGCCCCGACGAATCCGTGCTACGGCTTCCTGTTCGTCGTGAACGGGCCGGACTGCGCCAACTACTTCCCTGGCCTGCCGCCGGATGCGATGCAGATGTCCGGGATGATGCGCCAGGACAATTACATCGTGCCGAGCCTCGGACTCACGGTCAGCTGGACCGGCGTCACCGTCCCGGGAAGCGCGTTGAGCTTCCCGCACGATGTCCTGCGTGCGGTCGGCGCCGCCTTCCGGGAACCCCGCATACCCGCCGCGGCGCCCTACGAACAGCAATCGGATGTCCAGCTGTCCGATCCGATGATCTCGAATCCGGACGCGACCCTCGCCGCGCTCGGTGTCGGCCCGATGGCCTACCCGGGCTGCAATCCGCTGTCCTGCCTGGGCAAGCCCATGTCCGCTCCGTTCGCGAATTGGCCACCGGGGTGCTTCGTCCTCGGCTGCGTCGGGCCGCACCCGGCGACCCCTGGGATCCGGTAGCGACACACCCCCGAGTGGGGCGAGCGAGCGTGTTTCCCGGCAAGGGCGAACCGACCCTGAACGCCCCTGCCGGACAACGCCGAACGATCGGCGGGCCGGAGCCTGCCGATCGTTGTCGTGCCTGTCGTGTTGTCACCGGGTGAACAGCGAGCGCAGAGCGAGGGTGTCGCGGCGCTCGTAGGCGATCCAGGCGAAGATCCCCGACAGCACCAGCGGGAAAGGCGCGTAGGCAGGCATATCGGTCAGGAAGAGGTTGGTGGCCGCGGCCAGCAGGGTCAGCACCGACAGGCCGACCGCGGCCGGGCCGCTCAGGCGCCGCACCAGCAGCCCGACACCGCCGGCGATCTCGCAGATGCCGACGAAGTACATGAACCAGGGCGAGCCGAACCCGGCTTCCCGCATCGCGGCCATGTTCTCCTCGGGAACCATGTCGAGCACCTTCGGCAAGCCCGAGGCGACGATGAAGAACAGGCCCAGGACGATCTGCAGTCCCCACAGCACACGGTTGCGGACTTTGCCGGGGCGGACGGTGGCGGCGGCGTTGGTGGTCGCGGCGGCGATGGTGGTCATTGCTGTTTCCTCCAGGGTCGGTCGCGCTCTTCGGTAGCGCGTTCACCTGATAGGACGGCGGCACTCGCGAGGAATCATCGGTCGCGGCGGGACATTCTTGCCGCCGCTGCCGGGTGCGGTCGGACAGGCGGCCCGTCAACCGGTCAGTGACGGTTGATGTCCGGGGCCCGCGGTGACCCGCGCGCCCCTTACAGTGGATCGATGGCATCGGCTTGTACGAACAGGACGCGCTCGCGGCTCGATTCGTCGCCGACTCGCCGGACGGGAACTCATCGAGCGAACCGGCTCAGCGCCGCTTTCTCGTTCGTGTCACGCGGGAGCGCCGCCGCGGAGCCAGTCGGTCCACGGGATGCTCCAATCGCCGTTGTGCCAGATGTCGAGGGGTTCGCCGCCGGTGTTGCGGACCTCGACCACGTCGCCGGGGATGACGAAATCGTAGAACCACGCGGCGTCGGCTGGGGAGATGTTCAGGCAGCCGTGGGAGACGTTGGTGTTGCCTTGGGCCCACATGCTCGCGGCCAGCGCGTGCACGAAGATTCCGTCGTGGCTGATGCGGACCGCATGGTCGATGCTCGTGCGGTAGCCGAGTGCGGAGTTGGTGGGCAGGCCGTAGCTGGCGGAATCCATGATGACCGGGTTGTTGCGGTCCAGCACGGTGTAGACGCCGGGGCGAGTCCAGAACGACATGGTTCTGCCGCCGACGACCGCCGTGCCGCCCATGCCCATCGATGTAGGCATGGTGCGCACCAGGTTTCCGTTGTCGAAGACCTCGATCTGTTTCGTGTCGTCGTCGGCGATCGCGACGTGCGCGGGCCCGATGAGCACTGAGACCCGTTGGTCGCGTAGGCCGTAGCGGCCCTCGCCCAGGGCGACGCCGAAGAGTTCGGACTCGATCGTGATCCTGGTTCCCGGTGCGTGATACTGCTCCGGCCGCCAGTGCGCGTTCTGGTCGTCTAGCCAGTACCAGCCGCCGGTGACCGCGGGCTGGGCGGTGACCCTCACCTGGCGTTCCACCGCTGCCCGATCGACGGGTTCGTCGAAATGGGCGACGAGCACGAAACCTACTCCGTAGGTGTCGTTGTCGGCCAGCTCGACGAGATTGGCGGAGCGCAGCGAGACATCGACGAGCTGTCGCGGCGCCACCGTGGCGCAGGTCGCCGTCGCGGTGACATCGCCGGTTTCGCCTTCCGCCACGGCTTTCACGGTGTAGGTGTGCCCGTAGCCCAGTGGTTCGGTGCTGGTCCACGTCCGCTGATCGGGGGCCGATACGCCCGGCAGCGCTCTGCCCGTTTCATCGATCCATTCGACCGACCGCAGCGTCCCGTCGGTGACGGTGATCGTGCCGAGACCGCGCGCGTCGACATCGCGGGCGCCGGGTGCGGGATCGAATCGGAGGGTGGCGGGTTCGGGCGGCGGCGCGAGTTCGCGCGCCCATCCCCATCCGGCCAAGGCGAGGCCGCCCGCACCGGCGAAGCCGATCAGCAGCCGACGACGTCGCAATGCCACCGTCCATCTCCCTTCCGGATCCGGGCCGACCTGTCCGACAGCATGCGGCAGCTACCCACCGCTCGTGACGCCGACGACCGGCATCTCCACCGATCCGCCGCACAACCGATACCGTTCCTCGATCGCTGGGGGACGCGCGCAACCGTCATCGATGGCCTGCGAAACCGCAGGTCACCCCGCCTGACCGACTACGCCGTCAAGCACTACGGCACAGCGGGCGAGTCCGCTCGAGCGACGAAAACCCGCTCCAGCAGTGCGTACAGACAGTCCCGATCCTGATCACCGAGCCTGTTCAGCCCGTCTTGGGTGGCGCGCATTTTCGCCCGGATGGTGTCGATCACCTGCTCACCCTCGGGCGTGATGACGAGATTGGTGACCCGCCGGTCGGATGTACTGGTCTCCCGGCGCACGAGCCCCCGCTTCTCCAGCCGGTTGATGATCCCGGTCACGTTGGAGGCGTCGCAGGCCATGGTCTCGGCCAGGGCACGCATCGCGACGGGCCCCCGGCGCAGCACGGTCAGCGCCTTTCCCTGGCTCGCCGTCAGGTTCTCACTCGCCGCCGCGACGGTGAACTCGCCGTAGTAGACGCCGAGCGACACCGACAGCAGCTCCATCAACTGGGCCGTGTCGACGCGGGGAGCTTCTGCCATGGCAGCCAGCCTATCCGCAGAAACTTGACTATCTCAAATATTTACCCCTAGCGTGTGTGGCCATTGCTTGAAGTTCTCAACCATCGCAGTCGCACCTCCGAGGAGTACTCAGTGACCGACACCACGTCCGTCGCCTCTCGCACCGCCGAGATCCTGTCCCGGCCCGTCGCGCTGAACGGCCTGACCGTGCCGAACCGCATCGTGATGGCGCCGATGACGCGCATGTTCTCCCCCGGCGGCGTTCCCGGTGACGATGTGCGGTCGTACTACGCCCGCCGCGCCGCCGCCGGCGTCGGCCTGATCGTCACCGAGGGCACCTACGTCGGCCACGAGTCCGCCGGGCAGAGTGATCGGGTGCCACGGTTCCACGGCGAAGAGCAGCTGGCGGGGTGGGCGAAGGTCGCCGAGGACGTGCACGCGGCAGGCGGCACGATCGTGCCGCAGCTGTGGCACATCGGCATGGTCCGCAACCAGGGCGACGCGCCCTACCCCGACGCGCCCGCCGTCGGCCCCTCCGGTATTCGCGTCGACGGCACCGAGGGCTTCGGTAAGGCCATGACCCGCGGTGACCTGGACGACGTCATCGGCGCCTTCGCCGAGGCCGCCGCCGACGCCGAGCGCATCGGCTTCGACGGCATCGAACTGCACGGCGCGCACGGCTATTTGCTCGACCAGTTCCTGTGGGCGCGCACCAACCGCCGTGACGATGAGTACGGCGGTGATCCCGTGGCCCGGACGAGGTTCGCGGCCGAGGTCGTGGCCGCGGTTCGTGCCGCCGTCTCGCCCGAATTCCCGGTCATCTTCCGTTATTCGCAGTGGAAGCAGGAGGCCTACAACGCGCGGCTCGCCGAGACCCCGCAGGAGTTGGAGGCGATCCTGGCTCCGCTCGCCGCGGCAGGCGTGGACGTCTTCCACGCCTCCACCCGACGCTACTGGCGACCGGAGTTCGACGGCTCGGACCTGAACCTGGCGGGCTGGACCAAGAAGCTCACCGGCAAGCCGACCATCACCGTCGGCTCGGTCGGCCTCGACGGCGACTTCCTCCGTGCGTTCACGGGCGAGGGCGCCGAGCTCGGCAGCCTCGACAACCTCCTCGATCGCCTGGAGCGCGACGAATTCGACTTGGTCGCCGTCGGTCGCGCCTTGCTCCAGGACCCGGAGTGGGCGTCCAAGGTGCTGGCGGGGCGGATCGATGAGCTGAAGCCGTACGACGCGGCGGCGCTGAAGACGTTGAGCTAGGCGAATTCCGTTCGGCTCGGCCGGCCCTTCCGACGGCCCCGCACGTAGATACGAAAACGGGCGCGACGATCGGGTCCATTACCCGCCGGAATCTTCGACGAGGTGTTCATAACGTCGGTGCCATGGAAACCGATCTCGTTCCCGGCGCACCGGTCACCACTGCGTTGCGGACACCCGTCGTGTGGTTCATGGCGCTGGCGGCCGCGCTGGGCACCGCGAGTATCTATCCGTTGCAGCCAGCCATCGCGGAAGTGGCTGGTTCGCTGCACACTTCGGTCGCCGCCGTCGGCACGGCTCTGGCATGCGGTCCGCTCGGCTACCTGGTGGGCTTGGCGCTGCTGGTGCCGCTGGTCGACCAGTTCGCACCGCGCATCGTGGTCGCGACCCAATTCGGCGCGTTGGCCGTCACATCGGCGGCGAGTGCGATGGTCGGTTCGCCCTGGTTGCTCGGCCTGGTTATCGGCTCGGCCGGGGCAGGGTCGGCGGTCGGCGCCCAATTGAGTTCCATCGCCGGGCGTTTCGCCCATCCGTCGCGGCAGGCCACGACACTGGGGATCGTGACCGCGGGCATTTCGGCGGGCATTCTCGCGGGCCGGATCGTCGGAGGGTGGCTGACGGAACTGATCGGCTGGCGCGGCATGCTTCTCGCCTTCGCGGCGGCATGCGCCGTCGTCGCGGTAATTGCCTACCTGCTGTTACCGGTCGTGCACGGGAGTGCAGCCGTCGGTTATCTGGCGACGCTGCGCGGATTTCCGGGGCTCTACCGCGAGTTCTCGGCGCTGCGGTCGGCGGCGGTTCGCGGCGCCCTGTGGTTCTTCGCCTTCTGCGCGATCTGGGCGGGACTCGCGGTCGCACTGTCGCAGCCGCCGTACTCCTACTCGGCCGAGCGGATCGGCATGTACGCCGTCGCCGGGCTGCTCGGCGTGGTCGCCACTCGCGTCTCGGGGACGTGGACCGATCGTGTCGGTGCGCGGCGGGTGGTCGCGGCAGGGCTCGTGCCGGCTCTCGCCGCCACGGCGGCATTGAGTGTCCTCCTGCCGTATCCCGTCGCCGCCCTTGTCTGCCTCGGCCTGTTCGACGCCGGGCTGTTCGCGGCCCAGGTGGCCAATCAAAGCACGGTCCTGGCGATCGACCCGGCCGCACCGGCCCGCTTCAACAGCGCCTACATGATCGTCTACTTTGTCGGCGGCAGCTTGGGCACCGCGGTCGGCGCCGCCGCCGTCGGCTGGATCGGCTGGCCCGCCACCGCCGCCCTCGCCACGGCGGCGATCGCTACCGCCATGGCCTCGCTCCGGCGGTAGCCGCTCGGCGGTTACCGCGGCTCGATCGTCCTCCCCCTTGCGGGAGAAGAGTTCCGGCCATGGCTCGACGCGAGCCGAGCAGCAAGGACGGCTACCGGATCGGTGCGCTCACCACGACAGGCGTCTATCGGGTCCACTGATCGATCAACACCGCCAAGCGGGCGTCCCGCTGAGCCGGCCGCAGACGTCCACCGCGGTCCAGGGTCGCCAGGCCGTGCAAGGCGCTCCAGCCGACCTCGGTGAAGGTCTCCGGATCATGCTCGCCCGCGAACGGCGAGAAGGCGGCGAACATGACGGCGAACGCGTCCCGCAGCGGCTGCGAGGCATTCTCGCCGAACGCCAGGTTCACCTTCATCAGGAACATCGCGTCGTAGAGCGCGGGTCGTGAAGTCGCGAAGTCGAGGTAGGACCGCGCCACCGCCGCCAACGCCGCGCGCGGCTCGCCGCCCGCGGACTCCAATGCCTCGCGGCTCCACGCCGCCATCTCCGCGATGCCTTCCTCGGCGACCGCGGTGACGATCTCGTCCTTGCCCGCGAAGTGCGAATACAGCACAGGCTGGCTGTATTCGATCCGTTCCGCCAATCTGCGCACAGTCACCGCGTCCCAGCCCTGCGACTCGGCAAGCTCCCGAGCGGTGTCGATGATCAACCGATGCCGTTCGGCGCGCTCTCGTTCTCGTCGCGTCTGGGTCCCCATATCCGGACTATAGCATTGCTTGGCAAACTAGTGACACTAGATCCGGTCTCCTCCCCCAGCGTTCGAACGGTTAGACCGGCACCAAGCGGGGGTGTGTCGGCGGCAGCACCCCCGCGGTGGTCGTTCGCAGGGCAACGGCACCGCGCAATCCGGCGATCGCAGCACGCCTACCGGATCACCCGATGCCCTGGCGGCGGCGATTGCCGATCGAGCAGTCACCATCCGGTGGATCGTCTAGACTCCTATACACGGCTACCGGTTGCGGGATGTTTCCGTCCCCCGATGCGGACGCGGCGTGTGAATTCGCGTCACCGCTTTCTCCTCTCTGTTCCGGATGAAACTCATACGGCAAGGAGCGGTACATGACTGCACAATCCACGACGATCAATGAGCCGACGCTGCAAGACAAGATCACATACCAGCTGTGCGAGTATGCGAATCTGGTCAACGGCATCAGTAAAGAAGACAGCGACCTCGAGGCCACGCTCTCTCAGCAGATCCAGCGGTATCTCGACACCAACCGAGAGGTCATCGGCGGGTGGGAGATCGTCTGGGGTCCGGGAGTCGCGCTGTTCGACACCGACTTGTACGCGGTCAACGCCCTGTACATGGTGCGAAGCACCGAGGATCGCTCCCGGTACGTGATCGCCATGGCCGGCAGCACCGACGCACTGGTGTTCGACTGGCTCGTCGA
Source organism: Nocardia sp. NPDC003726 (assembly GCF_053586955.1). NCBI lineage: Bacteria > Bacillati > Actinomycetota > Actinomycetes > Mycobacteriales > Nocardiaceae > Nocardia > Nocardia sp. NPDC003726. The sequence continues at coordinate 15,475 of NZ_JBSFNF010000028.1, read as the reverse complement.
GGACTGCTTCATTCGCCAGACGCCGTGGTTCGCGAACGGCGCCGCTTGGCACAACATCGGCACGGCCATCGGGGTGAAGACCCTTCTGAATATCAGACCCTCCGGCAACCGTCCCGGCGCCGGTCACACCTTGCCCGAGTTCCTGAGCGCGCTCGGCGACAAGGCGATCGACCTGAGCGTCACCGGCCACAGCCTCGGCGGCGCCCTGTCACTCACGCTGGCCCTGTTCCTGCGCGACACCCAGTGGCTATGGGACAGCTCCGAGAAAGCCAGGATCAGCGTCCTCTCGACCGCCGGACCGAGTTTCTGCAATCAGGAATTCGTCAACTACACCACCCAACGCCTGCAACGAGTGAAGCGCTACGCCAACGACCTCGACGTCGTCCCGCACATGTGGAACCCGCCCGATATCGAGGACGCCAAGGCTCTCTACTCGAAGAACAACCAGCCTGCTCCCGCTGGCATGGAGGTTGTGTTCGAATTGCTGAAGATAAAGGCGTCCGTGTCAGGCCAATACGCACACTTCGATCCCACCAGCGGCGTGTTCCAAGGCACGTTCAACAATGACATCAATCAAACGCAAGGCTCGACGTCAGACGATCTGTACTTCAAACAGGTCGGCTACCAGCACATAGGCGGCTACCATGATTTCTTCGAAATCAAAGGCGTGCAGTGGCCGCAGGGCGTCGTAGCCATCCCGCCGGTCGGCACCGACACCGTGCTCAACCGCATCCTGGCCGCGGGCGGTCTACCGCTCGGTGACGGTGCCGGAAAGGTATTGGCGAACCGCCGTCCGGTAACCGTCCCGCTCGACGGACAGCCGGTGGAGCTGCCTACCGACCACGACAGCCCCGAAGCCGAGGAACTCGTCGACCGCGTCACCGCCGAGTTCAACCCCGCCTCCGCGTGAACTGATGCTCGCGGGCCCCGCACTCGGGGCCCGCGAGCGTCGATCCGGTCCAGCGCCGGCCTCGGCAGTCGGCCGCCACGACTATGCCGTGGTTTCCAAGGACTTGAGCCATCGCGTTGCGCATGGATGAAAGCCGGTATGCGATAGGCGTTTCGTCGCGACGGCGCGGTGGGAAATATAGGTTCGTCCCGTGCTCGAACGCATCGCCCCGCATCAGCTCGCCTGGTTCGCCGCCTGGGTCGCCGACTCGGCCGAACAGGCTGACGGCCCCCCGCTGCCGGCGACCTACGACCATACGATCGCGGTGCTTCATTGTGATGCCGAACCGGCCACCAGCGGCGTGACCGCGCCCTTCCAAGGATCGTCCGGAACCGAAGGGCACCCGTCGGACAGGCAGAAGGCCGTCCTCGACCGAATCCTCCTCACAACCACCGGCCCCGGTGCCCCGGCCTGCCTTGCGTCCTATGACGCCGACCCCGGTCCCGGCCCGGCACTCCTCATTACTGCCACGTCTGCCGATTCGGTGCCACCGTCGGACGACGCCGTGTCCGCCCACGCCCTGGGCGACCCGCCGCTCGGCGAAATCGCCGAGCGGGTGAACGGGCACATCGCCTACCTCCTCGTCGCCGCCCCCCTCCAGGACTTGGTCTACACCGCGTGGGAGGCCCGCTGGGACTACGAACAACCCGTGACGATGCTCTGGCCCGCCGACCGCACCTGGTGCCTGTCGAGCGACCCCGACCTTTCCTACACCGTGATCGGCTGCGACCACACCCTCGCCGCACGCATCCTCGCCGAGCCGGTCCTACGCGCACAAGAGCTGTGAGCCAGCGATGTGCACACCGCATCCGGCAGGCATCCCGGGCACGATCGCGGTGGTTGCCGGTTCGAGCCGCGCCCGCGCCGACCACCCTCCCATGAAGGCCGATCGAGGCTGCCGCGAGGCTGTGACCAGCGATAAAATCATCACCAGGTCGGGGAATCGCACAATATTCGATCTCGGAAGGAGATGAGTTCGATGGGCTCCTTCGGCCTCGATCTCGGCGTCGGCCTCAACGTGTTCCTCAGATGGCTCGCCATCACGTTCGGACTCGGATTCGGCCTCAGCTGAGCTATACGCCGTAACCTCGCCACCACGGCAGCGACCGCACCACAGGCGCCGGCTGCCCGTCGTCGGCCACCAACAGCCCCGACCGCCACCGCGCCCGGCCGACTGGAATCCCCACCGACCAGCCCACTCGGCGGCACGGGGAAGGTCTGGGGCGGCCGGGACCTGACGACCCGCGGAGCCGGCCGAGTACACGGTGCCCGATCCCCGGCGTCGAACCCGGCGTACCGACGCGGCGGGCCGGTCGAGCCGTTCGGCAGCCATGACCGTCCGCAGCATCCGAGGAATGATCATGACGTCGCGTCACCCGCCTCCCTACGAGCGAACCCGCCATCCTCCCGCTGGGCGAACGCGGACTTGCGCCGGCGCGGCTGGGGAGAACTCCCCCGCGGTGGCGTAGTGCCGATGGCATGCGACGGCGGTCGCGAGAATTCGTCGCACTCGATCGGCCGTCCACACGTCTCCGGTGAAAGGGCGCCGGCCGCGGGCGGCTGGTCGTTCTGTTTTGCCCGGCCGGGTGAGGGTAGGACGACAGCACCCCGGAGAAAGGAACGGTATGCGTGCAATGGTCTATCGCGGGCCGTACAAGGTGCGCGTCGAGGAGAAGGACATCCCTTCGATCGAGCATCCCAACGACGCCATTGTCCGGGTGCAGCGTGCGGCGATCTGTGGTTCGGATCTGCATCTGTATCACGGCCTCATGCCGGACACCCGGGTGGGAATGACTTTCGGGCACGAGTTCGTCGGCGTGGTGGAGCAGGTCGGCGGCTCCGTGGAGAATTTGCGACCGGGCGACCGGGTCATGGTGCCGTTCAATATCTATTGCGGCTCGTGCTACTTCTGCGCTCGCGGACTGTATTCCAACTGTCACAACGTGAACCCGAACGCCACCGCTGTGGGCGGTATCTACGGCTACTCGCACACGTGCGGTGGTTACGACGGAGGCCAAGCCGAGTACGTGCGGGTGCCGTTCGCCGACGTGGGACCTGCCAAGATCCCGGACGGACTCGACGACGAAGACGCACTGATGTGCACCGACGCCCTCGCTACCGGGTATTTCGGCGCGCAATTGGGTGACATCTCCGAGGGTGACGTGGTGGTCGTCTTCGGCGCGGGGCCGGTCGGTCTGTTCGCCGCGAAGTCGGCGTGGCTGATGGGCGCGGGGCGCGTCATCGTGATCGACCATTTGGAGTACCGCCTGGAGAAGGCCCGCAGTTTCGCCCACGCGGAGACGATCAACATGGCCGACTGCGCCGACATCGTCGTCGAGATGAAACGAGTCACCGACTACCTGGGCGCCGATGTCGCCATCGATGCGGTCGGCGCCGAGGCCGACGGCAACTTGATCCAGCACGTCACCGCGACCAAATTCAAACTCCAAGGCGGCTCACCGATCGCACTCAACTGGGCCATCGACTCGGTCCGCAAAGGGGGCACGGTGTCGGTGGTCGGCGCCTACGGGCCCATGTTCAGCGCCGTGAAATTCGGCGACGCGATGAACAAGGGCTTGACCCTCAACATGAATCAGTGCCCGGTGAAACGCCAGTGGCCGCGCCTGCTGTCGCACATCCAGAGCGGCTATCTGAAGCCGAGCGACATCATCACCCACCGCATTCCGCTGGAGCACATCGCCGAGGGTTATCACATCTTCTCCGGCAAACTCGACGAATGCATCAAGCCGGTGATCGTCCCTCAGTACGCCTGACAGGAGTTCCGATGCCTTACACCGAAGAACACCCGCCGGTCCCTTCCGCCGATGAGCTGCGAGCCCGAATCCCCGGATGGGGCGTGGATTCGGATCCGAAGAATCGGCCGTCGGTCCCCAAACTCCGCTACGATCCCGGTGCCACCGGCGCCCACTGGGATTTTCCGGACCGTCAACCGGAGAACGCGCCGCGGGAACGCTCGATCGAGCACAAGTTCCTGACCCCGGTATTCGGTACGTCGACGCCGCTGCGAGGTCTGTCCGGTGTGATCCGCCGCTGGGCCTATGCGAAATTCAGCGAAGCCCGCGCCGCCCACTGGCTGCTGTTGATCGTCGGCGACCGGGTCGACGTGGCCGAGAACCGCGTCCGGTCACTACTGGCCGGAAAGCCGGACAACCCGATCACCGAGACCGGTGTCAAAGCCGAATTCACACACCACGGACTGCGGGACCGTTTCACCGGCAGCCGCGTGGATCGCGCCCATATGTGGATGGACCCGATCATCGTCGCCGCCCCCTGGATAGCTTCTGCGGTGGCCGGCGTAGCGGCAGTGCGGTCACTGCGGCGGCGCAGAGATCGGTAGCTGGTCACCACCGGCAAGGCACCGATCGCATTCTTACGAACCGCAGCGACGAAAAGCCGGAGACCGCCGCCACCGCGGGCCGCCCGGGGCGAACGGACTGCACGCGTTTCCGTGCGTATGGCGGTGCGCAAAGGGTAGGCCGCGTATGCAACCTACTTCAATGAATGGAGGCGTCATGAGAGACGTCGACGACACCGTTCACGCAGGCCACGGCCGTCCCCTTCGGATTCCCCGTAGCCGGGGAGCCCTCGGCGGGCTCGCGGTGCTGCTGCTGGGCTTCTGGGGTGCGCTGATCCCGTTCATCGGACCCTACTTCGACTTCGCGTTCACTCCGGACGACCCGTGGGTGTGGACGCCGGCGCGCGGGTGGCTGCAGGTGTTGCCCGGCGTCGCCGCGATCATCGGCGGATTGCTCATGCTGGCCAGCCGCAACCGGCTCGTGGCGAGCTTCGGCGCGTGGCTGGCGGTGGCGGCGGGCTTGTGGTTCGTGATCGGTCCGATACTGGCGGACACCCTGAAAATCGGGGATGTCGGCGAACCCGTCGCCACGTCCGACCTGAAACGGGCCCTGCTACAACTGGCCTACTTCTATGGTCTCGGGGCGCTGATCCTGTTCTTCGCCGCGACCTCGCTCGGCCGATTGTCCGTGCGCAGCGCACGCGATATCGCCTTCGCGCGACGCGAGGTCGATGCCCGATTCGCCGAGGCCGACAGTCGGCGTCGCGTAGCCGACGCGCCGGGCCCTGTGGAACCCACCTCCCGGATCGAAGCCACACCGGGGCAGCAACCGAACAAACCCGGGCTGTATCGCAGCTGACCTCACCTCCAACGTTGCTGAAACGGTGGCCGCGCAGTTCCATCCGCCACATTGCTCGCAGCACCGTGTGGCACGCAATATGGTCGGGTCGCGCGTGTCGGGCATCCTTCAATCGCGGTAGGGGCTCAGGAACGTTTCCCGACGAATCCCGCACCGTATCCAGCCAGAACGCACCCTGCCCACCCGCGATGCGAGTCGCCCAACCGGTTCAGCCCGATCCGCGGGTGAAGACCTACGCGACAGCCGGCAACGCCTTGTCGGCGAGTTGCCGCGCTGACGCTGATCGGCGGCGCGTTGATGACCTGCAGTTCGCGTAGGCAGTGGGTCCACACCTGCCGCGAAGGGAAGATTCCCGCATCCGTGGACCGCGCGGTGCGCGTGCGATTCCAGGCCCATCCCAGGGAAGGCAGGTTTCCGGTCTTCGCGATCAGCGACGATCCGCGAAATCCGTCGTGCCGATCCCTGCCCCATCTTTCCGCGCGGGAGTGATCGCGCTGCGCCGCTGAACGACATCGCGCGTCAGCGCCTATGGCGGTAGGAACGGGGCCGGCTGCGCGACCACCCTCCTTCATGAGCAGGTGGCAGCCGCCACGCACCGCACAGGGACTTGTCGAGCACGTGCTGACCGAACTGGGTTCTACCTACCGGACACAACAGGTCGCGGCATGGATGGCTGCCTCGCGCAACAGCTCGGGGAGTATGAGCGAGGCGAGAAGGGTTGCGCGACAGACTACTTCCGTGACATTGCGCTGTAGGTACTACGCTCGTCGCATTGTCGGCATCGGTCACGTGGTGGAGGAAAGGCGTAATGGAGGATCTCGCCGCGCGATTCGAGGAACTGGGCCGGCTGGTACCGATCCCGCACCCATGGGACATAACGGAATACATCGCTCGGGTGGCAGAGTACCGGGAGCGCCCGATCACATTGTGCCCTATCGGCATCGGCGCGCTTTCGGGCAGCGGCTGCGGCACCGGAAGCGGTCTGTGGATCGCCCGGGAAGGTGACGACGTGATCATGTACGGGGCCGACACCGAATGGCATGCCGATCACATCATCGCCCACGAGATCGGTCACATGCTGCTCGGCCACGGAGGGATCGCAAGCGGCCCCGATGACGCCGCGGCCGACCTGCCGTTGCGGGAATTGATGCCCTCACTGTCGCTGGAAACCATCCGCAGCGTACTGCGCCGCCAGGACTACGACAGCGAGCACGAGCGCGCCGCCGAAACCTTCGCCGACCTGCTGCTGGTGGAAGCGATGCTGCCGAAGCGGTCGGCGAGCCGATTCCGCTCGACCTTCTTCCGACAGCGGCACCGATGAGATGACCTCGCCGATCCCGGGTCTGATCACCTGGCCTGTGCTGACAGGTCTCGCCATGGTGTTCGCCGGTCGGTGCTGGCTGCTGCGGGACAGCATCGTCGACGGGCTCGTCAACCGCGCGCTCGCCGCCGCTGTCGTCGAACACCTACTGCGGGAGGCATGGTTCGAACGGTCGCTGGCCTGGCTGCTGCCCGGCGACGCCGGCGACGTGGTGCACCTCGCCCAGCAGCTCTCCCTGGGAGCAACCGTGTTGGCCGTCTCCTATATCTACGGCATCGCCAAGTTGTGGGCAGGCGCCGATCCCGCCCAGACGTGGCGCAGGCAGCGGCGATATCACCTCGTCACGATCACCGCCACCGCCGTCATCCTGATCGCGGGGACGCCCGCGCGCCGAGCAGACCAGTTGATCGACCAAGCCCTCGGCTGGCCTGCTGTCGTGGTCTGGGTCGCGTTCTCCTTGCCGCTCGGCGCTACGGCCCTGCTCGTCGGCCGGGCGAGTGTGCGCGAGCTGCGCGCCGCAGGCGACGCCACCTGGCAAGAACGCGCACTCTACACAGTGGTGCTCTGCACCGCGGTGGGCCTCGCGGCCGTGGCGGTCGTATACCCGTTCGAGGCCATCGGCAATGTCCTGACAGGCCGGCCGTCATTCGATCCCCAGATGCGTTGGAAAGCCTGGTGCGGCTTCCTTCTCTCGGCCGTCGGCGCTCCCGCCGCGGTCACGGTGCCGCTGATCAGCACCCTGCTCACCCGCTACGGATGGGACCGCGCCGGCCGATACTGCCGCCGCCTACGTCCGATGTGGGCCGACCTCACCGCAGCCGTACCCGAAATAGTCCTGGAGATGCGGGACCGAACGGACCCGGCGATCCGTCTGCACCGCATGACGGTCGAGATCCGCGACAGCCTGCTGCACCTCGAGCGCTACAGCGCAGGGCCCGACGACCCTACCACCACCAGCGCTGACCCACATGTCTATGCCCGACGCGTCGCGGAGGCCATTGCCGCCAAAGCCGCCGGCCACCCCCCGAACAAGAGCCGATCCACGCCCCGGCACCGAGTCCAACCGGGGCCACGGGACCTCACCGCGGAGCTGCGCCGGCTACTGGCACTCGCCGATGCATGGCCAGGTGTTCGCAACCTGACGGAGTCGCCGTAGCGTCACGCCCGGATCACGCCGCCTGCGGTCCACCACTCAGTTAGGTAGCCCGGGGAGCAGCGGACCGTCTGGACTGTGATCGGTTGTGGTGCATTACGCGTCGGCCGTGTCGGACAAGTTGTCGAAACGTCTCGTTCCGGACGAGCTTGGGCGATGGCGGAGCCGTTGCTGCCGAAGTTCGAGCCACGACCGCATGCCGACAAGGCGTACGACACCGCCGAGCTGCGGCAATGGGTGCGCGATCGGGGTATCGCCGTCCGCATCGCGCGCGACGGCATCGATTCCTCGCAGCGCCTCGGCCGCCACCGCTGGGTCATCGAAGGCACCATCTCCTGACGCACCGGCTACCACCGGCTCAACATCCGCTACGACCGCAAAGCCACACACTTCCTCGCGTTCCTCACCCTCGCCGCGGCGCTGACCTGCCTCGAGAAGCTCACGAAATGCGCCACATGAGACGTGGTCTCAGTGTCCGTACTCGGGTGCGGCCTGCAAGTCGGGCGCGGCGGCGGCCAGCAATGCGTCGCGGTCGCGGTTCAGCGGTGGGTAGATACGCCGGGTATTGATGGCGCGCTTGGTGTCTTTGGCCTCCTCACCGCACGCGACCACATGGCGGTCCCAGCCCTCGGTATACACCGCTCCTGCCGGTCCCAGATCGAGAACCGTTACATACCAAGGGATCCTCAACGGCATCATGGGCTCGCCCAGCAAATCGCCGATGACGTTGTATCCCGCCCATCGGCCCATCGGGCGGCTGTGCTGGCAGGACATCACCGACATATGCGCGTCGTCCATTTTCGCGGCTGCGACGTCACCTGCGGCGAATACCCCGGGCACACCGCAGACACGCAGATAGTCGTCGACGGGGAGTCGCCCCAGCCGGTCACGGTCGACGCCGAACTCCGCGGTCAGCAGGTTGGCCCGCATGCCCGCACACCAGACGACAGTGGCGGCGGGCACCATTTCACCCGAGGAAAGCGTCACCCCGCGTTCATCGATGGACACCACCCCGACGCCCAACTCCGTCTCGATCCCGGCGGAGGCCAATGCCGCCTCGATGACCGGTCGAGCCGATACACCCATGTCCGAGCCGACGAACGGGTTGCGGTCGACCAGGATGACCCGCGGTGCGACGGCACGCGTGGCGAAGACGTCGGCGAGCATCGCGGGCAGCCCGGTCGCCTCTTCGATCCCCGTCAAACCCGCCCCTACGACGACTACCGTGGCGGCCGCAGGGTCAGCGGGGCCCTCGGCGAGCCGGCGCAGGTGAGCCTGCAGTCTCGTCGCCGCGTCGTGGGTGTCGATGTCGAATCCGAACTCTCGCAGGCCAGGGATATCGGGCTTGGCCACCTGGCTGCCCAACGCGAGCACCAGCCGGTCGTAGCCGTGAGCGCCCGCGGTGGATTCCACGATTCCCGCCGCAGCGTCGATCGCCGTCACTTCGCCGATGATGTGCTCGATTCCGACCGGATCGAGAAGAACGCTGAGCGGGATGCGGGATGTGCTCAGATCGGCCTCATAGTCACGCACGCGGATGTCGTGGTAGGGCGTGGAACTGATCATCGTGATATCGACGGTTTCGCCCGCCACACCGAGTTCGTCGAGCCGCCGGGCCGCCGCGAGCGCCGCCCACAGACCCGCGAACCCGGACCCGAGGACCACGACCCGCGACGGATCGGTCACTGCAGCGCGCTGCACATCGTCATTCTAAACTTCGTGATCGTTGCTGCCGCTGGTCTGGACGCTGGAAGCCCCGAGGTACCGAACCAATCATGGCCCTCAGCCCGCCGCCGCGTGATACAACTCCCGATGCTCCGCCCACGGACGCCGCCGCTCCTCCGGACTCATCGCCAACAACTCCCGCAACTTCCCCCACGCCACCTCATCAACCGGCGTATACACCTGCATCCACGCATTCGGCACCGACGGCAACGACATACTCGTCAAAAACATCTCCAACTCCCCCACCGCCAAATTCCGCACCGTCTTCGTCCGGCTCACCGGCACCGCCACATCATTCAACGCCCACAACGACGCGAAACTCTCACTTTCCGCACACAACTCCGCGATGAACCCCTCCCACCCCGGATCACCCAGATTCTTCGCATACGCCCCACGCAAATACCCCACCATCCGCCGCAGATCATCCCAATTATGCCGGTAGGCGTTGCAGCACTCCGGGGTCAAAAACACCCGACGCGCCACATTCCGCTCCCCCGCCAAGAACCCCGGGCACAACGCCTCATACGAAGAGTTGTGCGCCAACACGTCGTATCTCGCACTCAACACCACCCCCGGCAACGGCTCCAGATGGTCCAGAATGACCTGCAACTCCTCCGGCAACGCCGACCCCGAATCCACCGAAGGCACCGTCGGCACATCCGCCAACCGATACAAATGCGCCTTCTCCGCCGCATCCAACGACAACGTCCGAGCCACCGCATTCAACACTTGAACACTGACATTGATCTCGCGCCCCTGCTCGAGCCACGTATACCAGGTCACCCCGATTCCCGACAATTGGGCGACTTCTTCGCGGCGCAGTCCCGGTGTGCGTCGACGAGTCCCGGTGGGAATTCCGACATCCTCCGGCGAGATACGGGCTCGCCGGGACTTGAGGAAGGCTCCCAGTTCGGCACGCCGCGCTCTGCGCACCGCCCGCACGTCGACTACATCGGTCATTCCAGAGATCATCCCGGACCGTGACACAAGTATCCAGGTGCTGCCAGTACCCGTTTCGAGGCGGCGCGGCGCGGTGATGTTCGGTTTCTCCCGGCTGGGTACGTCTGGGAAATGGTGCGATGGCGTGAGGTACTCGAAGGCGTCACCGCGTTCCTGGCCACTGCGGTGGCCGGGCTGTTGCTGGTCGTACCGCTCAGCTTCGGCCGGACCTGCCGTTGCACGCCTTATCAGGTCAATCGGCTGGTGCTGAGCGTGCCGCGCGAGGCGGCGATCGGTGTGTTGGTGGCGGCGGTCACCGCGGTGGTCGCGGTCAGCCTGGCCCGGGCGCGCACCGCGTGGTGGATCGCTCTGGCGGCGACGTCGTTGCTGTTCGTCGCGGACACGGTGGAAGCGCACAGCGCCTCCCCGGACATCCTGACGACCACCGCCTACCTCGACGCGATCGGCAGCGGCGTTCTGCTCGGCGCGACGGGCGTGGCGGTACTCGGCCGCCGCGTGCCCGCGACGGGTCTGGTGCTGGGCGCTGTCGGCTGTTTCGTGGTGATCACGCTCTCGCAGGCGTCGGGACTGCTGGGCAATCCCCATCGCGCGACGACCGAGCCTCGGGTGTGGTCGGTGTTCGAAACGCAGCCTTGGTGGTTGCTCGCGGCGGTGGCCGGGCTCATCCTGGCGTGCCAGGTGGCGACCCGGCACCGGTTCACGCCGGAACCGATCTATCCGGAACTGCCGCTCAGCCCCGTGGTCGCCGCGATCGTGCTCGTCATGACCGAATTGGGCGTCGCGGAGTGGCGCTTCCGGCACGGCGACGGCAGTATCGGGCTCATCGTCACGGCGGTGTGCACCTTGCTCGCCACGACCGTCGCCGCCTGGCTGCTACCCCGCCGGGACGGCATCGCGATCTACCTCGCGGTCGGGCTCAGCGCCACCGGCAGCGCGGTGGGCAACGGGCCGCGACCGGCGTGGAGCGTGCCGCTGCTGCTGGGCCTGATCCTGCTGGGCTATCTGGCCGGAACCCGAATCCAGCCGTCGAATCCGCTGGTCGGCGCCGGATTGCTGGCCGCAGTCGCTCTGTTCGCCTCCGTTGCTCCGGCCGGTGGCATGCGCAACACGGTCACGGCCGCGCTGGCCGTGGCATCGGGGTATTGCGCGGCCGGTATCCAGCCGCGAACAGCGGGCAGCATTCTCGCGATCGCCATCCTGTGGCGCCCCTCGACGGTGGCGCCGGTCCGCACCGAATCATTCGACTGGACGATGGTGTCGCCACACCATCTCCACGACTGGGGTCCGGTCACCGTGGTCTCGGGCTCGGAATGGGCGGCGTTCGCCATCACGGTCGGTTGCGGAGCCGGACTCGTGATCCGCGCTCTCCCCAAGCTCAGGACACCTTTCCGTAGCCAACTCGCAACCTGGCCGGCCTCTACAACAGATCTGACACCTCGCATCAACGCCTGAGCGCAGGCGGCAGCCGGCCCATCGGTCGGAGGTGGTCGTAGTGAACCAATTGTCGTCGGGAGCTTCGGTAAGCCCGACCTATGGATCACGGCCGCGGGCGACCTCCGGCTTCCGGCCCGATTCCGCCGCAGGACTGGAATCCACACCGCTGATCAGATCCTTCTCGCGGCAGACCTCACAGACGGCGTCCTCCTCATGTCCGGCCCTGACGCTGTCGAGGCGATGATCACGCGGGCGCGGCAGGCGTACTCCGGTACCATTCGCGCACGACCCGGCCCTGGCCGCCGTCCGCACCGGCGACGCCTTGGTCGTGCCGATACTCGACCGACTCGCCCGCTCGGTTCCCGACGCTCGGGCCATCGGTGACTCCCTCGCCGCCCGCAGCATCCGCCTACAGCTGGGCACGATGATCGACGACCCGACCGACCCGATGGGCAAGCGCCCCGCTCAATCTGCACGCCGCCGGCGAGCACACCATCGCCGAGCTGGCGGAGCTGTTCGAGATGTCGCGCCCGACGGTGTACCGAGCCCTCGACCGCGCCGGCATCACGGCAGCCACAACGGATGCGACATGACCGCCGCGACCACGTACTCTACCCAGGCCTGCACACTCCCATGGGAAGCGAGCACCACACCGTGTCGATCACCGCTGACAGAACCGCCCTCACCGACCCCGCCCGGCTAGCTGCGGTACGTCGTTACGAGATTCTCGACGCTCCAACCGACGGCCAGTTCGACACCATCGCGGCGACCGCCGCAGCGGTGTGCGGCACCCCGATCTCCACGGTCAGCATCGTCGACGCCGACCGGGTCTGGTTCGCCGCGACCAAGGGACTGGATGGTGTCGCGCAGGTCGGCACGGAACCGGGACTGTGCGCGTCGGCGTTCTGCGCCGAGGGCCCGTACGTGGTCAACGACGCGCTCACGGATCCGCGCACCCTCGATCATCCGTTGGTACGTGGTGAGCTGGGGCTGCGGTTCTACGCCGCCGCCCCGATCGTCACCGCCGACGGGCACCACCTCGGCACCGTTACCGCAATCGACGCCATGCCTCGGGAGTTGAGCGAGGTGCAGCAGACCGTGCTCGGCTATCTCGCCGACCAGGTCGCGCAGCACCTGGAGCTGCGCCTGGCCACCATCGAGGCGGTACGCGCCGAACGCCAGTTGCGCGACGATGCCGAGCAACGCGCCGCTGCCGCCGCCGAGCTCGCCGCCCGGATACGAGCCGCGGCCGCCGCACAGGCCACCACGCCGCACCCTGAGCACTGCCAGCTCGGCGGCACCGCCGGCTGCACCGCGCCGGCCGAGCTGAAGATCGCCGATTCGTGGGGCGACTCGGCCTGGGGCTGCACCACCCACGTCGAAGAGGCCATCATCAACGTCCGTTCGGTGTTCATCGCCAACGAGGAACTCGGTGGCCTGGCCGCCTACCTCAACCGCTGACCGTCGCCACGAACCAACCTCCCGGCCCCCGTTCGGCACCAGCAGCCCGGGTGACCGCCCGCCACGCGCACACCCGCAGCTGCGACCTGCTCGGCCGCGTCGCCGAACGCGGCAATGGCCCACTTCGCCGCGTTCCTCGCAGCCCGCCGAGTGATCCGCCCCCTCGACGAATACCGCATGACTACCACAGGTCGCCGGCGCACCGGATGTGGTCACTGCGGAACATCACGTGCTCGACAACCATGTCATTCGCCCTTCACCGTGGTGGGGTGTGTGTTGATGGCGGGTGGGGTCCACTGCCAGTGAGCAGCGACCTGGGCGAACCGGCACAGCATTCGTTCCGGAGTCGTTCCACCGAAAGCGTTCCGAAAGCCCCCGTACGCTCCGGCCGGCGGACTCGAACTCGGCTACGCCCGAGTCTCGACCACCAAGCAGAGCCTCGAACGCGAGCTCGACGCCCTCGCCGACACCGGACTGCCCGATGAGCGGATCTACGTCGACACGAAGACCGGCGCGACCGTCGACCGGCCCGGTCTGACCAAACTGCTCGAATACGCACGCCCGGGCCACACCGTCGTCGCCTACACCCGCAACCGGCTCGGACGGAACCTGCGCGAAGTGCTGAACCTCGTCCACGACCTCGGCGAGAAGGGAATCGGTGTGCGCACCCTCGCCGACCCCATCCCGATTCGACACCGCCGACGAAGGCATGGCCCGCCTCGCGTTCCTGCTCCTGGCGCTGTTCGCGGAAATGGAACGCACCTCGCCGAACGCGCAGCCCACGCCCGCGCCGTCGCCGAATCCGAAGGCCGCCACATCGGCCGGCCCGCCGCCTGGCCCGACGACAAGATCGGCTACGCCCGACTGCCCCGCAAGCAGGGAAACAGCCTCGGCGAGATCACGAGCAAGACCGGCATCCCGAAGACATCACTGCACTGCCACCTCACACCGACCGCCGAACAGGAGTGACCCCGGCAGCGACCTGGCCGACCGGGCTTCATGCACCGGGTGACCCGATCGTTGACGGCACCCCCAGTCAGTCGCTGTGGTAGTCCAGGTCGAACTGTGGCTCTCGCAGCCATCGCCGCAGGCACGGGGCGATGTGTACCGGGTTCAACGAAAAGAGCTCCGCACCGACCTCGGTGCGAAGCTCTTCACAAACGATCACGCGATCGCGCGGAATCAGATGGCGCGGACGTCCTGGGCCTGGGGGCCCTTCTGGCCCTGTTCCACCGAGAACTCGACACGCTGACCCTCGTCGAGGGATCTGTAACCCGAGCCGCTCACCGCGGAGTAATGCACGAAGACGTCCGGGCCGCCTCCGTCTTGAGCGATGAAGCCGAAGCCTTTTTCACCGTTGAACCACTTCACACTGCCTTGAGCCATGCTGTAAACAACTTCTTTTCTGTAGTGAGCCGAGCAGACTCTTGGTGAGAAGCCCGTACTCAACCTCTCACTATGCCACAACCGTCGCCGTTCGGCTCGCCGCACGCAGTGATCAGAGGGTTGGGGCCTACGGGGTGCGGACGGCTGAACGTCACGCCGAAGACCCGCCGCCGCCGGCGGTTCCCGCCCCGGCGCCGACCCGTACGGGGTATTCGCCCCGCTCGACACCCCCGCGAAGCGGGACTTGTCCTTGGAACGCGGTCCGTGGTGAGCGTGGGTGCGGTGTTTTCGTGGGGGTGGGTGAGGGTATGTCGTGGCCGAAGTAGTGCTGTCCGTGTGGAGGCCGGTACTGGGCGAGTGGAAGGAGGGGGTGCAGGGTGGGTGTTTCGACACTGGATGCGGTGCGTGCCGACGAACGCGCCGAGGGCGCTGTTGTCGAGTGGGATCTCGAGGTGGTGTCGTTGGGGCAGCTGCGGGCTGCGGTGCGGCGGCTGCTCGCCCCGCTCGCCGGTATCGGGGTCGAGGACGCGGTGCAGGTGTGTGACGAGTTGGCCAGCAACGCTGTCGTGCATGCCCGCGCCCCGCGTGGTTGCCGGTTGACGGTGGCCGGCCACGGCGGCTGGTTGCGGGTGGAGGTCGAGGACGCTTCACCCGCGCCCGCGCGGATGCGCCGACCCGACCACACCGGCGGGCGGGGGTTGATCCTGGTCGATCAGCTGGCCACCTGCTGGGGTGTGGACTACCACGGGCCTGGCAAGACGGTGTGGGCCGAACTGGGTGCCCGCTGCGGCGGCTGATCGGAGTTCAGCTGTCGTGGTCGGGCTCGGGCGGGTTTCGTCGGGTGAGTTCGGCGTTGAGTTCGCGGGCTTGGGTGAGTTGGTTTTCCAGGACGACGATCCGGCACGCCGCTT
>NZ_JBSFNF010000027.1:0-93505 GCF_053586955.1 Nocardia sp. NPDC003726 | reverse complement strand
CTGCCCGGCCAACCAGACATCTCATCTCCAACGACAGTGAATGTACTCCCCGCTTTCCAGAATGTCTACACCCTGCGATACAGATTTTCCCGCTTCCCGAGTAGCTGTTTTCTGTCATCACGTCTCGGGTAGGGGTGGGGTGTGGACATTGAACAGCCCCGACCGCCCGGTGACGCGGATCGGTTCGCGTTCGAAGCCGGCCGCGCGGTGATCGAGCAGGCCAAAGGGATGCTGATGCTGGTGTACGGGATCGGCGAGCAGCAAGCGTTCGCGCTGCTGCGGTCCTGCTCGCAACACACCAACGTGCGACTACGCGAGCTGGCCGGGCGCATCCTCACCGAACTACCCACCGCCGGCGGGCAAGCCTCCAAAGCCCCGATACGCGTCGAGCTCAACCGGATCCTGGCCGGACATCCCCCGCCTACCGACCGATGAAGCGTATCGATCTTGCCGAGTCGCGCACGTCGCCACGCGGGCCGCGAGGCGGTGGGGGTGAGGGCGGCGCTGCCGGTTTGCCTCGCCGAGGACGCCCTGGATGGCGCCGGGAGGAAACCGTCTTCTCGGTCTTCCAGCTGCTGAGTTCACGCCCAGGCTGCGTTGGGGTATCTGCGATTGTGATTCCCGTGAACAGTCCGCTGCCCACGGGGGGAAAGCCGGGTCGGCCTACCCTTTCGGTGCCGTTGAGATCGATGCTCAGCCCGGCGACAGCGGGTTCGTCGGTGCCGCCCGTGGGTCTCTGCTATTTGCTCGGCCGCGGCAACATGGTCGCTCGCCACGTCAGCCAGTGGATGGTCGCTGCCGAGAGTTCGCATCGGTTGGGACCCACGCCGCTGAGCGACGGCACTCGGGCCTAGATGTAGGAGACCCCGTTGCTGGTGCCCCAGGAATGATGGCGGTGACAGCGACGGTCCGGACCCCGGTGGCGTGACGGCCGTCGAGTCGCCCACTTTCGATGGTGTCGCGGCACGTTCTCGCTCATCTCCGACGTGGGGGCTGTCCGAAATATCGCCCTGATCCGCCAGCGCGGGAAAAGCATGTACATCGCGGCCCCCGTAGGCGTACTGCGGCGGCATATCGTGCCACGGCAACCAATCCAGAGTCCGCCACCACATACCGTCGACGAGCTGCCGTTGGTCCGCACTGGTGGGCGGCGCGCCGTTTCTACCGGCAGGCAGCAACGACGCACCGGCCACGCCCGCTCGGCATCGGTCGGATCCGCCTTCCCGCGACCGCTACGCCGGGCAGGAGGTCTTCCGTTTCCGCACCTGCGGCTTGCTCACGCGCGGGAGTGCTGGACCTTCTCCATGGGAGAGAATATCGGGAACGAGTCGCCGAGCCAGCGCACCAGGTCCTGGACTTGTGCGTAGTAGCGGTGGAACGGCTCTGCGGTGACGGGGCCGCCGTGCAGGCGATGACATTTGCTCATCGCCGCGGGTAGCTGTGCAGTGATCCAGTGAGCGAGCGTGCCGAGTTCGTCGCGGACTCGTTCGTCGTACTCGGGGTGGTCGTCTCGCTGTGACAGCAATCTGATCGCCGACCGCGAGGCTGTCTGCAGCAGCCGCGACACGTCATGGACCTCTTCGAACTCTCGTCTCGCCGCGTTCAATGCGGCGGGCGCCAGCCCGAACTGACGGTGGATGCGGATGTGTTCGGTGAGCACTCTCAGCAGTCCCTCGAGCAGCCCGTCGGCGACGGACCCGATGGTTGCCACCGCCCACTGATGCAGTGGCGAGGCGCCGTCGATCAACAACTGTTGCGCGGGGATCTGGGCCTGCTCGAAGTACACCGAATACTCCGGTGCACCACTCACACCGGGGCTTCGCACACACCTGACACCAGGTGTGCAGGACTCCACCACGGCGACACCGCAATCCGTGGGCACCAGAATCCAGCGTGCCGACTCGGCATACGGGACACACACCTTGTGACCAGTGATCCGCGCCGACCCGCCCTCGAGGACCGCCACTGTCTTCGGAGTCGCCACGAACGGTGCGCCGGGCTCATTCAGCGCGGCGGTCAGTATCGCGCCTTGCGCCACGGCAGGGAAAATGGCCTGTGTCAGACTTTTCGGAGCGGCTTGCGCCAGTGGTAGCACTCCGAAACCGAGCGTCACCAAGGCCGGCACCTGCACAGCGTCGGTGGCCAGCTCGGTGAGCATGGCCGACACCTCGAGCCGGCCCGTAGGCTCGCCGCATCGCTCGAGCAGCGCTACCGAAAGCAATCCGGACTCGACGATTCTCGGCCACAGCGCGAAATCACGCGCAGTCTCGCGTTCGAGCACACTCACGACAGCTTCGGCGACAGCATCCTCACTGTCGACTCCGGTGAAACCCAAAATCACTCCTCTCCGAATCATCGATCGGCGCGTTTCGAGTCATCATTGGTGGATCTGCCGGCCAGGCCGCAGTGGGCAGCAAGCTGTCCGGTCGTCGAAACGTGTACCAACGGGGTGTAAACCGCAGCTGCAGCCGCCCTGGGTAACAGTCGGTCGGTCGGTTTTCTCCCACAAGGTGTCGATGGATTATGCCGCGACGAGTCGGCAGAACTCGGCGACCGTCAACGAATTCGGCGTGGCGTGGGCTGGGTGATCTCCTAACCGCTGGAGTCGGACCTCACCGGAACGGGCGAACGAGAAAGCTCACACCCACGATCGGCAATGGGGACAGAGGCATTCGCCGAGTCATCCACAGTCGAACCACTTTCAATCTCACAAGCGTCCAGTTCGTGGCAGTCGCAGATCTGGCATCGCTGCTACCCGCCGGCCAGCGTCCTGCAGGCTTTGGGCACCACGTGCGGGCACCCGCTGACCGAAGCGGACATGCGCGTCTTCGGCGGGCTGGACATCGTGCTGCGCGCCCGCGGTTGGAGCTTCATCGGTGACTGCTCCGACCCGGAAACTCTCACCTTCAACTACCAGCCCTCCGACATCAGCAAGGACCAACCACCCCAAGGCCTGCAACCGATCACCACCATCGTGGTCACCCTCGACCGCTCCGCACAGACCAACGTCATCAGCGACTGCCGAATCGAAATCCTGCTCGTCGGTACGCCCTCCAGCCAAGCCCGGATCACCGGCCTGTCCGGCCTCACCAAATACCTCGACCTCATCGAAGCCCACCGGCCCGGCATCCCGACCCCAGCACAGTTTCCCTTCGTCCGCGTCCGCCTCGCCCGACGAGCCGATCACAACGCCGCCGGCGCGTCACGCAGGTGATGTTGCGGCTGCTCATCGAAACCGCCTGCCGCCGAGGAGGTCTACTTCATCTGCGCATCGACGACCCCAACGTCACAGACTGCCTGGTTCGACTCCACGAGAAGGGAGGCACGATACGGCGGCAACCGATGGGCGGCGGCGCTGGGGATCAACGCTCACTGGATACGCCACACCACCTTGACCAACGTCGAACGACAAATTCGGCATCGCTGTCGCACGGGCATACGCCGGCCACGAAGACGGACGTCTCGCGGCCGGGCCCACGACATTCACCTACACCGAAGCCGGACTGCTGGATGCAGTCGAGGCACTGGCCACGTTGACCGGCCAGACGCACCCGCTGCTGCCGAACACCGAACGACATCCCCTCTCACCCCGCCGCCGGCAAAGGTTCAGCGACCCTGAACCATGAGGTAATCCAACGCGCTATGAACCCATACGTGGCGAAATCGCCGCGAAATGGGTGTCCTGACCTAGCGAAGAGCACCCGCGCCTCGTCGCGTTCCGGCACGCCGCGCGGCGATGCGGCAACTGTTCGCCGAGGCGCCGGGGCGAGCGGAGCCGAGTTAGGCGATGTACAAGGCGCTGGAACCGCTCGCCCTCCCCTGAGGAAGCGGGCGAAGCGCCCTCGACCTATCCCTATCTGGTGTGACCGGTCGCGCCGCCGTGCTGGGGCACCGATCGGCCAGCCTGGTGCACGGGCAGACCGCCGTGGTGGGGAGCTGGTCGAGCGCCGTGGTGAGCCGATACGGCCCCGTGGTGCGGCACCGGCCGGCCGAGCGGCATCTGCGGTACGGGAGGCGCGGGCGGAACGAATCGCAGGATTTCGGAGAATCCCGGAAATCCGCCGGGGATGGGCACTTCCACCGGGACATCGGGTGCGCTGCTGGAGGGCGGCTGCGCGGCGGCGGGACCGCAGGCGATCGTCGCCGCCGCGGCGACCGCCGCCGCGGCGGTCGTCCAGACCTGCCACGACACCCGGTGCGAGCGTCGATCATTGGGAACGTCGGCGTCGAACGCCATGATGCGGTCCTCCGATCTGCGTCGGCCGACCCGGTACGTCCCTTCCGGTATCGCGGGAGGTCACCGAGCCTCGAATTCGTTCGAAACACCACGGTGCTTGTCCACTGGATCCGGAGAGTCATGCTCCCGCACACACTCGATCGGCTCGCACGGGACACACGACGACAAAACAACGAAACGGTAACGACCGAGCGGCACACACCGCTGCCGCCCTTCGCGTGCGGCCCGCGCTCGGCTCGGTTGCCGGTGAACGCGGCCGCACTCACTCGAACCAGTCCAGCGGCGGGATGGCCCATCCGGCACGAGGGTCAGCGACTGCTTACGCCGACCGGCAGGACGGCGACCGCGGCCCGGCTAGGCTGCGTCGGCTGTCGCTGCCGAATTCCGTCCGACCGAAGCGCGGGCGCACGCACCGCGCGGCGCCGAACGCTATCTCGCCGACCTACAGCGGCTCGGCGTGCGGACCGTGACCGCGGCGCTGCTGGACCTGGGCTACGCGGTGTGCCGGGAACTGGCGGCCGGAACGTCCGATGCCGACATCGTGGTTGAGGTGAGCACGCACCAATCGGTGGACGAGGCCGCCGCAGTGGTGGTGTCCGCCGAGCGGAACCTGTGCTGAACCGCCAATGATCGACGACGGGCCGAGAGTCCGTCGATCGCGAAACGGCGAGCGATGCGGGCTGACCGGAAATTCGCCGTCGCTTGGGTAGATTCCCCCGCGATGTCCAGACTCCCTGCCACATCAGGTGCGAACGACACGACCGACGCCGCGGCGCCCGCCACAATGGTCGGGCGCCGGTATCGCAGCGGCGATCACTACGAGGTCGCCCGCGAGAAGATCCGCGAGTACGCCCGCGCGGTGCGCAACCAGCACCCGGCGCATCGATCGGAGCAGGCCGCGACCGACCTCGGCTACGCAGGCCTGGTCGCTCCGCCGACCTTCGGCGCGGTGCCGGGCTATCTCGCCTACGCCGAGGTCTTCGACACGATCCTGCCCGGCTACGACCTGAGCCGGACCATCCAGACCGATCAGATGATCGACTTCCACCGTCCGCTGCTGGCCGGCGACCGGATCGGTTTCGAGATGTGCCTCGACTCGTTCCGGCACGCGTTCGGCGGCGACCTCATCGTCCTGCGCCAGACCATCCTGGACCAGGACGATCGGCCGGTCCTCACATCGCGGACCAGCCTGGTCGGGCGGGCCGACGAGGCCCTGCCCGGTTGGTTGGACGCGATGGTCATGCACGGAGTACGCCCGGAGGCCCGGCAGCAGCGCCGTATCCCGCACCCGCGCTATGTCGGAGACGGCAGCGAGTCGGCCCGCGCGACGCAGGCGCCGGTGACCCCGCGAGGACGGCGGTGGGAAACCGTGCGTCCCGGAACGGAGCTTCCGCCACTCACGCTCACGGTCAGCCGAGGCGACCTGGTCAACTACGCCGGAGTGGCGGGAGACCCGAACCCCATCCATTGGAGCACCGAGGCGGCCGCGCGGATGGGGATGCAGACCGTCGTCGCGCAGGGCATGTTCACCATCGGGCTCAGTGTCGACTTGCTCACCTCGTGGCTGGGCGACCCGGGGGCGCTGCGCTCCTACAACGTCCGCCTGACCAATCCCGTGCACGTCGGCGCGACCGGCGCTCAAATCGCGTTCTCGGGCCGGGTGAAACACCTGGACGAGCACGCTCGCACCGCCACCGTCGCGATCACCGCCGAGCACGACGGGCACAAGATCTTCGGTCGCGCGACGGCCGAGGTCGCCCTCGCGTGATCGCACGACCCGTGCACGCCGCCGCGCTCGGCGTGTTTGGTCCGCAGCGACGGGGGCACGTTGGAGGCGGAGCACGCGCCCGCCGGGATCGGCGGACGCGAACTCGGCACTCGATCGAGCGGGCAACCGGCCCGCTCGCACCCGAAAGGACCGGTATCTGTCGTGGTTGTGCTTCTTGCTGTGATCGGCTCGGCTTCCCTTGCCGTCATCGCGGTCCATGCCACGGTCGTCGCACGCAGCTTGGCGGAACTTCGCTCGCCGCGCCGGGACGTTGCGGCCGGGGAGCACGAGCGCAGCACCGCCCGGCTGACGGGCACCACGGTCTGATCCTCCGGCGTCCTTCCCGCGTCCACATCCGCGTCTGCCCAGGTGAGCACCGTCATGTCTCGGTCAGGTGGCGGATCGGATACG
Source organism: Nocardia sp. NPDC003726 (assembly GCF_053586955.1). Classification (NCBI taxonomy): domain Bacteria; kingdom Bacillati; phylum Actinomycetota; class Actinomycetes; order Mycobacteriales; family Nocardiaceae; genus Nocardia; species Nocardia sp. NPDC003726. The sequence continues at coordinate 87,089 of NZ_JBSFNF010000027.1, read as the reverse complement.
ATCTTGGCTGCCTCTCGGTCCAGCAAACGGCCGCTGAGACAGTCGGCGTGCGCTGGTGCCGCCCTTGGTGATCGGAGGCCGGGTTGTCGGTGTTCGCCGACGACGGCATCAGTGCTGTCGGACGTTCCACCACACTCGGACCCACGACCGGTGGTTTCCGTGCGGCGTGACGGGACAGACGACGATCCCGAGGTGATCGTGGACGCGGATTGGCCGTGGCAGCAACCTTCGGTACTCCTGATCGAGGACGACCCGGGAGATGCCCTCCTGGTGGAGGAACTGGTCGTGGACGGCGCGCCCGGTCTGCAGCTGCACTGGGTGCGGTCGCTGGCCGAGGCCGCCGAGCACCTCGCCTCCGCCGAGCCCGACTGCGTGCTGCTGGACCTGCATCTGCCCGATGCCAAGGGGCTGGAGGCGGTCGAGCGCATCCGCAGCCACACCGACCAGGTCGCGATCGTGGTGATGACCGGCCTCGATCAGGAGCAGACCGGTTTGGCCGCGGTCGCGGCGGGAGCCCAGGATTACCTGGTCAAAGGCCGGGTCGAGCCGGAACTGTTCGGGCGCGCCGTGCGCTACGCGATCCAGCGTAAGCAGGCCGAGCGCACCAGCGCGGCCCTGCAGGCGAGCAATATGCGCGCGCAGGAGAACGCGCGACTGGAACGCGGCCTGCTGCCCACCCCGCTGTTGCGTGGGCAGCGAGTCGTCGATGTCGTGGCGCGCTACCGTCCCGGCCGCGCCCATTCGCTGCTCGGCGGCGATTTCTACGACGTCGTCCAGGACGCGGACGGCACGGTGCACGCCGTCATCGGTGACGTGTCCGGCCACGGACCGGACGAGGCGGCGACCGGCGTGGCGTTGCGCCTGGCCTGGCGCACCCTGGTGCTGAGCGGGGTGACCGGCGCACGGCAATTGCGGCTGCTCGAGCAGGTACTGCTGGCCGAACGCACCGGCAGGCAGACCTTCGCGACGGTCACGAGCCTGATGTTGCATCCCGGCGACTGCCGCGCGCAGGTGCTGCGGGCCGGGCACCCGGGCATGCTGCTGCGCTCGGCGTCCGGATTGACCTGGGTCGAGGTGCCCGGCGGGCCTGCCTTGGGCTTTCTGCCCGGTCGCGCCGAGTGGCCCGTGCACGATCTGGACCTGCCCCTGGGCTCCGGGCTGATGGTGTTCACCGACGGCCTGTTCGAAGGCCGGGTCGGGACGGACCAGGAACGACTCGGCGAGCAAGGACTGATGGAGGTCGCACGCGCCGTGCGGGCCGCGGATCCCGACTGGTTCGTCGACGAACTGATCGGTCGCGTGGAGGCGCTGGCGGGTGCGTCCGGCGGATTGGACGACGACGTCGCCATTCTGTATCTGGGATGGAACGGCGACGGGCAAGGACAGGATCGGAACCGATGACGACGAAGACCGGCCGGCCGTCGCTGAGCGCGCGGTTGACCGCCCAGGCCTGGTTCCAGCTGGTGCTGGCCGCGATGGTGCTGGTGGTGATCATCGGCACCGTGGCGGGCGCCCAGGTGATCGCTCAGACCAACCGCGTGACCGATCGGCTGCTCGACAAGTCGTTGCCCGCGGCGGCCGAGGCCTACCGGTTGCAGAGCGCTTTGGTCGACCAGGAGACCGGCGTGCGCGGCTACGGGATCACCGCCGACCCGCAGTTCCTGCAGCCCTACCGGGACGGCACCCGGGACGAGGCGCAGTCGGCCGCGCGCCTGCGGGAGCTGCTGGCCGGCCGGCGGCCGCTGCTCGACGAACTCGACGGCGTGGAGCAGGCCGCGCAGCGGTGGCGTACCGAATACGCGGAGCCCTTGGTCGCCGGATTGCAGTCGGGATCGACCCGTGGCATCGAGCCGACGACTCCCACGCGCGGTAAACCGCTGTTCGACGACCTGCGGACGCGCTTCGACGCGCAGAACAGCAATCTCGCGGCGGCCATCGCGCGGGACGAAGAGGAGCTCGCGCACAGCCGGACGGTCCGCGACGCCGTACTGGCCGGGATGGTGGTGGCGTTCCTGCTGACCGGTGTGCTGCTGACGGTGCTGATCCGGCGGTTGATCGTTCGGCCCCTCGGCTCTCTGACCGACGCGTCGCTGCGGGTGGCGGGCGGCGACTTCGAGCATCACATCGACGCCCACGGCCCCGCCGATCTGGCGACCGTCGCGAACGCGGTGGAGAGCATGCGCCGCCGCATCGTCGCCGAGCTGGCTTCCTCCCGCGCCAAGGAGGCGGTACTCGCCGAGCAGAAGACGGATCTGGACGTGCAGGCCGAGGAACTGCGCCGGTCCAACGCGGAGCTGGAGCAGTTCGCCTACGTCGCCTCGCACGATCTGCAGGAGCCGCTGCGCAAGGTGGCGTCGTTCTGTCAGCTGCTGGAGAAGCGCTACGGTGACAAGCTCGACGAGCGCGGCAAGCAGTACATCGACTTCGCCGTCGACGGCGCCAAGCGGATGCAGGTGCTGATCAACGACCTGCTCACGTTCTCCCGCGTGGGCCGGGTCACCGACCGTACCGTGCCCACCGACGTCGGCCAGTCCCTGGACAAGGCCCTGACCAACCTCTCCGCGGCGATCGACGAGACCGAAACCAGCGTCCGGCGGCCGGACCAGCTGCCCGAGATCATCGGGGATCCGACGCTGCTGACCATGCTGTGGCAGAACCTGATCGCCAACGCCATCAAATTCCGCCGGCCCGACCGCGCGCCCCGGATCGAGATCACCTGCGAACCGGACGAACACGGCAACGGCTGGCTGCTGTCGGTCTCCGACAACGGCATCGGGATCGCCCCCGAATTCGCCGAGAAGGTTTTCGTCATCTTCCAGCGGCTGCACAATCGGGAGGAGTACAGCGGAACCGGCATCGGGCTGGCCGTATGCAAGAAGATCGTGGAGTATCACGGCGGCCGGATCTGGATCGACACCGAGTACACCGGCGGCGCCCGCTTCTGGTTCACTTTGCGCACCGCCGATTCCGACAGCACCGCCCGTACCGCCGACCTCCCCACCCACGAAGGAGCCATCGCATGAGCACGCCCGGCCAGCCCATCGACATCCTGCTCGTCGAAGACGATCCCGGCGACGAGCTGATGACACGGGAAGCCTTCGAGGACAACAAGATCGGCAACACCCTGCACGTCGCCAGAGACGGCGAGGAGGCGCTGGAATTCCTCTACCGTCAGGGACGGTACCCGGACGCGCCGCGGCCGGACCTGATCCTGCTCGACCTGAACCTGCCCAAGTACGACGGCAGGCAGGTGCTGGAGAAGATCAAGGCCGATCCCGACCTGTCGCACATCCCGGTGGTCGTGCTCACCACCTCGGCGGCCGAAGAGGACATCCTGCGCAGCTACCGGCTGCACGCGAACGCGTACGTCACCAAGCCGGTGGATCTCGACCAGTTCGTCGCCGCCATCAAGCAGATCGATGAGTTCTTCGTCCAGGTCGTGCGGCTGCCGCGGCAAAACCTGTGATGATGGTTCGCGCGGCGCCGCCCGGTTCGCGGGTTCGCGGCGCCACGGTTTACGGTGGTGCCGGTGCCGGAGGTCTCACCGACTCCGGCCGCGGCCATGAATGGGGAATGATCAACCGGGTATAGCTTCGGGGAGAACGGCACACGCACGGCGAACACGGCAGCCCAGTCCGATGGCGGTCCACGTGCTCGGCGTGGGCGCGGGTACAGCGCACCGATCCCCGATAGGGAGGTAACGAGGTGACGGCGCATCGACGCCATCGGCGAGGCACGACGACGACAAGGGCGGGCCGCGACAGACGCACTGCGATCGCGGCGGCTGGTACGCGCTCGTGAACGCGGGCGAGCGGGTACCCCTACCCAACGCCGTGACGCCGCTGGCGCTGGACTTCCCCGCCGAAGCGGTGCAGTTGGCCACCGTCCGGCACACCTTGCAGGAATGGCTCGCCCAGTGCGGCATGGCCGCGGCACCGGCCTACGACGTGCTGCTCGCCGTCGGTGAGGCATGCACCAACGCCGTCGAGCACGGGCATCACGGTGACGGCGGCGTGGTTCGCTTGCGCGCCGAGATCGACGGCGAGCACCTCCGGGTGACCATTTCCGACAGCGGCCGCTGGAAAGAACCCGATCCGCAAGCCGATTCGCTGCGCGGGCGGGGTATGCCGCTGATCCGGGCGCTGATTCCAGAGGTCACCGTGACCACCGGCGATACCGGGACGGTGGTCGATCTGCGTACGCCCTTCTCCGGGTAGCCCAGGAACCTACGCCGGGCCGGGCCGCTTGTCTCGCGCGTCCCGCAGGCGGATGTTGTCGGCCTGCAACCGGTCGTTGTCCGCGTGCAGGTCGGCGTTCGCATCCTCCAGGTCGAGGATGCGGCGGATGCCCGCGAGATTCACGCCCGTGGCGACCAGATCGGTGATCCGCCGCAGTCTGGCCAGATCGTTGCCGCTGTAGCGGCGGGTGCCCCCGTCGCTGCGTGCGGGACTCAGCAACCCGTGCCGCTCGTAGAGCCTGAGCGTCTGCACACCGATTCCGGCCAGCCCGGCGGCCACCGAGATCCCGTACACCGCTTGGCCGGGATCCGGCAGATGCCCCGAGTCACCCCTCTCCTGCGCCATCCATCCTCACTTCACTTCCGACAAGAGATTTCCTAGTTTAGCGCCTTGCACTCAACTTCATCGGGTGGTACAAAAAATCTATGCCAGATGACAGAGGTTATCTGGACCCTACTACGGAGAATGGAGTGAGTTGGAGGTGGCGACCATGCTGATGCGCACCGATCCGTTCCGCGATCTGGACCGTCTGACGCAGCAGGTGTTCGGCACGAAGTCGCATCCAGCGGTGATGCCGATGGACGCCTGGCGCGCGGGCGAGGAGTTCGTCGTGGAGTTCGACCTGCCCGGCATCGACCCCGAATCCCTCGATCTGGACATCGAGCGCAATGTGGTGACCGTGCGCGCGCGTCGTCCCGAACTCGACTCGGGGCGGGAGATGATCGCCGCGGAACGCGCCCGCGGCGTGTTCAGCCGTCAACTGTTCCTGGGCGACAACCTCGACACCGACAAGATTCGCGCCGACTACACCGACGGCGTGCTCCGCCTCACGATTCCGGTGGCCGAGAAGGCCAAGCCGCGCAAGATCGAGATCGGTCGCGGGAACGGGCACAAGGCGATCGACGCCTGAGAAGCCCGATCCGATCGCGCATCTCCACCGGAATCGCCAAGTGAGGTGATGTCGAAGCCAGTGATCTCGGAACCAATCCGCGACGAGTGTCATCTTCCCCTTCCTGGCGGGCCCGGGATTCCGGGCCCGCGCCCTGCCGAGGCATGGAAAACGTTGTCGCGCGGCAGCTTTCCTACGCAGGGAACACCTGATGGAGCATCCGATCATGGCATCAACCGAATCGCGCCACCCCAACCTCGCGGCGAGCGAGGCCGCAGCCGGGGTTTCCTCCGAAGCCGCGGTCGTCTGGCCCGACCCGAGCCCGCTGGACGCCTGGTGGCGACGGATCATGCACTCCGATCCGGTGCGCCGCGGCGCCGCGTGATCCGGCCCTTATCCTCGACTTCGTGACCGATCAGCCCCACCGCCACCGTGGCGCGGCGCAATACTGGCGCCGCGGCACGGTGGTCTGGTTCAACGTCGAGAAGGGCTTCGGATTCCTGCAGCCCGCCGACGATCCCACGCAGGTCTTCGTCGAGTACACCAGCATCGAGACCACCGGATACAAAGCGCTGCACGCGGGCCAGCCCGTGGTGTTCACCGCCACCATGCGCAAGCGCGGCCCCGAAGCCACGGCGGTGCGCCCGGTGCTGCCCGGTGATTGAGCAGCGCTGCGGGCGCGGCGCACACGGTCAGATCACCGTGCCGACGTCTTGTGCGACCAAGTTGTCCAAGGCGCGCTCGGCGACCGCGGCGATGGTCATCGACGGGTTGCAGGCCGCGGTGTTGCCTGGCATGAGCGCACCGTCGAGCACGTACAGGCCCTGCTGGCCGTGCACCCGGCCCTCCAGATCGCAGACGGCCCCCATGCTGGCGCCGCCCAAGGGGTGCCAGGTCGAGGGGAACAACAAGTTGGTGTCGGTGAGAATGCTTCCGGGACCGGCGATCCGGTGTGCGGCGGGGCCGATGTAGTTGTCCTGGATGTAGCTGTCACCGTCCTGCGGCCACTGCAAGATGGCATCGTCGCGGGCCGCGTCGTAGACGAAGTGCCCGCGGCCGTCGCTGACGCCGTACCCGACCATCATGGTGCTGCCGGCGTCGGCGCCCAGCGGCGGGACGGACGCCTGGATCAGGGTGTGGGCGGAGTGCGGGTCGGACCAGATCTTGCTTCCGTAGACGACCGGGCCGCCCTGCTCGGTACCGAAACTCGCGGTCGGATCGGTCCACAGGTAGATGCGGTCGGCGTTGGTGCCCCAGCCCTGCCCGAGTCCGTCGGGCATATCGGGGATCAGGCCTTTCGCCGAGGCGCGCACCAGCAGCCTCGTGGTGTTCAGGCTTCCGGCCGCCAGCACCAGCGCACCGGTGGTGATGATCTTGTTCTCCAGCACGGCGCCGCTGGTGTCGAGGCGCTCGACGTGGACGATCCACCTGCCGTCGGAGGCCCGCTCGACATCGGTGACCTGATGCAGCGGCTCGACCGTCACCAGGCCGGTCGCCTCGGCGGCGGCGATGTAGGTGACGTCGACCGAATGCTTGCCGCCGTTGTTCACCCCCATGGCGCCGTCGCCGTTGGTGTAGGAAGGCTTCATCTCGCCCCGGAGTTCGGCCAAGGCGAAGTTCCAGTCGATGGGCATCGGGATCTTCGACAGCGGAAGGCCGGCGCGCCGCACGTGCTCGGCGAAGACCCGTGAGGCCGCGTAGTTGGGACTGGCGATCAGCTCGTCCGGGGCCACGGCCAAGCCGAGCATGCGCGCCACCCGCGGGTAGTGCACCCGATCCATGGTCGCCCAGTCCAGGGCCTCGGGGAAGTGGGCATCGAACACCTCCCGCGCCGGTTGCAGGGACATACCTTGGTAGACCAGCGATCCCCCGCCGACGCCCGCCGCGCACAGCGCGGTCATATTGGTACCGGGCACCGCTTCGACGAGGCCGGTGTACGGCTCGAAAACCAATGGCTTGCCGAACAACACCGGGCTGGACTTGTACCAGAGCACCCGTTTGTCCAGCGCCGATGCGCGCGGGAAGGTTTCGGCGTTCGGGCCGGTCGGCCAGCGCAGGCCGCGTTCGAGCACCAGGACCCGGACTCCGGCCTCGGCCAGGCGCAGTGCGGTGACGCCACCGCCGAACCCTGATCCGATGACGACCACCCGGTGTTCCTCGCGGGTGAGCGGAACGCTGTTCACCCGCGCGGCAATCGGACTCGTCGTGTTCGCGTAGCGCGAGGCGACCAGGAGGCCGCCCGCCGCGGCTGCTCCGGTCAACAGTGACCGGCGCGAAATTGCTGACATCACACACCCTCGAAGATCAGACGCGAGCTCGGATCTCGCGCGGCCGACCACGGCCGCTACGGGACAGTAATATAACCGGACACACATGTCCGGTAGTGCTCGGATCTGTAGCACAGGTCACAATTGGTTCGGAGGTGGTCCGGTGCAGGCCGAACCCGAGTTCGGGATCTACATCCCGCAGATCGTCGCGGACTACGGCACGCTGCTCGACCTCGCGCGCACGGCCGAGCGCACGGGCTTCGGCACACTGTGGCTGTTCGACCACCTCTACTCTCCAGGGCTTCCCGACCACCCCGCGCTGGAAGCGTGGACGACCGCTACGGCGCTGCTCGCCGGCACGACGAGCCTGCGCGTCGGCGCGCTGGTGCTGTGCAACAACTTCCGGCACCCCGTGCTGCTGGGACGGATGGCCACCACGCTCGACCTGATCTCCGGCGGACGGCTGGCATTCGGCGTGGGCAGCGGTTCGATAGCGGACGAGCATCGAAAAGCGGGCTTGCCGTGGGGGTCGGCCGCTGAGCGATCGGAGCGCCTCGGTGAAGCGCTCGAGATCATCACCCGGATGTTCACGGGCGACCATACGTCGTTCGAGGGCCGTCACTATCGGGTGACCGATATCCCCAACTCGCCGAAACCACTTCAGCGGCCACGTCCCCCGATCCACATCGGAGGCGCCGGACCGAAGTACACGATTCCGCTGGTCGCACGTTATGCCGACGTATGGAATGTGCCTACCTATGGCCTGCGCGACTGGGTGGCACTCACCGCGGCGCTGGAGGCGGAATGCGCTCGTATCGACCGCGACCCGAGCACGATCCGCAGATCACACCAGGCCGTCCTCGCGGTGGCCCCACGCGAACGGGGCCTTCCGGAACTGCGCGCCCGTGTCGGCCGTCGCTTCGCCGACGAGGCGTTCGGGGTCGAGGAGGGCTACATCGGAACTCCGGCCATGCTGGTGGACCGGCTCGGCGAACGGGCCCGGCAGGGCATCTCCTCGTTCGTGTTCATGGTCGGCGCGAAGCAGGCCGCGGCGACGATGGAACTGTTCGCCACGGAGGTGATGCCGCAGCTGTGAGCCCGCGCCGCGGACGGAGTGCGACCGCCTCAGCGCTGCGGCACGACGCCGCGCGGCAGGGTGAGCGGCAGGTCGTTGTAGGTCACGATGCCCGGCGCCGCCGCGACGACGCCGGGAATTGCATTGATGACCGGCATGGCGGTCATGATGTGCCCGAGCGTCATGAAATCGGCGATCGTCTCGGCATGGAAATCCGGCGGCGGCAGGAAGCTGACGACGTTCTTCACCGTCGGGCGGCCGTCGACCTGCAGGACCCAGCCGTCCTGATCGATCTTCCAGTCGGGCTCGAGCGTCTGCCCTTTGCGCCAGCGCAGGTCGATCTCGACAACGGTCCGGTCCGCGATGCGGCCCTTCCAGCTCGCGTGCACACCGGCGACGCATCCCGCCGGGATGGCCCACGATCCGAGGTCGAGATCGGTTGTGGTGCCGGCGTATTCCGCGTCGCAGCGCACCTCGTCCAGTTCGACGCCGAGTGCGTCGCCGATCAGCCGGACGGCCTCGCCGAAGACACCCGTGCCGTCGGCGGTCATCGCGGGCAGGCCGGGATCGTCGATCGGCCTGCCGAATCCCACCGGCTTCTCGGTTTCCGGCGAGTCGTAGAACGTGGTGTCGGCCGCCTCGCTGATGGTCACCTTGTCGACCCGGTCGCAGATGGCGGCCGACAGGATGGCCAGCAGGTTGATGTAGCCGGGGCTGATGCCGGAGCCGAACATGGTCGACCCGCCGCGACGGCACGCCTCGGCGATCCGGTCGCGACCATCGCCCTGGTTGTGGCCGGTGATGAAGGAAGCGGTCGCGACGACGTCGACACCCGCGGACAGGATGCGGACCAACTCGTCCACGTCGATCCACATCGGGTTGTAGACGACGCAATCCGGTCGCAGCGCCAGCAGCGCGTCGACGTCGTCGGTGGCCGCGATGCCCAGGGGCTCGATTCCGCACAACTCGCCGACGTCGCGGCCCACCTTGTCCGGCGACCACGCGTAGCAGCCGACGAGTTCGAGCGTGGGATTGGCGACGATCGCCCGAACCGAACTCTTCCCGACATTGCCGGTGGTCCACTGGACGACTCTCAACGCAGACCTCTTCGGCACCTGCTCAGCATAGAGGTCGTCGCCGCCCTATGGAATAGAAATTCTCGAATAGGAGAATTTCACTCTCCGACGCGAGTGGGAGTGACGATGCCCTGGCTCCGGGCCGTTACGCCCAGCACCGCGGGCGTCGCCACGCCGACACGGACCCACACCCTGTCCTGATAGAAGGCGACATGGCCGCTCAGGCGCGCCACGTGATCGATCGGGTCGTCATAGCTCCAGCACACGGCCTCGTCGCCGTCTCCGTCGAAGCGCCAGTAGGTCGCCTGCCCTTTGAACGGGCATCGGCTGACGCGAGCGTCGTCGCGCCGCAATTCGACGCGCAGGTCCTCGCGGGGGAAATAGAACACCAGACCGTGGTCCTGTTCGTCGACGAGCAACGACCGAGTCGTCTCGGCCAGAAGAAGCTCGCCGAACCGCGCCGTGACGAGATTGCGGCGGCGGTGGATGTCGACGCGATAGTCGGGTCTGGCCGCGAAACCGGAGAGTTCGAGGCCTGCCGACTGTTCACCCATTCGGAGATCCTTCCCGATGGCCCGCGATGTTCACAGCCGTGCGTCCACGGGGATCGCGGCATGCTCCCCTTGCAGCGGGCGGATCATCGCCTCCTGCGTGAACGAGGCGATCAGCCGGCCGTCCTCGGAGTGCACCTGCCCCCGGACATAGGACATGCCCGCCCCCACCTGCGTGCTCTCGTGGGAGTAGAGCAGCCAGCCCTCCCATCCGACCGGCTCGTGGAAACTCACCGTCACGGTGATGACCGCGGTGGAGAGGCTGTGGTGCGCCTGACTGGTGCCGACACCGGCGTGCGCGCGCATGGTCGCCGACACCGACAGGTGACCGGTGAAGTGGGCGATCAAGGCTTTGGCGAGATCCGCGCGGACCGGGATAGGTTCGTAGCGCAGCCATGCGAACAATTCGGGCGGGCCGACCTCCGCGGGATCGTTGACGTCGGTGACATCCACGATCCGCAGTTCGCGGCCCGCCATCGGCATATCGGCCGCGATGGACGCGGCCGGCCCGGCGACCCGCGGACGTGGCGCGTGATGCCGTATGACGTCCGATGCGGGTACGTCGGCGAGAACCGAGACCGAGGCGCAGCGGCGACCGTTCTGCCGCACCGTCACCGCCGCCGCGGCGATCGAGCGCCCCTCGTGGGTCACCTCGACACGGAACTCCACGGGCTCCTCCGGGTCCGCCACGCGGGTGAAGATGGCGTGCGCCGACCGAATCGCCTTGCCCGGCAGCCTTTTCGCGACCGCGACGATGGATTGGGCGAGCAGTTGGGTGCCGTCGACCACCTTGCGTGATCCGCCGTCACCGGCGCCGGTGAAGGTGTCTTCGCCGACGGGAACGACGTCGAAGATCTCGAGCATCCGAGTCACAGACGATTCGGCGGATACCTTCGGCGCGCTCGCCGCATCGGCACCAGGATGGATCGAATCGTGCTCGGTACGGGTCATCTCGTTCCTTCTTCCCTGCGCCGCCGCCGAGTGGTCGCGTCTGGGCACGGCGACCCGCCGTCACCCGGCGTAGCGCCTGCGCGTACTCCCCCGGGCAGAGAATGAAAGCCCTCCAGCCACCAAGTCGCGCACGCTCACCGGGGAACCGGCTCCGCCGCCTGCTACTTGAGCATGCTGCCCGCGTCGATGGGCAGCGGAACTCCGGTGACGAAACGGGATTCATCGGAGGCCAGGTAGAGCACCGCGTTGCTGATGTCGACCGGCTCGACCCACGGGATGGGCAAGGTGTGGAACATCCGGCAGATCGGCTCGAGGTCGGCCGGGCCCGGGTTCTCCAGATCCGGACGGAACAGCTTGTAGGTGCCCTCGTTCATCACCATCGGCGTGTTGACGTGCGTCGGGTGCACCGAGTTTACCCGGATCGAATGCTGACCGAGTTCCACGGCGAAGGTGCGCATCAGACCGACGACGCCGTGCTTGGCGGCGACGTAGTGACCCACGTTCGGGTACGCCTTGAGCCCGCCCACCGAACTGGTGAGCACGATCGAGCCACCGCGGCCACCCGCGATCAGATGAGGCGCACCGGCTTTCACCGTTTTCCACACCCCGCCGAGGTTGACGTCGATCATGTCGTCCCACAGGTTCTCCTCGAGGTCGAGCAGTTGCCCGCCCTCGTTTCCGATGCCCGCGTTCGCGACGATGACGTCCAGCCGCCCGAGCTGCTCGACCCCGGAGTCCACGGCGGTCTTCAGCGCGGCGTAGTCGCGCACGTCCACTTCGGCGGTGAACACGCGCCTGCCTTCGGCCTTGACCAGATCGGCCGTGGTCGCGAGGTCTTCGGGGGTGGACATCGGGAACGGCACGTTGTCCAGTTGCTTGCAGACGTCGACGGCGATGATGTCGGCGCCTTCCTGCGCCAGCCGCACCGCGTGGCTGCGGCCCTGGCCGCGTGCCGCACCGGTGATGAACGCGACCTTTCCTTCGACCCGTCCGGTCATGATTACCTCTATTCGTCGTGCCGCCGAGACAGCTGGTTCGTGAAACCGCGGTGAGCGAGAGCTTTACGCTCGCGGTCAGGGATTGGGCGTGAAGGTGATGTGCAGATCGGTGAGCCCGCGCAGGATGTAGGTCGGCTCGTAGGTGTAACGGCGTTCCCCGGCCGGACCGTGGCGTTCCTCGTCGATGGCGATGTCGAGCATCCGGTCCAGGATCCGTTCGATGGACACGCGGCCCTCGACGCGGGCCAGCGGGCCGCCGGGGCAGGAATGCACGCCCCGTCCGAACGCCATGTGCTCGCGAAAATTGCTACGGTCCAACCGGAACTCGTGCGGCTTCTCGAAGCGCCGCGGGTCGCGATTGGCGGCGCCGGGACAGACCATCACCGTCGACCCCACCGGGATGTCGACGTCACCGACGATCGTCGCGCGCTTCGCCAAGCGGAAACCGCTCTTCACCGGCGAATCCAGGCGCAGCGCCTCCTCGATGAACACCGGGATCAGGCTGCGGTCGGCGCGCAGTTGCTCCTGCACTTCGGGATGGTCGCCCAGAATCCGCAACGACGCGCCCAGCATTTTCGCCGTGGTCTCCTGTCCCGCGCCGAACAGGAATGTCGCGGATCGCACCACGTCGATGACCTCGGGTGTGGAGCCGTCGGGGTACTTCGCCAGCGCCAGCGATGTCAGGACGTCGTCGCGCGGTTCGCGCCTGCGGTCGCTGATGTAGGCGCTGAACTTCTCGTCCAGCCACTCCAGCGGATTGCTCGCCACGATTTCCTTGTCCAGCGCGCCGACCCGCGTTCCTGGCCGCTCCGCGCCCAGGACGACGCGGAACTGCTCGTGATCCTCCTCGGGCACGCCCAGCATGTCGGCCACGACAAGCAACGAGAACGGCTTGGCGTATTCAGCGAGGAATTCGCACCGTCCGCGCTCGAGGAACTCGTCGAGCTGGCGGTCGGCCAGCCGCCACATGAAGTCCTCGTTCTCCTTCAACCGCGCCGGGGTCAGCAAGCGGTTCAGCAGCGAGCGCGCGTAGGTGTGCTGCGGCGGATCCATCGTCACCATGTGCTCGAACATCGGCAACCGGCTGCGGTGCCGCTCGATCAGCTCGGTGATGTCGTCGCCCTCGACTTCGAACGGCAACGGCGGGAACGGACCGCCCACGGCGATCGCCGAGGAGAAGACGTCGGCGTTCTTCAGCACTTGCGTCGACTCCTCGTAACCGGTGACGGCGTAGACCCCGTAGCGCGACTCCTGCGTCACCGGGCATTTGGCCCGCAGGTGGTCGAAATACGGATGCGGATCCGGAACCACGGCCGGATCGGTGAAGTAGTCGACCGAGTCGAAGTCAGTCATGGGGAGCACTCCTGGAGTGATAGCTGCCGGAACAAATGATAACATCATTCTTTCTCCGGGAGAATATTATTCTCTCTGCTGCGCAGGGCATCCCGGGACGCATGGCGAGGGTGATCAGGGCAGGTAGACGCGGCTGGCCAGCCAGCGGCCGTCGACCAGTTCCATGGTCATCTCGACCCTGCTGCGGTCGACCCGCGGGTCGGCCGAGGCGGTGTTGGTCACCGTCTGGTCGATGAACAGCAGGACTTCGACCTCGGTCTCGGAGGCCGACTTGACCGCGGCGTCGAGCACCGTTCCCTTGCCGGTCGCCTTGTTGTCCAGCAGCAATTGCCGCAACTGGCCGCTGGAGCGGGTGTACATATCGCGGAACTCGCCCGTGGACCCGTCGAGTACGGCGGCGAAATCGCGGTCCAGCGTGCCGGAGTCGACGCTGGTCAGCGTCACCGCGTACGACCGTGCCGCGGCGAGCCCGGCTTCCGCCGCGGCGTCGACGTCGCGTTCCTTCTTCAGCTGCCAGCCCAGCACGACCGCCGCAACGATCGCCGCGACCGCGACCACCGCCGCGAGGGGCGGTAGTCCCCGCCGGATCAGCGGGACGACCCGCGACAGCCGATTCGGCCGCGGCTCGGCCACCGAGCCGGCCGCGGCGGGCTCGGTGGCATCGTCCGGGACGGCCGTCTCCGCGACCTCGTCCCGGTCGGTCGGCGGCTTCTCCTTCGTCGCTACCGATGTCTCGGTATCGCTGTGGCTCATGATGTTTCCTCGGGTGTGGGTTTCGACTGACGGTCGGTCATCGCCGCGGAGCGGGTGGTGCGGGCGGCAACGGCGGTCCCGCGAATGTGAGGGGAAGCGACAGCGGCCCGATAGGCGTCGGGGTGGCCTGCTGGTCGGCCCGCACGCCCGGCGGCGGGCCGTCCGGAATCTGCTCCCCCGGCGGGCGCGGCGCGTTGCGCGCGCCGCGGATCAGTACGGAGGGATCGTGGTTCGGGCACGACGTGTACAGGTACGGCTCGGGAAAGTCCGGCAAGGAGGGCGGGCGCCGCGGCAGATCGTAGTCGCATGTGTAGCGCGGGTACAGATTCACCAATCCCCATACGCCGCCGTCGTGGAACGCCACGGCTATCCCGTCCAGCGTCGAGCCTGCGCGTTCGGTCGGGAAGAAGAACTCGTGGAAAGCGGGCACTCGCTTCGAGGTGACGTCGGCCACCACCGCCAGGTTCTCCAGCAGCGCGGAGCCTGTGGCCGAGTTCTGCGCGAGCACGGCGTCCAGCGCCCGCAAGGTTCCCGGTGTGGCGCCGAGCAATTCGGCGTAGCCACCCGACTTCTGCTCGACGCCGCTCAGCAGCGCGTTCGCGTTGCCCGCGAATCTGCCGAGTCCGGGACCGAAGTCGCTGATCGTCGCCAGCACCGAACGGCTGTCGCGCAGCAGGCTCACCGTCTGCGGAAGCACCGAATCCAACGTGGATATCAGGAACATGCCGCCGTCGATGATGCCGGCCAGCTTGCCCGGCCCCTCCTGGCTCACGCCGAGTTCGTCCACGACGGCCGCCAGTTCGGCCGGGTCGACCTGGGCCAGCGTCGAATCCAGCGCGGTGAGCGTCTTCCACAGCGGAGTGGGTGTGCTGGTGCGGTCGACCGCGACCTCGGCGCCGTCGACGAGATACGGTCCCCCGTCGCGGGTGGGACGGAAGTCCAGGTACTGCTCGCCCGCCATCGAGAGGCTCGCCACGCGGACCTCCCCGTCGGCGGGCACCGGGGTGTCCGCGTCGACGGCGGCGACCGCGACCAAGCCGGTGCTGGTCAGCTCCACCGACTCGACCCGTCCGATCGGCACCCCGCGCAGCGTGACCTGGCGGCCGGCCAGCAGACCGCCGGAGTCGGCGAGATGCACCCGCACCGTGATGGTGGCGGCCGTCGGATCGACGCCGAGCGCGCCGAACACCAGATAACCCACGCCCGTCACGAGGGTGAGCACGAGCGCGCCCGCGGCGAGGGCCGAGCGCTCGGCACGTCCCGCGCGCACGGTCGTCACCAGCACGCGCGCGGCCGCTTCCCATGCCGTCGCGCCCGCCGCGCGCCACCGGATGCTCATCGTCCGCCCCCGGTCACCCGTTGCTGCAGCTTCAGCAGCGTGTAGGTGAGGCTGCCGGCGAACGCTTCCCAGTCCCGGGCGTCCGGCACGCGACTGTGCGGGTCGCCGGGGTGGTTCGGGTCGGGGAATACGCCGAGCGCGAGATCGCGCATGTCGGCGTCGACGCTTGCCGAGGTGCTGCTCGTGACGGCGATGACCGGTCCGAGCAGCGCGTTCATCGCCGCCACGCTCGCGTTCGGATCGGTCGCCGCGGCGTCGAGCCCGGCCGCGATCCGGTTGATGTCGGCGACCATGCCGGTGGTGGCCGCGCCGTTCAAGCCGGGGAACTTCTCGAGCTGCCTGCTGATCTGATCCACCCGGCGGACCAGGGCCAGCGCTCGGCTCGCGTTGTCCTGGAGGGTGGTCAGCGCGGGCCCGGCCGCGGAGATCACCTCGTCGATCGTTCCGCGCTGGACGTGCAACCGCTGGGTGAGCTGGTCGATCTGGACCAGGGTGGTGCGAATGTCCTCCGAGCGGGCGGCCAGGGCCTGCACCACGCGGGTGGACTGCGCGATCAGGGCGCCCACCCGGTCGCCGCGGTCGCCGACCGCCTGCCCCAGACCGTTGACGAGGGCGGTGAGATCGCGGATCGCACCGCCGTTCACCAGCAGTGCGGCCGTGGTCAGCAGTTCCTCGATGGTGGCGGCGGCCGCGGTGGCATCCCGGGCGATGCTGTCACCGTCGCGCAGGGCCGGGGTCGCCGGTGTGGCGTCGACCGGTGCGGTGAGCGAGACGAAGACATCGCCCAGCGGGGTGGCGGTACGCAATTCCGCGCGCGTCCCGAGCGGCAGGACCACGCCTTGCTCGATGCTCATGGTCACCACCGCGGTGTAATCGCGCACCGCCATGCCGGTCACTTCACCGACATCCGCTCCGGCGAGCCGAACCTTCGCCTTGGCGGGGAGATTCAGCGCGTTGGCGAAGTCGGCGTGGATGGTGTAACCGTTGCCGCCGACGCCGGGTGCGGGCAGCGGAAGGTCCTCCAGGCCGACCGAACACGCCGTGCTCGCCGCCAGCGCCACCGCGGTGAGCGCGACGGCGCGAAGGCCTCGCTCGCGGGCGCTCATCGCGGCAACCTCGACATCGCGTCGAGCATGTCGGTGATCCCGAAATCCGGCCCGAAGTCCCGCAAAGTGCCCGTCGCGCAGCCGAGTTGGCGCAGGCCGAGGATGTTGCACACCTCTTTGACGAGCTGGCTGTCGAAGAACACCTTGTCCAGCAGCGCGTGCACGCGCACGCCGCGATACTCGAAATCGACCGCTCGGTAGGCGTTGTTCAGCAGCAGCGGGGTCAGGTCGATGAACTCGGCGAGCTCGCGCCGGTAGTCGGCGAGCGCACGGGTCACCGTGTTCGCGTCGGTCAGCGTGGACCGGATGCTTTCCGCGTTGTGCGTGAGCAGATCGTCCGCCTGCACCAGGATCTGGTTGATCTGCGCGCCGGTATCCCCCGCCCCGATGTTCAGATCGGCCAGCAGGTCACTCAACTGCCCGGTGGCGGTGCCGAAATCGCGGATCACTCCCTCGTTGTCGGCGACGGCGCGCACCAGCACGGCCAGCTGGTCCATGATCCGGGTGACGTCGTCGCGCACCGCGGCGCCGTCGTCGTCTCCCACGCGCAGCGCGGTGGCCAGTGCGTCCATGGTCTGGCGCAGCTGCGGACCGCTGCCGGTGATGATCGCCGCGGAGACACCGAGCAGTTCGGCGATCGGTCCCTCGCCCGGCTGTTCGCCTTTCAGTTCCCCCGCCATCCGGTCGGCGGCGCCGAGCAGGCGGTCGAACTCGACCGGCGTCCTCGTCCGATCGAGGCCGATCCGGGCGCCGTCGGCCAGCGTGGGGCCGCCGCGGTAGGGCGGGGTGAACTCGACGTGCCGGTCGGTGAGCACCGAGGTCGACAGGGTGACGGCTTTCGCGTCCGCGGGGATGTCGACGCCGGCCTCTATTCGCATCGTCACCTCGACGTGTGAGCCGCGCGGTCGCACCGCGGTGACCTCGCCGACCGGCATGCCGAGCACGGCCACCGCGTTGCCCACGTAGAGCCCGGCCCCGTTGTCGAACGAGGCGATCACCGTCTTGTCCGCGTCCCGCAGGGCCACCGCGTCACCGGCGCATCCGGCCACTGCGCCGACGACCAGCACCGCGACCAGACGGATCAGAACGCTTGTCGCTCTCATTTGCAGTCCTCGAAGTAGGGCGGCAGATCGATCTGCTGGGCACGGCTGCCGATGGCGCACATCCAGGAGTCGACCAGCGGCCCGGCCGGGGCGGTGAAGTCGACCTCGTTCCCGGTGCCGGAGGCGTTGGCGAAATTGCGCACCGGGACGGGCAGGATCTCCAAGGTGTTGCGCAGCAGTTGGTCGTTGCGGGCGAGACTGCCGAGCAGGCCGTTCAAACCGGTGATCAGCTCGTCGAGCTTCGGCCGGTCCTCGACCACGAGCACGCGGAGCTGGTCGGCCAGACGCCGGGTACCGTCCATCAGCCGTTCGATCGCGGCGCGGCGGGCGACGATCTCGGTGAGCAGATCACGGCCCTGCGCTGTGATGGCGGCCAGGTCGGCCCGCTGTTCGGTCACCACCGTGGTCAACCGCCGGATGCCGGCCGGCAACGCGCCCAGCTCACCGCGACGGTCGCCGATGATCGCCGACAGCGCCCGCATGTTCTCCAGCAGTCCCGGCAGCACCGTGGGCACGCCACGCAACTGTCCGGCCAGACTGTCCAGCGACTTGCGGATCTGCTCGGTGTCGATCTGCTCGAAGGTGACCGTCGCGTTCTCCAGCGCCTGTTGCAGGTCGTAAGGGACGGCAGTGCGGCGCGACGCGATCCGGCGGCCGGGCAGCGAACCGGGCCCGGCCGGTCGCAATTCGACATACCGGGCGCCGAGCAAGGTGGTCAGCTTGACGGCCGCGCCGGTCTCCGACCCGAGCGCCACGTTCTCGTCGACGTCCACGGTGACCACCACGTGATCACCGGCCAGCCGTTGCGCTTGGACCCGCCCGACCGGCACCCCGGCGATGGTCACCGAGTCGCCCGGCCGGAGGCCTGCGGCCTGGGCGAATTCGATCTCGTAGGCCACTTTGCCGACGCCGATGGCGTTGACGCCGAGCGCGGCGGCGAGCACTGTCAGCAATACCGCCAGCGCCCCCACGCCCAGCACGCTGCGCCGATGCGACTCGATCGGCTGCCGAAGCGTCCGGACAGCCTGTCTGGCAATCTTTTTCAGTCTCATACTTTCACCCGCAGATCGGTGATTGCTGGGGCTTCCCGGTCGCCGACGCCAGCCCCACGATCGTGGGCACCAGCGTCGTGAGGCT
Organism: Nocardia sp. NPDC003726; assembly: GCF_053586955.1. Classification (NCBI taxonomy): domain Bacteria; kingdom Bacillati; phylum Actinomycetota; class Actinomycetes; order Mycobacteriales; family Nocardiaceae; genus Nocardia; species Nocardia sp. NPDC003726. The sequence goes on along the minus strand of NZ_JBSFNF010000027.1, from coordinate 68,253 downwards.
GGGAAACAGGTCGACGCCGAAGTTGCACAGGTAGGTGTTGAGATAGGCCCCTTCCTGACTCACCCTGGCCAGGCCCTTCATCAGGGCCGGAAGGTTGAACCCGAGGTAGGCGAAGTTCGCCTTGTTCTCTTGGAAATGCCTGGTGAAACCGGGTTCGCGCGACAGCATTTCGTCGAGCTGGGGCTGCACGCCTTCGACCACGCCCGCCATGCGGTCGGTGACCGTCGCCGCGGTGCTCAGCGTGCCGAGCAACTCGTCGCGGTGCAGTGTGAGCCCGTCGATGATCGCGCGCGCCCGCGTGATGAGCGAGCCGACTTCCCCGCTGTGCACCGCCAGGTCACCCACCACCTGGTTCAGACCGGTGATGACCGCGCCGAGCACCTGATCGGGTCCGGCGAGCGACCGAGCCAGCGAGGAGACCTGTTCGATCAGCAGCACCACCGAGGTGTTGTCGCCTTGCAGCGCCTTGATCAGGGCGCCGGTCACGTTGTCGACCTGTTTCGGGTCGAGTCCACCGAACAGCGGCTCGAATCCGTTGAGCAGCGCGGAGATGTCGAACGACGGCTCGGTGCGCGCGAGCGGGATCTCCCCGCCGGGACGCAGCGGCGCCGGATCACCGAAATCGGCCGGGAACAGACCGAGATATCGCTGGCCGATCACGTTCTGGTAGGTGATCGATGCCTTGGTGTCGCCGGTCAGCCGCTGCGCGGCCTCGACCCGGAACCGCACCCTTGCCCGCGTGCCGTCCAGTTCGATCTTGTCGACCCGGCCGACCCGGACACCGGCCATGCGCACGTCGTCACCCGCCCGCAATCCGCTCACGTCGCTGAACACCGCCGAATACGGGTGCGTCCCGCCGTCGATCCCGCGATGCAGGGTCACGAAGGTGACCCAGAGCAGCGCGACGGCGACGGTGACGAACAAGCTCACGCCGATCAGGGATCGCCGGTAACTCATCGGGCACCTCCCGTGGGGAACGGACCGTCACCCAGCAACGGTGCGAGGATCGATTCGGCGCCATTGGCTTCTCCGGTGAGCACCCGGCGGATCAGCTCCTGAAGATCCGCGGGCAGGGCCGGAGGCGGCGGGTAGGTCCGCGGGTCCATCGCGGGTGGCAACTCCTCGATGGGTACGGAGGCCGGCGCGGTGCTGCAACTGGGACCGGCCAGTTCGCCGTAGCGCGGGCAATCCGCCCGGGTGTACGGAGTATGCGGGGTGAACCGGAACTGGAACTTGCCCCGTCCGCGGGGGCTGTCCTCGTTCCAGAACTCGGTGAACCACAGGTCGGACAGTTTCTTGATCCGGACCACGATGGGCGCGAAAGCCGGCGCCCCTTCGCCGAAGATGTGCAGGACCGGCCCCATCTGATCCGCCACGGTGACGATCTGATCGGTGCGCCGGTCCAGCGCGTCGCCGACCGTGGACAGGGTCGTTTCTCCAGCCGACAGGAGGCTGACGAGCTGCTGGTTCCGCTCGGCGAAGGTGCGCATGGGCGTGACGGCGTGGTGCAGCGCGTCGAGCAGATCGGGTGCGGAGGCGTTCAGTTCGCGCACGGCGTCGGCCAGCAGGGTCAGTGTCGGTGGCCCGCCGTCGGGGGTGAGCAGCGCGTCGAATTCCTTGGTGATGCGCTCGAGCCGGGCTCCGGCCGTGACCAGGTCGGCACCACGCCGGTCGGTCGCCGTCGCGACCGCGGCGAGCACGCCCACGGTGTTGCTCGCGCCGATCCGCGCTGTACCGGCGATGATCTCGCGCAGTTTGGTGAGCGCGGTCTGCAATTGCACTGTCGAGAGGCTGTGGTCCTGACGGATTTCGGCATGCGGAGGCAAGGCGGGCCCGGGGCCGTTGTCCACCAATTGGATCGAGGACACGGCGAAGACATTGCTCGGGACGACCCGCGCGGTCACCGTGCGCGGAATCCGCTGCGCGGCAGCCGGATCGAGCAGCAACCGCACGCGGTTGGGACCGGTGGATGGCGCGACCTCGGCCACACGGCCGACCAGCATTCCGCGGAACTTCACGTCCGATCGGGCGGGCAACCCGTCGCCGAGTTGTTCCAGCAGCGCGGTGACCTCCACCTTGTCGTCGAAGCGGCCGGTGGACTTCAGCAACAGCGCCGATACCACCGCCACCGTGAGCACGACGAGCACCAGTCCGCGCACGAACAGCGCGAGCGCCGAGGGGCCACGCCCGTCTTTCTCGAACAGGATCGACACGGTCAGCCTCCGAGCCTGGCACTGGCGCCGATGCCCCACAGCGCCACGGTGAGCAGCAGATTGACGATGATCATCAGCGAGATCGCCGCGCGCATCGCCCGTCCGGCGGCGATGCCGACGCCTTGCGGGCCGCCGGCGGCGTAGAAGCCGTAGTAGCACTGGACCGTCGAGGTGAGCACGACGAAGACCACCGCCTTGAGCAGCGAGTAGACGATGTCCGGCCCGTTGAGCACCAGTTGGAAGTAGTGCTCGTAGGTGCCCGCGGACAGCCCGCCGGACAGGCCGACCACCACGCGCACCGCCAGGTAGTTCACCGCCAGGCACACCACGTACAGCGGGATCATCGCCAGTACCGAGGCCAGTATCCGGGTACTGACCAGGTAAGGGATGGAGCGGATACCCATCGATTCCATCGCCTCGATCTCCTCGGCGATGCCCATGGCGCCCAATTGCGCGGTGAAACGGCAGCCCGCCTGGGCCGCGAACGCCAGCGAGGCCATGATCGGAGCCAGCTCACGGGTGGACGCGGTGGAGGCGATCAGCCCGACGGTCGGCTCCATGCCGAGCAGATGCAAGGCGTTGTAGCCTTCCAGGCCCACGATCGCCCCGCCCGCGGCGCCGAGCACGATGATGACGCCCGCGGTCCCGCCACCGACGACGATCGAACCGTTGCCCCACGTGACATCGGACAGGATGCGCACGAACTCGGTTCGATAGTGGCGCACCATGACCGGGATCGAGAACGACGCGCGCAGGAAGAACGTCATCATGTGCCCGAGGCGCATGACCGCCGTGGCCAGCTGGGTGAATCCGCGCAGCGCCAGGCGCGTCCCCGGTGGGCGGTAGGGCGCGGCCATCACAGTCCCTGCCGCGGCAGCAGGAGCAGCGACAGCTGCGTGACGGCGACGTTCACCGTCATCAGCAGCAGGATCGACGCCACGACGGTCGAGTTGACCGAGTTGGCGACCCCCGCGGGGCCGCCCTTGGTGGACAAGCCCTTCTCACACGCGACCACGGCCACGATGGCGCCGTACACCACGGCCTTGAACAGCGTGAGCACCAGATCGCTCACCGTCGCGAACGACGCGAAGGTGGTCACGAAACTACCGGGGGCACCGCTCTGCACGAAGACGTTGAACAGGTATCCGGCCAGGAAGCCGACGAAGCACACGACGCCGGTCAGCGACACGCCCACCACCACCGCGGCGGCCAGGCGCGGCACGACCAGCCGCCGCACCACCGAGACGCCCATCACCTCCATCGCGTCCAGTTCGTCCCTGATCTTGCGGGAGCCGAGGTCTGCGCAGATCGCCGAGCCGACCGCCGCGGCCATGAGCAGCGCGGCCACCATCGGCGCGCCTTGGCGGATGACCGCCAAACCGCTCGCGGCGCCCGCCAGCGAGGTCGCGCCGACCTGCCCGGCCAGCAGGCCGAATTGGATCGACAGCGTCACCCCGATCGGCAGCGACACGAAGATGGTCGGCAGCACGGCCGCCGAGGCCATGAACGCCGCCTGCCGGACGAACTCCGCGAACGCGAACCGTCCGGTGACCACGTCCACGCACAGGTACTGCACCGCGCGCACACCCAGAACGAACTGGCCGCCGACGGTTTCCAGGGCCGTGATCGGATGCCGGCGCAGATAGCCGCGCCACCACGCGGTGATCTCCCGGGTGGCCCACCGCTGCGACGACGCGCCGCCGCCCGCGACGACGCGCGCGTTCTCCCGCGCGTGGCCTGCTCGGTGAATCATCGTCGATCTCGAAACTCTACGGGTCCGGCAATCCATCGGCCGCCGCGGCGGAACAATCTGGAATAATTGCGTTCCGCACGAATTGCGCGTGTCGGAGGAATGGCCGAACAGTGAAACGGTTCAGTGACTGCCGCGCTTCCGAAGGATCGGATATGCGCCCCGAGACGTCGGCCCGCCTACCCGACTCGAATCTCGCCCCGAGTGCCCGCTCCGGCAACGAAGCGTCACATCGCTATTGTGCGCGCCGCCACATCACGAGTCAATAGCGGAGGAAAAGCATTGACACAACGCCGGGAGCGGGCGAAAGGACAGCACAAATGGAGCGGCAGGACATTTCCCGCCACTCGAATCTTCGACGTTGCGGCGCGTTCCCGAATCGCTACCCGGGAACACGCGTTCTCGATTGTGCGATCAGCCCGCTGCGTGGAATTCCACGCTCGCAACGGAATATGCCAAGCATTACCGCGACCCTTCGCGGAATCGTGACCACCTGTCGTGCTCGTCGCGGCATCTCTCCACCGATACCGGCCTGAACAGCGCCGATACCACATGCCGAGCGAGTGCTCAGCAAGATGCTGTGCACATGCATAGCATGCGCAAGGAGCACGCGTCAACAGTGATAACCCCCCGTACTACGATAATGCGTGGATCCCATGACCAATTTCCCGAAGGAGGCCGGCGGATGCCATCGCCGCGCAGGATCGGAGCACCCGACGCCAGGAATCGCGGCGTCTTGATCGACGCCGCCGAGCAGCTTCTGCTGGAGGAGGGATGGGCCGCGGTGACCTCCCGCAGGGTGGCCGATCGCGCCGGACTCAAGCCGCAACTGGTGCACTATTACTTCCGGTCCATGGACGAACTGCTGCTGGAGATATTCACCCGCCGCGCCGAGCAGGGACTCGAGCTCCAGGCGGAGATGATGAAAACGGACAAGCCGCTGCGCGCGCTGTGGGATTTCAGCACCGATCCGGCCGCGGTGCGTTTCACCATGGAATTCGTCGGCCTGTCCAATCACCGGCCCGCGATACGGGAGGCGGTGGCGGACTACGCCGAGCGGTTCCGCGCCATTCAAACGGACGTCCTGCGACGAATTCTGAACGAATACGAATTCGACACCGCGCGCTTTCCGCCCGCGGCCATGGCGGTGCTGATGACCAGCGTCTCCCGAGTCGTCGTGCTGGAGCGGGAGCTGGGCATGTCCGGTGGGCACGCCGAAGCGTTCGCCTTGGTCGAGCGGGAGATCGATCGGCTAGAGGGCGAGCGCGGCGAGGCCGCAGCGGGCACCGCCTGACCGGTGGCCGCCGGTCAGGCCGGAACCAGGTCCACCTCGCACCGGTAGGTCGACGGTCGCAGTCCGCCGGTCCGGAACGCCTCCCTCGCTCCGCCCACCTCGGCGGGCAGACCCGCCGCGGTGAGCGCGCAGGACTTGAAAGCCCTTGCGGCCGAACTCATCCGATGATGCGCCGGGAACACCCGATGATCGAGCTCGGCCGGCAGATCCGCTCCCCACAGCGCGACCTCGGTGAGCCCGCGGTCGAGGCAGTCGAGCACCCCGCCGCGCACGCGAGCGTCGCCGCGGTAGATCTCCGCGGCGACGGCCACGGCCGTCGGCCAGGTGTCGTGCACCGGCGCGGTCAGCGACTGCTCCAGATCGAGCACGGTGGCCCCGAGGATCCGCAGCGGGCGCACATCGGCATGGTCGGCGACCAGCACCGTCACCTCCCACCCCGCGGTCGTCCGGTCGAACAGCCACCCACCGGCGTGGCGGATCACTTCGACCGCGCTGGGCGCCACGATCGCCAGCCGGTAGCGCAGCGGATGCCGTCGCGCGTGGGCTCGCCAGCGCGTGACGGATTGAAATTCCCGAACACCTCGGTCAACGGAATCGACGGATCGTCTGGCCATGGTTACTCATCCCGCTATCGAACGTGCAGAAAGGCAGGCCCGACCCGATTTCGGCACACGGGCACCTGCCACCCGCGCGACACCGGGATCGCCGAGGCCGTCGGCTCGACGGCGGCCGCGCGCCGAGCCGAGAGGGTCGATCCGGGGAGCCCGCGGTATGTCAGGGCCTGCGACGAAGGACCGCACCGGTCCGCCGGAAACCTACCGATCACACCGTAAGTTGGTTCTCGCATCTGCGATACCTAGCTTACGAATCTCGCCTATGTGATCTACATCACTCAAAGATCTCACGGACGCCCGCCTCACACCCCCGACCCGCCTGGCTACCTCCCGAATCACTTGGCGCGGTTCATCACTCGGTCGGCGGCTCGCCAGTGCTCATCGGTCACCCAGAGCCGCGCGAACGCGGCGATGGCCTCTTCCGGCTCGACACCGCCGACCACGCGCTTGATCGCCCCCGCGGGCGCGGACGCCAGCGACCGGGCGACGGCGCGCCAGCCCTTGTCGAATTCGCCGCGGGGGAAGACCTTGTCCACCAGCCCGATCCGCTCGGCGGACGGCGCGTCGATGACCGTCCCCGCGCCCGCGAGCATCAGCGCCCGCCCCGGCCCGACCAGCCGGGCGAGCCGCTCGGCGCCGCCCCACGCGGGCATGATCGCCAGCGACACCTGATTGAACCCGATCCTGATGTCCTCGGCCGCGATCCGGATATCCGCGGCCACCGCGACCTCGGCCCCGCCGCCGAGGGCGTGCCCGTTGAGCGCGGCGATCACCGGACCGGGGAACGCGGCGAGACGGTCGCAGATGCCGCGCATCCGCCGGGCCATCTCCGCCGCCTGTTCCTCGGTGCGCAGGGCGGCCAGCTCCTCGAGGTCTCCGCCGGAGACGAAAGCGCGATCCCCCGCCCCGGTGACGACCAGCGCCCGCGCCTCGGCGGCGGCATCGATCGCTTTCTCCAGTTGGTCCATCGTGGCGGGCGCGATGGCATTGCGGGCATGGGGGCGATTGATGGTTACGACCGCCAATCCCGCGTCCATCTCCAGGTCGACCATGACTTGTTCTCCCATTAGAAAATGTGATTCTCTTACGATGAGAACAATATACGTACGCGGTGCGAGATGGGAGTTCGACCATGCGCAAGGTCCCCCTCGACCTGGTTCGTCGCTACCGGGAGGAGGGCTGGTGGACCTCCGAGACGATCGGTGAGCTGTTGGCCGCCGGGCTGGCCGATGCGTCCGGCACCGCGTTCCGCGTCCACTCCACCACGCGGCCGTGGACGGGCACGGTCGGCGAGGTCGAGCACGTCGCGCGCAGATTGGCCGCCGGGTTGCGCCGCCGCGGCGTCGGTCCCGGCGACGTGATCGCCTTCCAGTTGCCGAATTGGATGGAGGCGGCCGCGGCATTCTGGGCATCGGCCTTCCTCGGGGCGACGGTCGTGCCGATCGTGCATTTCTACGGGCACAAGGAAGTGGGATACATCCTCACCGAGATCCGGCCGAAGGTCTTCGTGACCACCGACCGTTTCGGCGGCAACGACTACGCCCCCGGCCTGCGTGCGGCCGTGCCGATCGTCGGCGTGGTCGGCGACGATTTCGAGGAACTGCTCGACGCGCGGCCCATGCCGGGCACCCTGCCTGCCGATCCCGCCGGCCCCGCGCTGATCGCGTTCACCTCCGGCACCACCCGCGCGCCGAAAGGCGTGGTGCACAGCCATCAGACGCTCGGTCACGAGACTCGGCAACTGGCCGGCATATACCTTGCCGACCGCGGCGACCAGCTCACCGGAGCGCCGGTCGGCCACTTCATCGGCATGGTGAACGCCTTCTTGATCCCGGTGCTCGACCGGAGGCCGATCGACCTCGTCGACGTCTGGGATCCGGGCCGGGTGCTCGCGTTGACGCTCGCCGAGGACCTCACCGTCGGCGGCGGCGTGCCGTACTACGTCACCAGCCTGCTCGACCACCCGGATTACACGCCGGAGCATCTGCCCCATCTGCGCTATGCCGGGCTGGGCGGTGCGGCGGTGCCCGCGGCGGTCACCACGCGGTTGGCCGAGGCCGGGATCACCGTGTACCGGTCCTACGGCAGTACCGAGCACCCTTCGATCACCGGATCGCACCACACCGCGCCGGAGGCCAAGCGGCTGTTCACCGACGGCGCCGCGCTGCCCGGCGTGGAACTGCGCCTCGCCGAGGACGGCGAGATCCTCAGCCGCGGACCGGATCTGTGCCTCGGTTACACCGATCCGGAGCTGACCGCGGCCGCCTTCGACGATGACGGCTGGTACCGCACCGGCGACATCGGCGTCCTGGACGCGGACGGCTACCTCACGATCACCGACCGCAAGTCGGACATGATCATCCGCGGCGGCGAGAACATCAGCGCGCTCGAGGTCGAAGAAGTGCTGCTGAGCCTGCCCGGCGTGAGCGAGGCGGTGGCGGTCGCCGTGCCCGACGCCCGCCTGGGCGAGCACACCGCCGCGGTGCTGCGGCTGCGGCCGGGCCGTGCCGCGCCTGACCTGGACGAGGTGCGCGCGCACTTCCGCGCCGCAGGACTGGCCAAGCAGAAGTGGCCGGAGGAAGTGCACGCCGTCGACGACTTTCCCAGAACCGCGAGCGGCAAGATCCAAAAATTCCTGGTCCGCGGCTCGCTGGCGGCCTCACGCGCGGACGGCATTGCGGTACAACCGTGAAGAGAATAGCATTCTCATAATTGGACAAGGAGGATTCCATGAGCAAAGTCGACCTGCCTTACCAGCTTTTCGACGCCGACAACCACCTCTACGAGACGAAGGAAGCCCTCACCCGGCACCTGCCGAAGGAATACGAGGGGGCGATCCAGTACGTCGAGATCAACGGCCGCACCAAGATCGCGGTGCTCGGCCAGATCAGCGAGTACATCCCGAACCCCACCTTCGAGGTCGTCGCCCGTCCCGGCGCGATGGAGGAGTATTTCAAGCACGGCAACCCCGAGGGCAAGAGCCGACGGGAGATCTTCGGCAAGTCGATGAAGGCGATCGAGGCCTTCCGCAATCCCGAGGCGCGGCTGAAGGTCATGGACGACCTGCAACTGCAGCGCGCGCTCATGTTCCCGACCCTGGCCAGCCTGGTCGAGGAGCGCATGCGGCACCATCCCGAGCTGATCCACGCGGTGATCGAGTCGCTGAACCGCTGGATGCTCGACGACTGGGGTCAGGACGGCGGTTTCGTGCACTCCGGCCGCATCTTCACCGTTCCGGTGATCACCCTGCCGATCGTGGAACGTGCCATCGCCGAGCTGAACTGGGCCGTCGTGGAACACGGCGCCAAAGCCATCCTGGTGCGCCCGGCGCCGGTGCCAGGCTTCAAGGGGATGCGGTCGTTCGCTCTGCCCGAGTTCGATCCGTTCTGGAAGCGTGTCGTCGAACTCGACGTGCTGGTCACCATGCATTCCTCCGACAGCGGCTACTCGCGCTTCGACGCCGAGTGGGACGGCAACAGCCTGGAGATGCTGCCGTTCCAGACCAACACCTTCGCCATGACCAACCAGTGGCGGCCGGTCACCGACGCGGTGGCGTCGTGGGTGTGCCACGGCGCCTTGAACCGCTTCCCCGAGTTGAAGATCGCCGTCATCGAGAACGGCTCCGCCTGGCTGGAACCGTTGCTGCAGCAGCTGTCCGACGTGTACAAGAAGGCGCCGGAGGGCTTCGGCTTCCGCGACCCGATCGAGGCCATCAAGCAGAGTCTCTACGTCAGCCCGTTCTGGGAGGAGGATCTGCAGCGGCTGTCGGAGGTGATGGGCGCCGATCACGTGCTGTTCGGCTCCGACTGGCCGCATCCGGAGGGCCTGGCCGAGCCCGCGCGCTACATCCACGAGATCAAGGACATGCCGCTGGAGAACCAGGCGAAGATCATGGGCGGCAACCTGGCGCGGTTGCTGAAGGTATGAGCTGGGCGACCATCCCGCAGCTGGTCGCGAGCGCGGCGGACCGCTTCGGCGACGCCGAAGCGGTCGTCGACGGGGACCTGCGGTGGAGCTTCACCGAACTCGCCGACCGGGTGCGCCGGGCCGCGGGGGCGTTCGCCGCGGCGGGGATCGAGCCGGGCGACCGGGCGGCGCTCTGGGCGCCGAACTCGGCGGAGTGGATCGTCGCCGCATTCGGCCTGCTCACCGCCGGTGGCGTGCTCGTGCCGGTGAACACCCGCTTCAAGGCCGATGAGGCACGCGACGTCATCCGCCGCAGCGGCGCGAAAGCGGTGCTCGTCCAGCGGGGATTCCTCGGCGCGGACTACCGTGGCGCCGCCGATGTGCCGGTGATCGATCTGAAGTCGGACTTCCTGAACAGCGGCGCGCCGTTCGAGCGCGACGTGGCCAGCACCGACATCGCCGATATCGTCTACACCTCCGGCACCACCGGGCGGCCCAAAGGCGTGATGATGAATCACGGGCAGACGCTGCGGCTCTACGCGGAGTGGTGCGATCTCGCGGATCTCCGGGAAGGCGACCGCTATCTGATCGTCAACCCGTTCTTCCACACGTTCGGCTACAAAGCGGGTCTGATCGCGTCGCTCATCCGGGGCGCCACGATCCTGCCGGTCCCGGTGTTCGACGTCGGCCGGGTGCTGCAGATCGTCGCGCGGGAACGGATCACGATGCTGCCCGGCCCGCCGACGCTCTACCACTCGCTGCTGGCGGCCGCGGGCGAGCACGATCTGTCCTCGCTGCGGGCCGCGGTGACCGGGGCGGCCGATATCCCGGTCGAGCTCATCCGCCGGGTGCGCGAGGAACTTCCGTTCCGATCGATCATGACCGGATACGGACTGACCGAGGCGGGCACCGCCACCGCGTCACGGCCCGGGGACACCTTCGAGCAGATCGCGACGACCGTCGGAACACCCTGCGACGGCGTCGAGGTGCGGATCGCCGATGACGGCGAGGTCCTGATTCGCGGCTACAGCGTGATGCAGGGCTATCTGGACGATCCGGGAGCCACGGCCGAGGCGATCGACGCCGAGGGGTGGCTGCGCACCGGCGACCTCGGCAGCCTCGACCCGGAAGGCAGATTGCGCATCGTCGGCCGCAAGAAGGACATGTTCATCGTCGGCGGGTTCAACGCCTATCCCGCCGAGATCGAGGGCTTCCTCCTGGAGCATCCCGCGGTCGCGCAGGCCGCGGTCATCGGTGTGCCGGACGAACGGCTCGGGCAGGTCGGCCGGGCCTTCGTGGTGACCGAGCGCCCCGTCACCGAAGACGAGCTGATCGCGTGGAGCCGGGACCGGATGGCAGGATACAAGGTTCCGCGCTCGGTGCGTTTCCTGCGCGCCTTGCCGCTCAACGCGACCGGCAAGGTGATGAAGGACCAACTGCGGTAGCGCGTTCGCGCGCGGGCTATCGTGCACACGTCGCCCGCAGGAAGGATTGCGCCATGACCGAGTTCCGTGATTTCGACGCCCTGCGCGCCGCGGTGGGCACGGTGCTCGGGCCCGGTGAGTGGCTCGAGATCGATCAGCGGCGCATCGACCTGTTCGCCGAGGCGACCGGCGATCACCAGTGGATCCACGTGGACGCCGAGCGCGCAGCGGACGGCCCGTACGGCGCCACCATCGCGCACGGGTTCCTCACCCTCGCCCTGCTCGCCCCGATCAGCCAGCAGCTGACCTCTGTGACCTCGGCCAGGATGGCGATCAACTACGGCTTGAACAAGGTTCGCTTCATCAGCCCGGTGCGGGTCGGCAGCCGGGTGCGCGGCACCGTCACGATCACCGCGGTCACCGATGTGCCCGGCGGGGTGCAGGTCGAGCGCACCGTGACGATCACCGCCGAAGGCGCGGACAAGCCGGCCTGCGTCGCCGAGCACGTGGTCCGGTACCTGGCCTGACGGGCATATGCTGATCCGCAACGCCGCGGTGGCAGGCAGCCCGCACACCGACGTGCGCTGGCGCGGCGGGCGGATCACCGAGTGCGGCACGGGATTGCGCCCGTTGCCCGGGGAGGACGATCTGGACGCGCGCGGCGGCTGGTTGCTACCCGGACTGCACGATCATCACATCCATCTGCGGTCGCTCGCCGCGCAGGCCGCGTCCGTGCCGCTCGGGCCGCCCCACGTGCGGGACTTCGCCGCGTTCGCCGCGGCACTGCGCCGGGCGGATGCCGAACTGCCTGCCGGACAATGGCTTCGCGGCATCGGCTACCACGACAGCGTCGCCGGTCCGCTGGACCGCATGGCGCTCGATCGCCTGATCCGGGACCGGCCGGTGCGGGTCCAGCACCGGTCCGGCGCGCTGTGGATCCTGAATTCCCGCGCCTGCCAGGAGATCCTGTCGAACGACTGCATGGTGCCGGGGGTGGAGCGCGACCCGCACGGCGAGGCGAACGGACGCCTGTGGCGGCTGGACTCCTGGCTCGGCACACGGGTGCCGCCGGCTGCGGCCGACCCGGCGCCGATCAGCGCCCTGGCAGCGGCCGCGGGCGTCACCGGTTACACCGACGCCACCCCCGGGCTGGCGCAGAACGAGATCGAGGCCATGGCCCGAGCGGTGGCCGACGGGACGATCCGGCAGCGCGTGCACTGCATGGCCCCGCCCGGGGTGACCGATCCAGGGCAGCCACGATTCACTCTGGGTCCCACCAAAATTCTGCTCGACGACACCGTGCTCCCCGCGTTGCCCGAGTTCGTCGCCCGAATCCGGGCGACACACGCGGCGGACCGGCCCGTAGCGGTGCACTGCGTGACCCACGTCCAGCTGATCCTGACCACGGCCGCCCTCGACGAAGCGGGGATACTCGCAGGCGACCGGATCGAGCACGGCGCCATGGTGGCGGACGACCTCATGGAGTGGTTGCGCCGCAACCGGGTTCCGGTGGTGACCCAACCCCATTTCCCGGTCGAGCGGGCCGAGCAGTACGCCCGCGAGGTGGCGGCCGAAGAGCACCGCGATCTGTGGCGGCTCGGCTCACTGCTGGCCGCCGGGGTCGATGTCGCGGCGGGAACCGACGCCCCGTTCGGCTCCGCCGACCCGTGGCGGGTGATCCGCGCGGCCGTCGAGCGCGAAAGCCTGCGGGAACGGATATCGCTGCCCGCCGCTGTCGCCCTGTTCACCGGGCGTGCCGACCGGCCGACCGTGCCACGCACCATCGCCCCGGGTGAACCCGCCGATCTCACCCTGCTCCACGTACCGCCGCGCGACGTCACCGTTCCGGACCGGGAGCTGGTGGCGGCCACGGTGGTGGACGGCACACCGGTGCATGTGGCGATCGGCTGATTCCTCCGGTCCAACGGGACCGTAGGCCCTCGCCGATTCCACGGACCCGCTGCTTCGACTGGGGTTTTCGGCATGCCCCCGCAGCCGCAGCGAGCACCGCAGCGCCCGGCTGCGCCGAGGCGGTGAGACGGCCGACCACACCGCCCATCGCGGACGCGGCAGTATCGACCCCTGCCCCGCCCCGGTGTATCGTCTAATGCAGCGACGAGAGTGACATTCTCTTCTAAGAAGATTCATCGTCTCGATTGCTGGTAGAAACCCCGGCGCAGCGCAGGAACAGCGAGGAGCGACGTGAACATCGACGACATGATCCTGGTGAGCATCGACGACCATGTGGTCGAGCCGCTCGACATGTTCGACGGCCACGTTCCGAAGAAATGGGCCGATCTCGCCCCGAAGGTCGTCGTCGACGAGAACGGCGTCGATCGGTGGGTGTACCGGGACCGGCCCACCGGCGTCGCTGGTCTCAACGCCGTCGTCACCTGGCCCGCCGAGGAATGGGGCAGGGACCCGGCCGGATACGCCGAGATGCGGCCCGCCGTCTACGACGTGCACGACCGCGTCCGCGACATGGACGCCAACGGCGTGCTCGCCTCCATGTGCTTCCCGACGTTCACCGGCTTCAGCGCGGGCCACCTCAGCCGCGGCGGCCAGGACGAGATCACCGTCGCGATGATCTCGGCGTACAACGACTGGCACATCGAGGACTGGGCGGGCGCCTATCCGGGCCGGTTCATCCCGATCGGGATCCTGCCGATGTGGGATCCGGCGCTGGCGGTCGCCGAGATCGAGCGGCTGGCCGAAAAGGGCTGCCATTCGGTCACCATGCCGGAGTTGCCGCACATCGACGGCCTGCCCAGCTACCACGATCTCGATTACTGGGCGCCGGTGTTCCAGGCCCTCTCGGACCACGAGACGGTGATGAACCTGCACATCGGCCAAGGCTTCGGCGTGCTGCGCCTGGCACAGGACGCCCCCATCGACAACCTGATGGTGCTGGCGCCGAGCATCTCGCTGATCGCAGCCCAGGATCTGTTGTGGGGTCCGGCGTTGCGCACCTACCCGAAGCTGAAGGTCGCGCTGTCCGAAGGCGGCGTCGGCTGGATTCCGTTCTTCCTGGACCGCTCCGACCGGCACTACACCAACCAGCGCTGGCTGCGCCGCGACTTCGGCGGCAAGCTGCCCAGCGAGGTGTTCCGCGAGCACGTGCTCGCCTGCTACGTCACCGACAAGACCGCGCTGAAGTTCCGCCACGAGATCGGCATCGACAACATCGCGTGGGAGTGCGACTACCCGCACTCGGACTCGATCTGGCCCGACGCCCCCGAGTTCGTGCTGGGCGAGCTACAGGCCGCCGGCGCCGACGACACGGACATCCACAAGATCACCTGGCAGAACGCCACCCGCCACTTCGACTGGGATCCGTTCGCGCACATCCCGAAGGAACAGGCGACCGTAGGGGCGCTGCGCGCGAAAGCGACCGACGTCGATACTTCGACCAGGTCGCGCAAGGAGTACGCCGCCGCCTACGCCGCCCGCGCGAGCTGAGGCCCGCGTCGTGCGCCTGCTGGTCTTCTCCACGCCGCGAGAGGGAATGGACGCCGAATACAACGAGTGGTACACCGGGACGCACATCCCCGAGATGCTCGCCGTCCCCGGCGTGCTGTCGTGTACCCGCCACCGATTGGTCCGTGGCGGCGACGGTGAGGCGCGCTACCTCGCCGTCTACGACATCGACGACGCGCACACCGTGCTGAGAGAACTCGGTGAGCGAGCGGCCGACGGACGCATGGCGGTCACCGCGGCCGCCGATCCGGCCCGGACCAGGATCACCGTCTGGGAACAGATCTGAACGGCGACAGCCCCGGCGCCGACGGTTGCAGACCGTCAGGCGCCGGGGCTGTCCGCTGCGACGCGCCTCAGCGCGGCCCTTCCAGAATCGTCACCGCCGACACCGCGGTCGGCCCGCCGAGGTTGTGCGCCAGACCGATTCGCGCACCGTCCACCTGGTTCACCGCGGTGCCGCGCAGCTGCTCGAACAGCTCCACGCACTGCGCGACGCCGGTGGCGCCGGGCGGATGCCCCTTCGTCTTCAGCCCGCCGCTCGGATTGACCGGCAGCACACCGCCGACGGCCGTTGCGCCCGCTTCCACCAGCTTGTGCGCCTCGAAGCGCTCGGCGAAACCGAGGTCCTCGTAACTGATCAGCTCGATGCCGGTGAAGAAGTCGTGCACCTCGGCGACGTCGACGTCGGCCGGGCCGAGACCGGCCATCGCGTACGCCGCGCGCGCCGCCCGCACCGTCGCCGGAAACGTCGTCATGTCCCGCTTGTGCTGGTGCATCACCGAGTCCAGGCCGAGACCGACGCCGCGGATCCACACCGGGCTGTCGGTGTATCGGCTCACCACGTCCTCGGCGGCGAGCACCAAGGCCGCGGCGCCGTCGCTCTGCGGGACGCAGTCGTACACACCGAACGGGTCGGCCACGATCGGCGCGGCCAGCGCCTGCTCCACGGTGATCTCGAAGCGCAGGCGCGCCTTGGGGTTGCGCGCGCCGTGCCGATGGTTCTTCACCGCGACCATCGCCAGGTGTTCCCGCGTCGCCGAGGACTCGTAGAGGTAGCGGTTGACATGCAACGCGAAACCGGCGGGGGCGAACAGGCCGAGCTGATAATCCCAGGCGTTGTCCCTGGTCAGCGACTCCCACTCGCGAAGAAGGTCCTTCTGCGCCGTCTCGCGCAGTTTGTCCGCGCCGATCACGAGCGCGACGTCGACGGCCCCGGAGGCGATGGCGAACAGCGCGTTGCGGACCGCGTCGTTGCCGGTGGCGCAGGAGTTGTCGATGTGGGTGACGGGCAGGTCCGGCAGATCCAGCGCGTCGGCCAGCACACCGGCCGGGAATCCGCCGGTGGCGCCGACCGCGCCGAACCACGCGGCTCGCAGGTCGGTCGTGCGCAGTCCTTTGTCGACCGAGGCCGCGCATTCGGCGAACGCCATGAGCAGCAGGTCTTGGATGCCGAGGGCGAAGTGCTCGGCGAAGGGCGTCATTCCCGCGCCGACGATGGCCACGTTCCTCATGCCGCCTCCGGTTCCGGTTCGAACGCGTATCCGTAGTCCGGCACGCCGGAGCGCACCGCCACCCGGCGCAGGACCATGCGCCCGCGGTCGCCGATGGACACCGTGCCCGGGTCGGCGCCGGTGACCTTGGCCAGCGCACGGACGCCGACGTCGTCGAGTTCCACGATCACCAGCGAGTACGGGCTCTTCAGGCCCGGCACGGGAATGCGGACGGTCGTCTCCGCGTAGACGCTGCCGGTCCTCGGCAGCGGCACCAAGGTGTAGCCGGTGCTGAGCGTGCCGTCCCGGCCCACCCGGTAGCGGGGCGGGAAGTCCAGCTCCGCGCCGTCGCCGTGCCTGCCCGCTTCCCAGCGGACCTTGGCCTCGAACGCGCGCTCGTAGGCCGCCAGTGAGATCGGCAGGTCCGCGCCGGGCAGCGAAACGACCTCGGGCACCGCCCGCGCGGGCGGTTCGGTACGCCGCACCCGAACCGCGCCGGGCACGACCATGATCCCGGACAGATTGGCCTGTTCCACGCCGACCAGCAGTCCCGCCGCCGCCCAGTCGGCCATCGCCGCGAGCGCGAACAGCCCGGCGCTCGCGCCCAGCGTCGGCAGCCGCGGCGGGCTGCCGAGGCACAGCGCCGCCGCCTGCTTGTGCTCGACGCCCGCCACCGCGACCGGGGTGTCCAGCCACGCCGCCGACAGCGAGGCGACCAGCCCCCGTTCGTGCAGCAAGCGGGGATCGCCGTAGTCGTGCACCGCGCCGAGAGCGTTGCGGGTGCGCACCGGCAGGCTGCGGGTGACCCGCGCCGCGGTGCGCACCTGCAGGCCGTCGCGGTCGGACACCCAGGCCGCCGCCGCGCCCGCCGGTTCCAGGTCGGCGCCGATGACCAGGGTGCGCGGGCGCGCCGAGCTCAGCGCGTCCAGCGCGGCAGGGGCGCCGCCGAGCCGTTCGATGACCTCCAACTCGGGGTCGAGTCCGAGACCGGCCAGCAACACCGCGGCATTGCTGCTCTCCACCAGCGGCAGATCACGGCTGACCAGCACCACGCGTTCCACCGGTTCGCCGGCGACGGCGCAGCGGCCCGCCTCCACCGCCAAGGTGACGGCGTCTTCGTCGTCGCCGGGAACCCGGCTGCGCTGGCTACCCCAGCAGGGCAGATACGTGCCCAGCGATGCGATGTAGGGCATCGGTCCCTCTCTTCGGCGGCTAAGCGACCGCGCCCGCGGTCTTCAGCGCGATGATGCGATCCCAATCCAGGCCGAGTTCGAGCAGGATCTCCTCGGTCTGGGCGGCGAATCCGGGCCCAGGCCGCAGTTCCGGTGCACCGACGTCGAACTGAACCGGACTGGAGACCAGCTCCAATTCGCCTGCGGGAAGCAGGTATTCGTTCGCCCTGATCTGCGCGTCCTGGGTCACCTGCCAGGAGTCCTGCACCGGAGCCCACGGCCCGGCCAGGGTGGCGAAGCGCTCGCTCCATTCGGCCAAGGTGCGTCCCTTGATCACCTCGCGCAGGATCCGCACCGCCTCGGCGGTGTGCGCGGCGATCTGCGCGGCGTCGGCGAAGCGCGGGTCCTCGGCCAGTTCCGGGCGGTCGATGTGGCGGCAGACGTCGGCCCAGAATTTGGCCGGCTGCAGCATCACGAACGACAGATAGCGGTCGTCGGCGGTCGCGTAGAGCCCCGAAAGCGGATTGGTCGGCGCGCCATGGGCGCCGGGCACCGGCGCCACCAGCGGTCTGGCCTGGCTGGCCGACAGCGCGACGGTGTGGCCCATAGCCCACAATCCGCTACCCAGCAGTGAGACGTCGACCACCGAAGTCTCCCCCGTCCGTTCGCGTTTCAGCAGCGCGGCGGCGATGCCTCCGGCGAGATTGGTCCCGGAGATGGTGTCGCCGAACGCCGGGCCGGGCGGCTGGATCATGCCCTCGGTGCCGGGCGGGGTGATGGTGGCCGCGATGCCGCCGCGGCACCAGAACGCCGTCATGTCGTAACCGCCCCGATCGGATTCGACGCCGCGCGGTCCCAGCGCGCTGCCGCGGGCGTAGACGATGTCCGGGTTCACCGCGCGGATGTCGTCCACATCGATGCCGAACTTCGTCCGCGCCTGCGGCAGGAAACTGGTCAGGAACACGTCCGCGCGGCGGGCCAGGTCGTAGATCACCTCGCGGCCCTCGGCCACGGACATGTCGACGCCGATGCTGCGCTTGCCCCGATTGGCGTGTTCCACATTGGGATTCGGGTCGCCTTCGACCTCGAACACCCCCACCTGCCGCAGCCCGCGCTGCGGATCGCCGGTGACGGCGTGCTCGACCTTGACGACGTCGGCGCCCCAATCGGCGAGCACGGCGCCGGCCGAAGGCACGAATCCGTACATCGCGACCTCGAGCACCCGGATGCCCTCCAGCGGCTTGCTCACGGCCGCACCTCCCGCTCGCTCGACGTCCTCCGGCCCGATCGCGCGGCCCGTCCTCGGTCGGCTGGTCCGCACTCGATCACGCGACCACCTCCGCCAGGGTCTTGCGCTCCAGGAACTCCTCCAGGCCGACGCGGCCCATCTCTCGGCCGATGCCCGACTGCTTGTAGCCGCCGAATGGCGCGTCGGGGTGGAAGTAGTTGCCGCCGTTGATGCTCAGCGTGCCGGTGCGCACGCGCCGCGCCACCGCTTTCGCCCGCTCCGAGTCGGCGCTGAACACCGCACCGGACAGGCCGTAGATGGAGTTGTTCGCGATGCGCACGGCGTCGTCCTCGTCGGTGTAGGGAATGAGCGCCAGCACCGGCCCGAACACCTCCTCCTGCGCGATCTCGCTGTCCGGGTCGACGTTCGCCAGCAGGGTGGGCTTGTAGAAGTAACCCGGCCCCACCTTCTCGCCGCCGGTGACGAGCGTGGCGCCCGCCTCGACCGCCCGCCGCACCAAACCGTGCACCTTGTCGCGCTGGCGCTCGCTGATCAGCGGCCCCATATAGGTTTGCGGGTCGCCCGGATCGCCCCACTTGACGTGGGCGAAATTCCCCGCGATCAGTTCGGCCACCTTGTCGTGGTCCTGTCGCGGCACGAGCACGCGGGTGGTCAGCGCGCAGCCCTGCCCGGCGTGGGTGACCACGCTGAACGCCGCGAACACGGCGGCTTTGGTGTAGTCGGCGTCATCGAGCAGGATCATCGCCGACTTGCCGCCCAGCTCCAGGAAGACCCGCTTCAGCGTGCCACTGGCGGCGGCCATGATCTGGCGGCCCACCGGCGTGGACCCGGTGAAGGTGACCACGTCGACGTCCGGGTGGGTGCTCATCCGCTTGCCCACCTCGACATCGGAGGAGGCCAGCACGTTCACGACCCCCGGAGGGATGTCGGTGTGCCGGGCGACGATCTCTCCCAGCGCCAAAGTGGCCAGCGGGGTGTCCGGAGCGCCCTTGAGCACCACGGTGCACCCGGCGGCGAGCGAGGGCGCCAGCTTGGCCAGCGCCAACTGGTGCGGGTAGTTGTAGGCGGCGATGGCGGCCACCACACCCGCGGCCTCCAACTCCACCCAGCGCCGGTGCCGCTGACCGCGGATCTCGACCACGCCGAGGTCTTCGCTCCACGCGTAGTCCGCCAGCAGTCCGGCGTAGTAGCGCACGATGTCGAACGGCGCCTCGAGCTGGTTGCCATGGGTGAGCGTGCGTGTGGCGCCGACCTCGGCGATGGTCAGCTCGCGCAGCTCCTCCACGTTGGCACGCAGCGCCTGGTAGAGCTGGTTCAGACAGTGCGCCCGGAACTGGTGGTTCGTCGCCCAGTCGGTGGTGTCGAAGGCCCGCCGCGCCGCCGCGACCGCCGTATCCACCTCGGCCACACCGGCTTCGGGCGCGTAGCCGTACACCGCACCGGTGGCGGGATCGAGCGATGCGAGCGTGCGCCCGGTCTCGACCAGCTGCCCGTCGATCAGCAGCCGCCGCGCCACCGCTCTCGCTTGTTCCTGCGTTGACATCCTGTCTCCTCGCCGGATATGGAAATACGATTCTCTATAACGGAGAATTTAACACTCACATTGACGGAGCGCGGCGACAATCGCCAACCCGGCACGGCGCCGGGCATCATCGCGGGCGCCACCGACCCGGTCCGACGACACCCCAGCGCGACTCTTGCGCATCCCATCGTTGCGAGAGTACGGTTCTCACAGCCGGAAGGGAGATTCTTGTGGTTCACACAACAGGCATCCCGGGCGCGATGGAGCCGTCCGAGTACCGGTCGCAGGCCGCCCCGGATTCCGGAGAGGGGTCGCGCGCGTGAAGACGGCAGTGGTCACCGGAGGTGCGTCCGGAATCGGGCTGGGGATCGCACGGCGGTTGCGCAGCGATGGGTTCCATGTCGCGTCCCTGGATCTCAACCCACCCGCCGACGACGACTTCGCCTACCGGGCCGACGTCACCGAACCGGAGCAGATCACCGAGGCGCTCACCGCCGTCCGCGCCAAGCTCGGCCCGGTCACCGTGCTGGTGAACGCCGCGGGGGTCGACGGATTCAAGCGTTTCCAGAACATCTCCTTCGCCGAGTGGCAGCGGGTGATCGACGTCAACCTCAACGGTGTCTTCCACTGTGTCCAGGCGGTGCTGCCGGACATGCTGGCGGCGGGCTGGGGGCGCATCGTCAACATCTCCTCCTCGAGCACGCATTCGGGCCAGCCGTTCATGACGCACTACGTCTCGGCCAAGTCGGCGGTCAACGGCCTGACCAAAGCGCTGGCGCTGGAACTGGGCCCGTCGGGCATCACCGTGAACGCGGTGCCCCCCGGGTTCATCGACACCCCGATGCTGCGCAAGAACGAGGAGGCACGCCGGCTCGGCGGCAGCGTCGAGGACCACATCCAGCGGACGCCGGTCCGCCGGGTCGGCACACCCGAGGACATCGCCGCCGCCTGCGCGTTCCTCATCTCCGAGGAAGCCGGATACATCACCGGCCAGATCATCGGCGTCAACGGCGGACGCAACACCTGAGACCCGCTGTGCCGCTGAGCAGTACGACAGAGCAAGAGTGAAAGGAAGGCCCGTGGGACGCGTAGAGGGCAAGGTCGCCTTCGTCACCGGAGCCGCTCGTGGCCAAGGCCGCAGCCATGCGGTACGGCTGGCGGAAGAAGGTTCCGACATCATCGCGGTGGACATCTGCCACGACATCGACACGATCGGCTATCCGCTGTCGCGCCGGGAAGACCTGGACGAAACCGCGCGACTGGTCGAGAAGACCGGTCGCCGCATCGTCGCCGAACAGGCCGACGTGCGTGAGGCCGGACAGGTGCGCGCCGCACTCGACCGCGGCCTAGCGGAATTCGGGCGGCTGGACATCGTCATCGCCCAGGCCGGGATCGCGGGCATGAAGGGCACGCCGCAGTGGCAGGCCTGGTCGGATGTCATCGACACCAATCTCGTCGGCGTCATCAACACCATCCAGGCCGCGCTGCCGCATCTGCGCGCGGGCGCCTCGATCATCGCCACCGGCTCGGTGGCCGCTCTGATGGACGTCTCCAAGGTGGACCAGCCCGGCAAGGACCCCGGCGGCATCGCCTACGTGGTCGCCAAACGCGGCCTCGCGCAGTATGTGCACGCGCTCGCCCTGCACATCGCGCCGCAGAACATCCGCGCCAACGTCATCCACCCCACCAACTGCAACACGCCGATGCTGCAGAGCGAACCGATGTACCGATCCTTCCGCCCGGACCTGGAACATCCCACCCGCGCGGACGCCGAGCCCGCCTTCCATGTGCAGCAGGCCATGCCGATCCCCTACGTCGAGCCGCAGGACATCAGCGACGCGGTGCTGTTCCTGGCCTCCGACGAGGCGCGCTACATCACCGGAACGCAGTTGCGCGTCGACGCGGGCGGCTACCTGAAGTGGTACGACTACCACGTCTGAGAGGAAGAGACACCGTGAAGGTCCGAGTCGATCAGCAGCGCTGCCAAGGGCACACGCTGTGCGCGATGATCGCCCCGAAATCGTTCGAACTCAGCGAGATCGACGGCCATTCCTCCCCGGTCGGCGAATCCGTTCCCGCCGACCAGCAGGATCAGGTCCGCGAGGCCGCGCACTCCTGCCCGGAACGCGCGATCTCGATCGCCGAGTGAGGCCGCCGCATGACCGTGGACAACGGCGCCGACGCCGAGCGCAAGCAACCGCGATTCCATTTCGACCGCTACGCACCGGAGTACCGGGAGAACTTCCAAGCGATCACCGCGACGATGCAGAGCGAGTGCCCGCTCGCTTGGACCGACACCTACGACGGTCACTGGGTGGCCGCGGGCAACAAGGAGGTGTTCGAACTCGCGCGCTGCCCGCACCTGTCGAATGATCACGATCCACAGGGAGTCCGCAAGGGGTACCGCGGCATCTCCATTCCCCCGGCTCCGCGCGCCCGCGGCATCCGTGGCGGCATCCTGGAGATGGACGAGCCCGAGCACCGGGAACTGCGTTCGGCGCTCAACCCGTACCTGTCCCCCGCCGCCGTCGAACGCTGGATTCCGTTCGTGGACGAGGTGGTGCGCGCGGCCATCGACGAGAAGATCGACAGCGGCCGCATCGACTTCGTCGACGACCTGGCGAACGTCGTGCCGGCCGTGCTGACGCTCGGCATGCTCGGTATCCCGTTGCGCAAGTGGACCATCTACAACGAACCGGTGCACGCCGCGGTGTACACGCCGCCGGACTCGCCGGACTACCCGCGCGTCGCGGAGATGCACCGCACCATGGGCCTGGACCTGCTGACCAATCTCGCCGAGATCAGGGACAACCCCCGCCCCGGGCTCATCCACGCGGTCGCTGCGGCGCGGGTCAGCGGGGAGCCGCTGCCGGACCTGGAGATCCTGGGCATGCTCAGCCTGCTCATCGGCGGCGGGTTCGACACCACCACCGCGCTCACCGCCCATGCGCTCGAATGGCTGTCCCAGCATCCCGACGAGCGCGAAACCCTGAGCCGGGAACGGGATCTGCTGCTCGACTCGGCCACCGAGGAGTTCCTGCGCTACTACACCCCCGCTCCGGGCGACGCGCGCACCATCGCGCAGGACTGCGAGGTGGCGGGGGCCTCCTTCAAAGAGGGCGACCGGGTCTGGCTGTCGTGGGCGATGGCCAACCGGGACCCGGCGGTGTTCGAGGATCCGGAAACGCTGATCCTGGACCGGAAAGGCAACCGGCACTACAGCTTCGGGCTAGGCATCCACCGCTGCATCGGCTCCAACGTCGCCCGCACGGTGTTCAAGCGAATGCTGATGGCGGTGCTGGACCGGATGCCGGACTTCCGGTGCATCCCGGAGGAGACCGCGCACTACGACACGATCGCGGTCATCCAGGGCATGCGCCACCTGCCCGCCGAGTTCACCCCCGGTCCCCGGCTCGGCGCGGGTCTCGACGAGACCTTGGCGAAGCTGCAGCGGGTCTGCGACGATCAGCGGCTCGCCGAGCCGGTGACCGTGCGCAGAGGCGCGGCGCAGATCTGAGAACACCTCAGCCGCGTGTGGCCGCCGCAGGCCGCACGCGGCTACCGGCTGCGACGACAAGGAGGCGCTGTGGCAGACGCGAAGCAGACCCCGGCGACGACGGCCGAGCCGTCGGGACGGCCGCTGCCGCTGCTGGGCCTGGACACCGAGTTCTTCTGGACCTCCGGCGCCGACGGCAAGCTGCGCGTCCAGCAGTGCCGGTCCTGCGCGGCGCTCATCCACCCACCGCAGCCGGTGTGCCGGTACTGCCGCGGCCACGACCTGGGGATTCGGGAGGTCTCCGGCGCGGCCATCTTGGCGAGCTTCACGGTGAACCATCGCTTCGCCGTGCCCGGCCTGCCGCCGCCGTACGTGGTGGCGCAGGTGGCGCTGGTGGAAGATCCGCGGGTCCGCTTGACCACCAACATCGTCGAGGCCGATCCGGGCGATCTGGTGCTCGGCATGCGGGTGGAGGTGACCTTCCAGCAGGATGCCGACGTCTGGCTGCCGCTGTTCCGGCCCGCCGCCGAGCAACCCCGTCCCGCCCCGCTGCCGGTGGACGACATCGAGCCGCACCGGTTCGCCGAGCACGTGCGGCCGATGCTGCGGCAGGACAAGTTCGAGGACAAGGTTGCGCTCACCGGGATCGGGATGTCCCGGATCGGGCGCAGGCTCATGGTGCCACCGCTGGAGCTGACGATCGAGGCGTGCGAGCGCGCGGTCGCCGACGCGGGCCTGACTCTCGACGACATCGACGGTCTTTCCTCCTACCCGGGCGGCGGCAATCTCGGCGGCTTCGGCGAAGGCGGGGTGACCGCGCTGGAAGCGGCGCTGGGCTTGCGCCCCAGCTGGCACAACGGCGGTATCGAGACCTTCGGGCCGGGCGGTTCGGTGGTCGCGGCGATGACCGCGGTGGCCGCCGGACTGGCCCGGCACGTGCTGTGCTTCCGCACCGTGTGGGAGTCGACCTTCAACGAACTGGTGAAGGCGGGCCGCATCCCGCCGTCCGGCGGCCGCACCACGAGCTGGATGACGCCGTTCGGCGCGATCTCCGCCGCCCACACCCTGGCGCAGAACGCTCAGCGGCACTTCCATCGTTACGGCACCACGCGCGAGACGCTGGGCTGGATCGCGCTCAACCAGCGCGCCAACGCCGAACTCGAGCCGACCGCGGTCTACCGCGACCCGATGACCATGGACGACTACCTGTCGGCCCGGCCGATCACCACCCCGTTCGGGCTCTACGACTGCGACGTGCCCTGCGACGGCGCGGTGGCAGTGATCGTCTCGGCGATCGAGGCCGCCCGCGATCTGACCGTCCCGCCGGTGCTGGTGGAGGCGGTCGGCACGCAGATCGTCGAACGCGTCGAGTGGGACCAGAGCACGCTCACCCACGAACCGCAGGTGCTCGGCCCGGCCGCGCACCTGTGGACGCGCACCACCCTGCGGCCGCGGGACGTGGACGTCGCCGAGCTGTACGACGGGTTCACCTTCAACTGTCTGTCCTGGATCGAGGCGCTCGGTTTCTGCGGCATCGGCGAGGCCAAGGACTTCCTCGACGGCGGCAAGAGCATCGCCCGCGACGGCACGATCCCGGTCAACACGCACGGCGGCCAGCTCTCTCACGGCCGCACGCACGGCATGGGCCTGTTGCGCGAGGCCGTGGTGCAGCTGCGCGGCGCGGGCGGGGATCGGCAGGTCACCGGCGCACGGGTCGCGGTCGTCTCCAGCGGCGGGCTCACCCCCGGCGGGGCGATGCTGCTGCGCTCCGATTCCTGACGGCGCGACATCGACGGGCATGCGATGACACTCACCGAATCCGATCTCACCCCGCTGGCGGACGCGGCGCCGCCACGGGTGGTGGCCGATGTCGACGGCATCCCGGTGTCGGGACTGCTGGCCGAGGCGCCCACGCCCCGCGCGGTGCTCGTCGCCCTGCACGGCGGCGCCACCACTTCCGCGTACTTCGATTGCCCAGGGCATCCTGAGCTCTCGCTGCTCCGGATCGCGCAGCGCCTGGGTTACACCGTCCTGGCGCTGGACCGGCCAGGCTATGGCGCTTCCGGGCCGTTCGGCGACCAGCTCACGGCGCCGCGGCGGCGCGTCGATCTCATGTACGGCGCGGTCGAGGCCCACCTCGCGGGCCGTCCGCGCGGCGCGGGCGTCTTCCTGCTGGCGCACTCGGCGGGATGTGAACTCGCGATGCGCATGGCCGGTGACGACCGCGGCGGTGAACTGCTCGGCGTGGAGCTGGCCGGCACCGGCCGGATTCACCATCCCGAAGCGCAGGAAGTGCTGTGGGGTCCGCGTCCGGAAGGCACCCGGCCCGCTCTCGGCGGACTGCTGTGGCGACCGTCGCGGTTGTATCCACCCGAACTCGTGGGTGGTGCGGCGATCGCGGTACCGGGTCCGCGGGTGGAGGCCGCCGTCGTCACCGACTGGGCCGGCGAGGAATTCCCGCGCATGGCCGCTCGCGTGCGGATTCCGGTGCGGTTCACCGCGGGCGATCACGAATCGGTGTGGCGCAACGACATCGAGGAGCTGACGGCCATCGGCGCGCTGTTCCGGTCGGCGCCGCGGGTGGTGCTGAACCTGCAACCCAACACCGGGCACAACGTCAGCCTGGGCTACACCGCGGCGGCGTACCACCTGCAGGTCCTCGCCTTCGCAGAAGAGTGCGTCGTCGCGGCCGCCACCGGTGAGTTCAGCGGTCCGGCAATCCAATTGGACGGCGGCGCGCACGCGCGGCCAGGAAGGTGAGGCCATGGAGGTCACCGATGTCGCGCTGTTGCTGTTGCGCCTGGCCGTGGGGGTCACCATGATCGCGCACGGCGTCAATCATTGGCTCGGCGGCGGCAAGATCGCCGGGACGGCGCGGTGGTTCAGCGGGCTGGGGCTGCGCAACGGAGTGCTGCAGGCCTGGCTGAGCGTGGTCACCGAGATCGGTGCGGGGGCATTGCTGGTGCTCGGCCTGCTCACCCCCTTCGCCGCCGCGGCGGTCGTCTCGGTCATGCTGGTCGCCGGATTGCTTGCGCACCGCGCGAACGGCTTCTTCGTCTTCGAGGAGGGCTACGAATACGTGCTCGTGCTGGCCGTGGTCGCGCTCGCGCTGGGCCTGCTCGGGCCGGGGTGGCTGTCGCTGGATCATGCCGCGGGCATCGCGATCACCGGTTGGGCCGGTGGCGGCATCGTGCTCGGCCTGGCCGTGGCCGCTACGGCCGGACTGCTGGCAGTCTTCTATCGGCCCGCCCCGGCCCCGGGCGCCACGCCGGAACCGACCGACGAGGAGGTGCACTGATGCGCGTCGGGTTCATCGGGTTGGGCAGTCAGGGCGCGCCGATGGCGCGCCGCATCGTCGAGGGCGGCTACCCGACCACTCTGTGGGCGCGGCGGCCCGCCTCGCTCGAGCCGTTCGCCGACACCGCGGCCGCGACGGCCGGATCACCCGCCGAGCTGGCCGCGCGCAGCGACCTGGTGTGCCTGTGCGTGGTCGGTGACGCCGACGTGCGCGAGGTCGTGACCGGGGACCGTGGCGTATTGGCCGGTCTCGCAGTGGGTTCGATCATCGCCGTGCACTCCACCGTGCATCCGGACACCTGCCGGGAGCTGGCGGAACTCGCCGCGGCGCGACAGGTCACGGTGATCGACGCTCCGGTCAGCGGAGGTGGCCCCGCCGCCGCCGCGGGCAGGCTGCTGGTGATGGCCGGCGGCGACGCCGAGGCCGTCGAACGCAGCCGCCCGGTGTTCGCGACCTACGCGGATCCGATCGTCCATCTCGGCGGCGTCGGCTCAGGACAGGCCGCCAAACTGCTGAACAACCTGTTGTTCACCGCGAATATCGCCACGGCGGCAGGGACTCTCGCCCTCGGCCAGGGTCTCGGCATCAGCCCGGACCGCCTGGGCGAAGTGATCACCCACGGCACCGCGAACAGTTTCGCGCTGGGGCGGATCGTCTCCGCGGGCGGCACTGTGGACCGGCTGGCCGAGCACGCCGGTGATCTGCTCCGCAAAGACGTCGGCTTGGTGGCGAGATTGGCCGAGGCGGCCGGGATCGCTCCCGGGGTCGTGCTCGGCGCGGCCGACGCGACGCTCGCCTTGATGAATCGGCAGCGCTGAAAGGACCGGGCTTGCGCATCGGATTCGTGGGCGCGGGGCGGATGGGCCGCCCGATGATCCAGCGCTTGGTGTGGGCGGGTCACACCGTCCGCGCGGTGGGGCGCTCGGCGGCGGCGCGGGCGGCGATCGCCGAGACCGGAGCGCGAGCCGTCGAAACCGTCACCGCGGCCGCCCATGACGCGGAAGCCGTCGTGGTCTGCGTGCTCACCGATGACCAGGTGCGCGAAGTGTGCCTGGGCGGCCCGCTGCTGCGCGCCGTGCGCCGCGGGGCCGTGCTGATCGTGCACACCACCGGGAGTCCCGCGACGGTGGCCGCTATCGCGGCGGCGTCCCCTGATGTCGGGGTGGTGGACGCGCCGGTGAGCGGCGGACCGCACGACATCGCCGCGGGCCGGCTCACCGTCCTCCTCGGCGGCGCCGACGAGGCGGCCGAGCGCGCACAAGTCGTCTTACGGGCATATGCCGATCCCGTCCTGCACGTAGGGCCACTCGGCGCGGGCCAGCGGGTGAAACTCGTCAACAACGCCCTGTTCGCCGCGCAGATCGGATTGGTCGCCGACGCGGTGCGGCTGGGAAACCAACTCGGAGTGGACGAGGCCACCTTGCTGGCGGCCCTGCCGCACGCCAGCAGCAGCGGTCGCGCCGTCACCAGCGTGGCCGGGAAGGGAGCGGTCGAGGTCTTCCGCGCTTCGGTGAGCGAATTCCTCCGCAAGGACGTGACGGTGGCCCGCGCGCTGGTCGCCGAACTGGGCGCTGATCTGGGGATCCTGGACGCCGCCATCGATGCGGGCATTCATCCGGCCGAGCGGAGTTGACCGTCCGATACGCGGCGCGTAAAGCCCGTCCAGCGCGGTCAGTCCATTGCGGCCCGCGCCTGGTGCGCGCCCGACTTCCCGGCTCGAATAGTCGCGCGTTCGAGCGGTAGCCGCTCGCCGAGCGCCCAGACCGTCAAGGCGCACGACGCGAATCCGGCTCCGAGCAGACAGGAGCCGACCCAGCCGTCGGCAGTGCAGACGGCGGTGGTCGCGGCCGCGCCGACGGCGGAGCCGAGCGAGTAGAAGACCATGTAGCCGCCGACAACGCCGCTGACGCGGTCGGGCTGCGCTGCGGTGAGCAGGTTCTGGTTGCTGACGTGCACGGCTTGGACCGCGAAGTCGAGAACCACGATGCCGATGGCGAGCAGCCACAGTGACCTCGGCAGCTGCGCGATCGCCGACCACGACAGGATGAGCAGGGTGAGCGCGAGCCCGGTGACCGGGGCCGCATGCCCGGCGTCGGCCCACCGTCCAGCCCGGGCTGCGCCGAGCGCGCCGGCGAGTCCGGCGAGTCCGAACAGCCCGATCCGGCTTTCGCTCAGCTGCCACGGCGCGCCCGCCAGCGCGAGCGACAGCCCGTTCCACAGGGTCGCGAACGAGGCGAACAGGAAGAACGCGATGAGCCCGCGCGTCAGGAAGTGGCGCTGCCCGAACAGGCCGCCGAGTGCGACGAGGGCCCGCCGATACCCCGACGGCCGGCCGGGTCGTTGCTCCGGCGGCAGGACGAGCAGGACCAAGGCCGCGAGCCCGAGCGCCAGGCCCGCGCAGGCCGCATACACACTCCGCCAGCCCCCGATCTGCGCGACCATGCCGGTGACGATCCGCGCGCCCAGGATGCCGATCATGACGCCCGAGGTCACAACTCCGATGCTCCGTCCGCGTTCGGCGGGCGGGGACACCGATGCGGCGTAGGCCACCGTGGTCTGTACCACCACCGCGAACAATCCGGTCGCCGCGAGCCCGGCGAACGCCACCCAGGTGGCCTGCGCCGAGGCCGTCAGGATCATGCCCACCGCGGTGAGCGCCAGGTGCGCTGCGATGAGCCGGCGCCTGTCGGACACCACATCGCCGAGCGGCACCAGCAGCACCAGGCCCACCAGATAGCCGACCTGAGCGGCGGCGACGATCCACCCCGCGCGTTCGGCCGTCACACCGAGATCACGTCCCATCGGCTCCAGAATCGGCTGTGCCGCATAGATGGTCGCCACCGCGACACCGCACACCACCGCCAGCAGCAACCGCCGCCACCCGTTCATCACGCTCCCAATCAGTAGCATATTGCAACCAATTGGACGGTACGACATAATGGTTTCAATCTGCAACTCATTGGGAGGTGTCATGCCGCGCACCGCGAACCCCGACTGGACCGACCCGGACTGCCCCGTCGCCCGCACCCTCGACCTGGTCGGCGACCGGTGGAGTTTTCTCGTCATCCGCGACGCGATGGACGGGGCACGATCGTTCACCGAGTTCCAGCGACGCACCGGCATCGCGCGCAATATCCTCACCGACCGGCTGCGCAAGCTCACCGCTCACGGGGTCCTCACTCAGCGCACCGCACCGTCGGGCCGCCGCCAGGAGTACGTGCTCACCGATGCGGGCCGCGACCTCTTCCCCGTCGTCCTCACGCTGCGGCAGTGGGGAGAGCGCCACGCCTTCGACCCCGGCGAGGCGCATTCCATCCTCGTGGACGAACACGGCATCCCCGTGCCGGAAATCGCCCCGACCGGTTCCGACGGCACCGCCCTCGGCACCGGCAACACCCGCGTGCAGAAGACTCGCGCATCCTAGGTGGAGCGGTCGCGGCACCAGGACGTCCGATTCGACCCGCTCGCGGCGGTGATCCCGGTGCCCGCCCTGTCGCTCACTCGATGACGATCGCGCTCTCGGGGCAGGACTGCACCGCCTCGCGCACCTGCGCCTCGAGGTGACCGGGCACCTCGGTGACGACGGCTTCGGCGTAGCCGTCGTCGGTCAAGGAGAACACTTCGGGGCACAGGCCGAGACAGACGCCGTGGCCCCGGCAACGATCCGCGTCGACGCCGACCTTCATCGCGCCCCACCCTCGGCCACGTCGAACTCCAAGTGCAGGGCGGTGAGTCCGCGCAGGATGAACGTGGGCAGGTAGCGGTAGTCGCGCGCGCCCTCGGGGCCGTGCACGCTCTCGTCTATCCGGAATCCGGTGGTGCGCTCGAGCAGCCGCTCGATGGCCACCCTGGCTTCGGCCCGCGCGAGCGGCGCGCCGGGGCAGGTGTGCACCCCGCGCCCGAATGCCAAGTGCGAGCGCGCGTTCGAGCGTCCCACCGCGAACGTGGTCGGATCCTCGAACCGGCGCGGGTCGCGATTCGCCGCGCCGTTGACCACCATAAGGACGGCGCCCGCGGGCACCTGGGTGCCGCCGACCTCGGTGGCGACCTTGGCCAGCCGGAAGTCGCCCTTGACCGGGCTCTCCATCCGCAGGCACTCCTCGATGAAGTGCTGGACGCGGCCGCGGTCCTCGCGCAGATCCCGCTGGATGTCCTGGCGCTCGGCCAGGATCTTCAGCGCCGAACTGAGCAGCCGGACGGTCGTCTCCTGGCCCGCCGAGAAGAGGTTCGCCGCCACCCGGACCACATCGAGGACCTCGGGTTCGCGCCCGTCGGGGAAGGTCGCGGTCGCCATGCTGGTCAGCACGTCACCGCGCGGGTTCTTCCTGCGGTCCTCGACGTACTCGGAGAATTTGGCGTAGAGGAATTCGATGGGGTTGTGCGACATGCCCTCCCCGTCGGTGCTGCCGACACTCGCGCCCTCGCGGTGCGGATCGCGTTGCAAGGCGTGCAGAAACTCCTCTTGATCGTCGTCGGGGACTCCGAGCAGGTCGGCGATCACGTACAGCGTGAAGGGGCCGGCGAATTCCCGCATGCAGTCGCCCTTGCCCTTGGCCAGGTACCGGTCCAGCATCCGGTCGGCGATGGCCCACATCGCCTCCTCGTTCTCCTTGAGGCGTTTCGGCGTGATCAACCGCATGAGCAGTGCGCGGTGATCGGTGTGCACCGGAGGGTCGAGCGTGGGCAGCTGGTCGCTCATCGGCAGCTTGTCCCGGTGCTCGGCGATGAGGGCGTCGACATCCTCCGCCCCGGCCAGGGGCACCGGGAAGCCGGGGAACGGGCCGGTGACGGAGATGCAGGAGGAGAACCGTTCGACGTCGTTGTAGACCTCGAGCGCCTCGTCGTAGCCGGTCACCATCATCACGTCGTGGTGCTTCTCGCGCGTCACCGGGCACTGCTCGCGCAGCGCGTCGAAGTACGGATACGGATCGGCGACGAGCTCCTGCCCGAGGAAGAAGTCCAGCTCCTGGAAGTTTTTCACCACTCGAGGGTCCCTTCGACACCCCGGCGGAGGCCGCTCATGGGCCGAGTTCGCCGGGTGACTTCCGTGATTGAGAATATTCCTCTCATCTGTGAGTATGAGATTTCCACAAACAGGGCGGCGCGTCAACCAAGGACAGGCATCATGACCAACGACCCCACCGCGGATCAGCGGTTGTTCCAGTCGACCACCCGCGAATTCCTGGCGGACACCGTCCCGGTGAGCACCGTGCGCGCGCTCGGCGAAGCGGGGACGGGATTCGATCGGACCTGGTGGCGGCGCGCGGCGGAATTGGGCTGGACGGCCATGCTGGTTCCCGAAAGCCTCGGCGGCGGAACCGTTTCCGGAAGGCCGATGACCGAACTCGCCGCGGTGGCCGAAGAGCTGGGCCGCGCCTGCGCGCCCGGCCCGTTCATCACGACGAATGCCGTCCTGGCGGGACTGGCCTCGGACGCACGCCCTCTCGGCGAGGTCGTCACCGCCGTCGCCGCTGGCGAAACGATCGTGACGTGGGCGGTCTACGAACCCGGCCGGGACTTCACCGTCCTGTCCCCCGGACAGGCCCTCAGGACCAGCGCCGAACCCCAGGGCGACGGATACCGGCTCAACGGCGTCAAGGACCGCGTGGAAGCGGGCGACCAGGCGGATCTGTTCCTGGTGACCGCCCAGAGCGCCGACGGCCCGGTGCAGCTGCTGGTGCGCGCCGACGCCCCCGGCGTGACCGTCACCCCGGCCTGGACCCTGGACCTGGTCCGCCGCACCGCGCACGTGACGTTCGAGAATGTCGCGGTATCGGCGGACGCCGTGGCGCACACCGGCGGCGCCGCCGTGGCCGCGCTGCGAGCGCAGGCGCGCACCGCGGCCGTGCTGACCGCCGCCGAGCTGGTCGGCGCCGCCGACGCCGCGCTCGCCGCGACCTTGTCCTGGTTGTTCGATCGCTACACCTTCGGCAGGCAGCTGGCCTCCTACCAGGCGCTCAAGCACCGGATGGCCGACAACAAGACCTGGCTGGAAGCGTGCCGAGCCACCGCGACCGCCGCCGCGGCGGCGTGGGACGACGACCCGGCCTGCGCGGGCGAGGCGATCAGCATCGCGAAATCGTATGTGGGAGCGAAAGCCCCGGTGATCGCCCAGGACTGCGTACAGCTGCACGGCGGCATCGGCGTCACCTGGGAGCACGACCTGCATCTGTACCTACGCCGGATCACCCTCGGCCGCGCCATGTACGGCACGCCAGAGGAGCACCGGCGCCACATCACCGATCTGCTCGACACGGCAGCCGCGTGAACCGGATCGAGCCCGCCAGGAAGGACCGCGTTATGACCACGGATCTGGAGCCCGTCGAGGACTTCCGCGCCCGCGCGCGGACCTGGTTGCGGGGCAACCTGCCCCCGGCCCCCGCCGCGGACCACAAGTCCGACACCGAGGAGGCGTGGGACCGCGCCCGGCAGCTGCAACGGATGCTGCACGAGGGCGGCTTCGCCGGAATCTGCTTCCCGGCCGACTACGGCGGACTCGGCCTCACCCCGGCCCACCAGCGGGCGTTCACCGAGGAATCGCTGCCCTACGAGATGCCACTGCTGCTGAACGTGCCGACGCTGGCCATCTGCGCGGCGAGCCTGCTCGATCTCGGCACCGAGCAGCAGAAGCGCGCGCACCTGCCCGCCGTGCTGCGCGGCGAAGAGATCCTGGCGCAGTTCCTGTCCGAGCCGCGCGGCGGGTCGGATCTGGCCGGACTCACCACCCGCGCCGAGCGCGACGGCGACCGGTGGATCCTCAACGGATCGAAGATCTGGAGCTCCGGCGCCTACGCCGCCGACTACGGGCTGTGCCTGGCCCGCACCAACTGGGAGGTCGCCAAGCACCGCGGGCTCACGATGTTCCTGGTGCCGGTGCGCGCCGAAGGCGTCACCGTGCGGCGGATCAAACAGGTGACCGGCTCGACCGAGTTCTGCCAGGAATTCTTCGACGACGTCGCGCTGCCCGAGGAGGCGGTGCTCGGCCGGGTGGACGGCGGCTGGGACGCCGCGTCCCTGCTGCTGCACCACGAGCGCGCCGCGCTGGGCGGCACGTCGCCGTACACCAGCGGCGCGCGCCCGCACCTGGGCGGCGAGGCCGACCGGCTGCTCGAACTGGCTCGCGCCACCGGGCGCTGCGCCGACCCGCGCACCAGGGAGGACATCGGCGAGGCGCGGGCCATGAACGTGGTGCGCGACCAGCTCATCGCGCACGTCTCGCTGGCCATCGCGAGCGGTGACCTGCCGCCCTCCGCCGGAGCCATCACCCGGTTGTTCACCGCGGAGAACGCCTGGCTGCAAACGGATATGGCGGTACGCATCGCCGGGTCCACCGCGGCCACCCACAGCCCGGGCGACGCCGCCGACACGACCAGGGTGGGCCTCGATTACCTGTTCCGGTCGGCGTGGAGCCTGGCCGGCGGCAGCACCGAGATGGCGCGCAACGTCATCAGTGAGCGCGTGCTCGGCATGCCCAGGGAGTTCGCCGCCGATCGCGACGTCCCGTTCAACCAGGTCGAGAACGGCCGATAACCGGCGGCCCGCAGCCGCAGGGGACCGCGATCCGCTGGAAGCGGGCCCGCTGCCCGAGATCGCCGCGGCCGAACGCCATGGATGCAGGCGAGCACGTAACCGCCGGCCACGTCCTCGTCGGCAACCGGGTTCGCATCACCGGCCCGTCCAGCGCGGGGCTGCTCCGGTTCCCCGGCGTCAAGGTCGCGCGCACCGTCGGCGTGCCGCACGAGACGCTCGGCGAAGCCGTGGTCTCGTGCGTGGCGCCGCGGCCGGGCGCGACGGTGGATGGCGCGGAACTGCGCTTTCCTGCGCGAGCGGCTGGCCGGCTACAAGGCGCCGCGGCACGTGCTGCTGCGCACCGAAGAGGACATCGCGCTCACCGGCAGCGCCGAGATCGAGTCGAGCGAGCCGCGGCAGCTGGCCGTACGGCGGCTCGCCCCCTAGCGGAGCTCGCGCGGGCCGCGGGCTTCACACCGCCGGAGCGAGCTGCTATACATTAGGGGAGGCTTACCTCGTTAGTCGAGGCTAACCTCAGCGATAAGGTGACCTGGCTGTGAGGCTTCATGTACGTCTGTATTTGTAACGCGGTGTCCGAAGGTGACGTGCATACCTGCGTTTCGGCGGGCGCCGACAGCATCCGCCAGGTGAAGAACGCCTGCGGATGGAAGCCGGGTTGCGGCAGCTGCACGACGCGACTGGCCGAGGTGATCGGCCGCGCACGGGCCTCCGCGGGAGCGCAGCCATCGGCCGCCTGAGCCGACACACCAGGCGGTCTGCCCGCCGCTGCGCGCATTTTGTGCCACGATCGCTGCTATGGACGGCGACAAGGACATCGTTGCGCTGCTCAACGAGCAGCTGACGGCCGAACTCACGGCGATCAATCAGTACTTCCTGCACGCCAAGATGCAGGAGAACTGGGGCTTTACCAAGCTGGCCCGGCACACTCGGCACGAGTCAATCGACGAGATGAAACATGCCGAGCTGCTCACCGACCGGATCCTCTTCCTGGAGGGCCTGCCGAACTATCAGAAGCTCAACCCCCTGCGCATCGGGCAGAGCGTGCCCGAGCAACTGCGGGCCGATCTGCAGATCGAGCTGGAAGCGGTCGAACGGCTGCGCCGTGGCATCGAGCTGATGCGTTCGCGCGGCGACGTGACCTCCGCTCGCATCTTCGAGCACATCCTCGAGGACGAAGAGCAGCACGTCGACTACCTGGAAACCGAACTCGATCTGGTGGAGAAACTGGGCGAGCCGCTGTATCTGCAGCGCTTCACCGAGACTCCGGACGACTGACCGCTTGTTCCCGGTCGGCTCCAAGCCGCCGACCGGCGATCCGCCCCGCGCTCGCTATGCCGGGGCGAATCGCCGGGCCAGTCGTCTCCGGTGTTCGGCGGGCGTGCCGAACATGACCCCGATCGAGCGTGGCTCGCTTGCGATAGGCGTCGATCCCGCTCTCCCACATGTAACCATGCGGCCGTGCAACTGCATGGCCTTCCCCGCCACCCGCACCGCCGTCTCGGGGGTGAACGCCTTGGCCCTCGATGCCGCGCCGCCCGCGTCCGGACCGGACGCGACCTCGGCTCGCACCGCGGCCGCCACCAACTGCCCGGCCACCGCAATCCGCACCAGCAGGTCCGCGCAGGCGCGCTTGACGGCCTGGCAGGAGCCGATCGGACGGACGAACTGTTCGCGCACCCCGGCGTAGCCGACGGTGGCCGCCGGCATGGCCCTGCTGAGCCCCAGACTGTCGCAGGCCGTCGCGATCGCGGGCCGGTCGCACTGCCGCCGGAGTGCGCGCCCGCCGTCGCCGTGGAAACGCCACAACGCCACCGGCCCCGACCCGCCCGAGATCGCGCGTCGCGTCGACCACCGGCCGCGCGGTGACGGTCGCCCCGGGAACGCCGGGTTCGACCGCCACGATGACGACTTCGCCGCTGGGAGCACGAGCGGGCACCAGCAGCCGATCAGCGCGGGGAGCGTCGAGCACGAATCGGCGCAGCCGTGCAGACGCAGGGGCTCGGCGCTCACCACGAGCCGGAACGGCGCTTCGCGACAAGGTCGCCGAGGGCTTCGGCTGCTACGGCGAATACGTCGAGCGCGACGAGGACATCGCTCGAGGGAGTACGGCGGTGAGCGGTCAGCCGTTCGGCCAGACGTCCTTCAGTCGCGACGCCGCCTCGGCCGCCTGGCGCACGCCCGCCGCATGGGCGGGAGCCAGCGCCGCGGAGTCGAACACGTCGAGTCCGATCACGGCGACGGCCTCGTCGTCGGGGACAATGGAAACCTCTGTGGCCGAGCCGAGTTCGCGATCGCTCGGAACACGCGGGAACATGTGCGCCAGCGGTTCGAGGATCACCACGACGTCCGCGCCTGCGGCCAGGTCCGCGTTGACCGGCGAGCGCAAGCCGCCGTCGATGTAGTGGCTGCCGTCGATCGGAATCGGCGGGAAGACTCCCGGCACCGCCGTGCTCGACGCCAGCGCCGCGGGCAACGACGCCGCGCCGTCCCTGGTCCATGCCCGCAATTCGCCGGTGGTGATGTCGATCGCGGTGACGACGAGATCGCGCGCGGGCCATCGCGTTACACCGGCCAGCCCACCGATGCGCGCGATATGCTCGTCCGGAGCACCGACCTGCGCGGCCAAGGCCAGCTCCCCGGCCCGGCGGCGCGCCTGGGCCGGGTCCTGTCCCGGAGCGCGCAGTACGGCGAAGATCTCCGCCATGCGCGCCGGATCCGCCCGCACCGGCGCCGCCGACGTGGACGGCGGCCGCAGCAATCGCGCCGGATCACCGCCATCGGCCAGGACCGCGCCGACCACCGCCCCCGCCGAGGTCCCCACGAATCGGTCGGCCCGGGCCAAGTCGATGCCGTTGTCCCGCAGTCCGGTCGCCAGTCCGGCCAACCACGACAGGCCGACCGGACCACCTCCCCCCAGCACGAGCGCTACCGACAAACCGCTGGAAACCACCGAGTCCGACATGCCGCCAGCCTATCCGCACCGGCCCCGGCCGACGCCGTGTCAGCCTCCTGCCGGGCACAACTCGCGTCCCGCTGTCGCGTGCCGGGCGGTGGCGTGTATTCGGTCATCGGCTGGGTGGAGGTCCCGGACAGCTGACACGGGCCTTCGTGCGGTGAACGTGGCGATGCGAAGCCGGGGACCGTCAAGGCTTACTGCGACAATTCACCGGCGCGGATCACCTCGACCGACAACTGTCGCCACGACGACGTCAGCCGGACCAACTCGTCCACCGTCGGCTCGGCCGCCGCGTGCGAGCCGTGGCCCGGCCGGAAGTGGACCGTCGTACCGGTCGTGCCGTCCGCGGCGACCGGCAGCAGATCGGTGACCGGGACGCCGTTCTCATAGCGTTGCGTCCAAGCTCCGTGCCGCCTGCGATTGGTATGCACGAGCCATCGGCTCAGCGCCGCGACGACGGACATGCCACGGCGCGGATGACCGTCGGGCAGGCGTTCCGCGTCAGGGAAGTCGAAGAACCGCAGATCTTTCGTCGCCATGATCGGCTTCTTGACGTGGCGTCCGCTGGCGTCGATGCGGGTGTCGGTGCCTCTTCCATCGTCGGAGACCGACACCGAACCATCGGTGTGCAAGACCACGACGCACCGTCCGCCGTTCCCACATGCGGCTTCGTCCGCCGCGTACGCGACGACTTCGAGGATCAGGTGACGGATACCGCCGGGAGCCATCGCTTCCGGCTCGCGGCGAATCCGTTCCAGATGAGCGAGGTCCACGGTGCTCGCCCAGTCGTGCGTCGTATTCTCCCAAGGGCTTCCAGTGCCGTCCATGGCATCAGTAGAGCGCACGTCAGCGGTAGATCGCCCATCGTTTCCGGGCCGCCCGCTCGACGGCACGAATCCTGTCGGGATGCCGGCCAAGGGTGCGCCGACCAGCGAAAACCCTGTGGGATAACCGGATCCGTTATCCTGGGGTCGAGTCAGGGAGGCTGCTCATGCCAATCAGATACCGTCAGCGCAAATCGTTCGGGCCGCTGAAACTCAACTTCACCCAATCGGGGCTGTCGTCGTGGAGCATCAAAATCGGCCCCTGGTCGTGGAACTCCCGAACCAAGAAGAACAGTGTGGACCTGCCGGGTCCGCTGGGCTGGCGTCAGCGCTGAACCGCGCCGGACTTCGTCCGGGGGGCCGATTCAGGCCCAGATCCGCGACAGCGCCGAACGGGAGTACGTCTGCTGAGGCGTCACGGTGATCAGGTCGCAGACCTCGACGAGTCCCGCCGGTACCGCGTTGCCGAAGTGGTGCAGCCCCGGCGCGATCACCGCGTCGACGCCGAAGGTGCGGACGACGTCGACGAGGCGATCCACCGGTGCGTCGGTACCGGCGCCGAAGGTCACCGTCTTACACAGCTCGTAACCCAGTCGCTTGGCCAAACTCCGCATCTGCGCTTCGTCCCAATCCTGGGACACACCAGAGACGTCCTTGCGGAGATATCCCAGCGCGGGTGGTTTGGCCCTCATCGGTACTCCCTTGCCGCGATCGTTGCCAACGTGGTCGAAGCGCCTGCACTCCCACAAGCTCGCGCGGTCACGGCGCGGATTGCGGGCTGAGCAAGTTATTGACATCATATGTTGTCAACAGCAGTCGATGTCAACATCTTCGGCGTTCGGCAACCAGCTTTCCGGCGTCGCCCGAACCGAGCGTACCGTCGGCGACCCGGCGGCACCCGGCGGAGCTGGTCGTCTCCGAGAACCTTTGACGCGCAGCAACTTTCGGTAGCCAGCACTCGGATGGGCCCCGATGTGGCGCGTCGGCTACTCCAGGATTCCGGTCTGCCTGCCCGCTCCCGGCGCCTGGGTCACGGGCCGCCGCGCCAAGACCACACCGAGGGCGATCATGCCCGCGCCGAGTACGAAGTGCAGCCAATTGTCAGCCGTATCGAGCGGCACGAAGTTGGCGTCGCTGTCGGGGTTCACGACCAGTCCGTACAGCCACAACACGAGATACAGCACACCGCCGCCGAGCAGGAACGCACGCGCCGACGCAGCGGTGCGCGCGGCCAGCACCCCGGCGATGCCGAAAGCCAGGTGAACCACGTTGTGCAGCACCGAAACGCCGAACAGACCGAGCAACTGGGCCTGGGAGTGATGACCCGCCCACTCGAGTTCGCCGTAGTCGGTCGTGATCCCTGGAATGAACCCCAGGATGCCGACCAGCAGGAACGTCGCCCCGACCGCCATGGCGGCGACCTGGAGCGGAGACCGCCGATCCGTTGTCGCGCCGGATGTGGAATTGGACATCGCCGAACCAGCCCTTTCGCTGTGGGTTGACCTCCGTCCCCACCGTGCTACCCGGGCGCAAACGAGACAAACAGCGCGGCGCGGCCCAGCCGGCCGCCGCGCGCGACGAAGCAACGGCAGTCGGCCGGACTGAGACGGCACCCACACCCGTATGGCCGCGGCGTGACCGTGATCCCCGTCTCCTCCGATCGCAGCACCGGAACCCCTGTCACCGGAGCCGGCGGTGTTCGCGCTGGTACACCGGCCGCGACAGCATCGGTAGCGGGTTTCGGACAAGACCGGGATGCCCGGCCCCGCGCCGAGGACTCGCGCCCGCCTTCCGGTCGGTGGATACTGTCGGCGACTCGAAAACAACTGTCCGCCTTGGTAAGCCGACGCAGTCTGTCAACCGGATGGTTTTGCCAGGGAGGCAAGGACCATGTTGGTCTGGTGTGTTGTGACCATGATCGTGATCGTTCTGCTGGGCGCGGCCGCGTCGGCGATGGCATGGGATCCGCGGGGACGCCGCCGCGCGGCCGGCGTGCCGCCGGTTCCGCCGGCGGCGACCTCGGAGTCCACCGCGGCGAGCCCGAATGACTGGCCGCGCACACAGGACACCCGGCGTCCGGCCCGCTCACTGGAAACGAGTTCACCTGCGCGGTAGCGCCCATCGCGGTCGCCCCGGGCGTTCGCGGCCGTAGTGCCGCCGTGTTCCGATCACACTGATCGAGTCCATTGCTGCGGGGCGCGTTCCAAGGCCCCCTTTTTTAGAGCGTGCAGGCGGTTGGAATCGTGGTGGCGACGGGAACAACCCGGACATCTCGGTGTCCGGGGTCATGAGCTACGGAAAGGGCGCACTGCTCGCCGCGGCCGCGGACAGCGAGGCCGGGCAGGACCCCCGCACCCTGTGCAGCGGGCTGGCGATCATGCTGCGCGGGTGCGGGCGGGCGCCGGGCCGCCGCGGTCGCCTCCGGCCTGGTGAACGCCTGCTGCATGGCGCTCGCCGCGACAGCCGTGGATGGAGTACGGAGCACATGGTGGTCGCGAGCTTCGCCGAGGGCCGTTTCCCCGCGGCCGGAGCGGCCTTCGTGCTGGCGGTCTCGCTGCTGCGCATCGTGACGATCATCTTGCGCGGCGTTGCGACGCGGGCACCGACGCACGGATGCAGCACGCCCTGGCCCGCCTCACCCGCGGCCGCACCACCCCGACGATCGCGCATCGGATACACACGGCCGAGACCGCCGATCGGGTGCTGCTGTTCCACGAGGGCCGGATCGTCGAGGACGGCAGCCATGCCGAGCCGCTGCGGTGCGGCGGGCGCTACGCCCGGCCGCACGCGGCGTGGGCACGCGACACCGTGTCGGCATCGGAACGGATCCCCACCGACGTCGGCGGGTGAAACGGCAGGGCGGGCGAGGCGAGCACGGAAACGGCCGAGGCGATCGCGCACCACACCGACGAAACTCGTGCGATGGGTGACGCGACGCCTCGGCCGCGATCGCTACGGTCGGCTCAGCTGACCGAGACGCTGCCGCCCTTGGGCAGGTAGCCGATCTTCTCCACGGGCAGCTCGCCGACCACCGAACCGGTGCAGTCCCTTCCGGAGTACAGCGTGACGGCACGATCGGTGCTGTTGACGACGGTGATCTGGAACGTGGTGTAGAAGGTACCGTCGGTGTTCAGGCAGCCCACCGGATCCGCGTGCAGTTCGCCGTTGATCGACAGCGTGCCGACCGCGGCCTGCGCCGTCCCCGCCGACAGCATGGCCGCGGCCCCCGCCAGGGCGAGCGCACCGACAAACCCAGCAGTACGAATCATTCGTGCCTCCAGTTCTTTTCGATGTCGACCAACCCCGAAGCCGACGTCTGGTGAAAATGCGCCTGTGATTCTGTCACGAGTTCCAGCCGGAGGGAACCGTGCTGGTCAGGCGATCTCCCTGCGCACACCGAACGCCACGATGATCTCCATGATGCCGACGATGATCAGCCACACCCCGGCCAAGACGGCCAACGTGGCCACCGACCGCACCGGCCAGACGATGAGCACGACACCGGCGACCGCGGTGACGAGGCCGAAGAGCACCTGCCACCAGCGCCCCGGCAGTTCCGGTTCGGAGATCGCGGCCACCAGCAGCGCGATCCCGCGGAACAGCCAGCCGATGCCGATCCACAACCCCAGCAGCAGCAACGAGGCGAGTTCGTCGCGGAAGCAGAAGACGCCGACCACGATGGACAGCACGCCGATGATGAACGACAGCACGCGCAGGCCGGTGCCGACCGGCGCGCCGAAGGCCGCGAGCAGCTGCAGGAAGCCGGTGACCACCAGGTAGACCCCGAAGATGATGCCCGCCACCGCCAGCGTGATGTCGGGCCAGGCCAGGATCAGGATGCCGAGGATCACCGCGAGGACGCCGGTGAGCAGGATCGTTTGCCACGCACGGCGGGCAAGCGACTTCAGTGGACCCTCTACCACACTGTCGGTCGTCATTCCCTGATGTTATAGCTGCAATGCATATGTTCCCTGCATATTTGCTGGACAGCGTGCGCCCAGGGTTTCCTTCGACGTCACGACGTTGTCCCACGTTCACGTTTCGCCATCCGAACGGCCGGGTAGTTATTCGTTAGTGACTCTTCGTCGGCGCCCCTGGGCTGAACGGGTGGGTCGGGGTTCGGTGAGACTCGGGTGGCTAGGAGAAGAGGGTGGCGGTTCTGCTCGTGTTGCAGGCGCGTGGGCTGGGTGATCTACTCACCGCGATCCCGGCTCTTCGTGCGCTGCGCCGAGCCAAACCCCACGATCGCATCGTCTTGGCGGCGCCGCTGCGACTCAAGCCGATCGTCGATCTGATCGCCTCGGTCGACACTCTGCTGCCCACTCCCGATCCGGGCAGCCTCCGTTGGGACGCGCCCGCGCCCGAGTTGGCGGTCAACCTGCACGGCGCAGGCGCCGAGAGCATCGTCGCCCTGTCCAAGACAGGGGCCGAGCGCATACTCACTTTCCGCAACCCCGCGTTTCCCGAGTTGTCCGGCCCGGCGTGGGAGCCGGACACCCACCAGGTGGACCGCTGGTGTCATCTGCTGGAGTACGACGGCATCGGCGCGGATCGCCGCAACCTGGGACTGGTTCCGCCGGTGTCGACGACCAGCCGCCGCGACTGCGTGGTCGTGCACGTCGGCGCGGGCGCACCGGCGCGCCGCTGGCCGCCCGACCGGTTCGCCGCCGTCATCCGGCACCTGCTCGCCCTGGGACGCGAGGTGGTGCTCACCGGCGACGAGTACGAACGCCAACTCGCGCTCGGCGTCGCCGCACGAGCGGGCCTGCCCGCCGGCCGGGTGCTTGCCGGACAGCAGACCCTCATCGATCTGTCCGCCACCGTCGCCGAGGCCGCCCTCGTGATCTGCGGAGACACCGGCGTGG
This sequence comes from Nocardia sp. NPDC003726, assembly GCF_053586955.1. Taxonomy (NCBI): domain Bacteria; kingdom Bacillati; phylum Actinomycetota; class Actinomycetes; order Mycobacteriales; family Nocardiaceae; genus Nocardia; species Nocardia sp. NPDC003726. Next base: position 25,173 of record NZ_JBSFNF010000027.1, on the reverse strand, counting down.
CCCACTTGGCCACGGCGTTCGGCACCCGGACCGTCCTGCTGTTCGGCCCGACGCCGCCGCAGTTGGCCGGTCCGCCCGCGCACCTGCTCGGCCGGCATGCCGTGCTGTGGGCCGGCCATGTCGGCGACGCCGACGCCGCCGCCCCCGACCCCGGCCTGTTGCAGATCGACGTCGCCGAGGTGATCACCGCCGTCGACAAGCAGCTGAGCAAGCGCAATTGGCCCAGCACGGGTACCGACCGTCCCAAGACGGCCTATCGCCGGGTGGGATGACCGCCACCGACCGCCGCCGAAGACGGACGCGGGCACACCGCCGCGGTCACGCGTTCGCTGTCGCGGCGGTCTGCAACGCCGCGGAATAGGCGGCGATCGCGCTCGGCCAGAACTGTTCGAGGTAGTCGCGGACGTCGGCGAGGCCGCGTGGGTCGAGGGAATACAACCTGCGATTGCCCTCCGGCCGCATCATCACCAAGCGCGCCTCGCGCAGCACACGCAGATGCTGCGAGACCGCCGAACTGGTCACACCGAGTTCCTCCGCCAAGTCGCCGACCGAGCGAGCGGCCTGCGGCAGGGCCTCGAAGATCGCGCGACGGGTGGGGTCCGCCAGCGCCGTGAGGGCACGAACTCCATTAGTCGCCACTCACACAGTGTGCGCATCCAGCACTCCCCGGGTCAACCGCCGCCAAGTCTTCGTCGTCCCAGCTCGCATAGGAATCGCGCAGGATTCTTCACCTCTTCGCAATGATCGAGCTGGGCTTTTGCACCCGGTGATGGTTGCCACAGGATTGCGGACGCCTGCGGCGGCTGCCGTACGTTCGACGCATGCCCGTGACCTTTCCGTTACCGATCCGTCGCGCCGCGACACGGTTGCGCCGCGACGGCGTCACCGCCCGCGTCGTCGTCGCCTCCGCGGTCGTCACCGCGTCCTTCGGCGTGCTCGCCGCGGCGCAGCAGGACGAGGACACCGACTCCGCCCGCCTCGTGGCGGGGAAGATCGCCTCGGGTGAAATCCGCCCCGCCGAGGGCATGGCTCGATTCGCCGTCTTCACCCCACCGCAGAGCCCGGCTCCGCAGGCCGCCCCGGCGCCTGTGCCCTGGGACCTCAACCGCATCGCGCAGGACTTCGCCCGCCCGAAGACCGTCCGGCCCGCCGCCGGCGTACTGACCTCGAATTTCGGCACGCGCTGGGGCGCGATGCACGCCGGCCTGGATTTCGGCGATCCGCTCGGGGCGCCGATCGCCGCCGTCACCGACGGCGTCGTGATCGAGGCCGGTCCCGCCTCGGGCTTCGGCCTGTGGGTGCGGGTCCAGCAGGACGACGGCACCGTCGGCGTCTACGGCCACGTGAACGACATCCTCGCCACCGTGGGCCAGCCGGTCCGCGCGGGCGACGTCATCGCGACGGTGGGCAACCGCGGCTATTCCACCGGGCCGCACCTGCACTACGAAGTCCATCTGGCCGACGGCACCCCGATCGATCCGCACCCCTGGCTGGCCGGACGCGGCATCGACGTCGGGTACGCCCCGGAGGACTGACCCCGATCCGGCTCGCGGGACACGAGGGCTCGCGGACGAACCCGGCGACAGCGCCGTCGCCCGCTACGGGCCGCGAACGCAACGACGCGTTCGCGGCCCGCTTCATCTGCCCGATCGGCGCAACGGGATCGAGCGCGACGCCCGCGATCCCGCCGCGGGATCCAATCCCTATGAGGCCTCCGCCGGACCAGCTTCGTGGCGCGCCAAGGCACAGCCGTAAGCGAGGACATGCGGGTCCGCGGTACCGCCCGCGGGTGGCCCCCCGGTACCGGGGTACTAGACGCGAATAGCGCCCCGGCGGGACGTCCACCGGGGTCCGCGATTCCTACGTTCGCTCCATGTCCACAACACATTTCGTCGCCGCACCCGCAGGCGGGTCGCGGTCGCGTGCGAGCACGCGGACGGCGACGCGCGGGCGGCTGCATCGACCACTGCTCGGCACGGTCGCCGCGATGACCGCGCTCGTCCTGTTCTCCCTCCCGGCGATGCTGCTCGACGACCGCACGCTGCTCGGCGAATCCGTCTGGCTCAAGCCGATGAAATTCGGCCTGGCGTTCACTGTCTACAGCCTCACCCTGGCGTGGCTGTTGTCGTTGCCGCACAAGGGAAGCCGGGTCACCTGGTGGCTGGGCACGGTGTTCGCGGTGACCGGATTCGTCGATGTGGGATTCATCGTGCTGCAAGCCGCGCGCGGCACGTTCAGCCACTTCAACACCGAGACCGACCCGGTGAACTCGATCGGGCAGGTGGTCTTCGCCTCCGGCGTGCCCGGCCTGTTCCTGGCCAACCTGCTCATCGTGCTGATCCTGTCCTGGCAGCGATTGGCGGACCGCCCGACCGCACGCGCCGTCCATGCCGGTCTGGCGCTGGCCGTGGTGGGTATGGCGCTGGGCTACCTGATGGGATTCACCGGCAAGCAGCTCGTCCGCGACAGCGCCGGACGAGTCGTCGAATTGGCCGCCGGGCACACGGTCGCGCCCGACTCCGGCGATCTCGCTCCGCGCGACGCCATGGGCGGCATGCCGATCACGCACTGGAGCACCATCGGCGGCGACCTGCGCGTGCCGCACTTCGTCGGGCTGCACGGCATCCAGGTCCTGCTGCTGGCGGCCATCGCACTCGCCCGGCTCGCGCCGCGGTACCGCTGGCTGCGCCCGCAACGCGCTCGCGCGGCCGTCGTCGCTGTGCTGGCGGCGGGCTACGCCGGCCTGCTGGCGCTGGTCTTCTGGCAGGCGATGCGCGGCCAGTCGCTGGTCCATCCCGACCCGGCCACCTGGTACGCCGCCTCCGGACTTGTGGCGACCGTCGTCGTGCTGCTCGGCGCGGTGTATCTACGCCACCGCGGCGCAACACCCGAGACCACGCCGGAGCCGGTCAGCGCAGACGTTCCGCGTCACGGGTGAGCGCGACCAGCGTCTTGCCGAGCGCCGCCAGCTCATCGGGCGTGGCCCCCTCCGCGATCGCGGTGGCGACGTCCTCGGCGGCGCAGCGGGCGGCGAACCAGCGATCGGCCAGGTCGGCGGCCTCGTGGGCGCTGAGCACGACCGCGTCGTCGGGAATTCCCGTCCCCTTCAAGCTGTTGCGGTGTTCGTAGGCGCGTTGGCGACAGGACTGGCGGCAGTACCGGCGACGGCGGCCGGCCTCCGATTCCACGATCTCCCGCCCACACCACTGGCAGGACAAGCGGCGCGACATGACGCAGAACACTAATCGCTCGCCACTCCTGATCCGCTCAGCGCCCCCGGCGAATCACCCGCCGTCGGGTGCGACGGGGCCGATGCGACGCTGGCACTACAATGGAACGGTTCACCGCGGCCGCGTCGGGAACTATTGGCGCAGGCCCGATCGTTGTACATCAGGTCCGGCGGGTGCTGCGCGCACTCGCGCGGACACGGTCGCAGCGCACGAAGACTCGAGCACACAGGGAGAGGCACACCATGGCAGATCGCGTACTCCGAGGCAGTCGGCTCGGAGCGGTGAGCTACGAGACCGATCGCGACCACGACCTGGCTCCGCGTCGGATCGCCCGGTACCGGACCGACAACGGCGAGGAATTCGACGTCCCCTTCGCCGACGACGCCGAGATCCCGCCGACCTGGCTGTGCCGCAACGGCCAGGAGGGGGTGCTGGTCGAAGGCACCACCCAGGAGACCAAGAAGGTCAAGCCGCCGCGCACGCACTGGGACATGCTGTTGGAACGCCGCAGCAAGGAGGAGCTCGAGGAGCTGCTCAAGGAGCGCTTGGAGCTGCTCAAGACCCGCCGCCGCGCCTGACGGTTCGCGAATACCGAAACGGCCGCCGCATCGTCCGGATGCGGCGGCCGTTCGCTGTGCGCGTGGGCGCGCGGGTCAGTGACTGGCCACCTTCCGGTAGCGCAGCAGCGCCAGCGGCACGGCCACCACGAGGATCGCCACCGAGCAAGCCGCCGCGTATTCGACGCAGTGATCGGCGGCCCATCCGCTGGGCGGGACGAAGGTGGGCGGCGAGTCGTTGTCGAACAATTTGCGTCCCGCCGCCGACACCGCGGTGATCGGATTCCACTCCGCGATGGTGCGCAGCGGGCCGGGCAGAGTCTCGGCGGAGATGAACGCCGAGGAGATGAACGTCAGCGGGAAAAGCCAGATCAACCCGGCGCTCTGCGCCACCTCGACGGTCGGCGACATCAGGCCGGTCAGCGCGCCCACCCAGGACATCGCGAACGCGAACAGCAGGATCACCGCGAACGCCAGCACGGCGTCGGAGACGCTGCCGTGGATGCGCCAGCCCACGATGTACCCGCACCCGACCATCACCGCCAGGCTGAGGATGTTGACCACCAGGTCCGACAGCGTGCGGCCCATCAGCACGGCCAGCCGCGACATCGGCAGCGCCCGCATCCGGTCGATGATGCCCTTCTGCAGATCCCCCGCCAGGCCGACCGTGGTGAACGCGGCGTTGAACGCCACCGTCTGGGTGAAGATGCCCGCGAGCAGGAATTCCCGGTACTGGCCGCCGCCCAGCGACGCGCCGAAGATGTAGGCGAACAGGAACACGAACATCAGCGGTTGGATCGTGGCCGTCACCAGCAGCGTCGGCACGCGCAGGATGGTGAGCAGATTGCGGTGCGCGACGATGGCGCTGTCCCGGAACAACCGCAGCCGTGGAGCGGTATCCCGATGCGCCGCGGCCTTTTCCGGCTTCGGCTCCGCCTTCGGGGCGGCCTCCCCGGCGATTGCCGTGCTCACGACATGATCTCCTCTTGTACGTCGTCGGTCTCCGGTTCCGTGACGTGCGCGCCGCCCGGCTTGCCGGTGAGGGAAAGGAATACATCGTCGAGGCTCGGCCGGTGCACGTTCGCGTCGACCACGCAGACGCCCGCGTCATCGAGCCTGCGCAGCGCCTCCACCATCGTGCGCGAACCGTCGCCGACCACCACCGACACCTCGTCGGTGCCCGCCTCGTGGACGGGCTCGCCGACGCCCACCTGTGCCAGCACGGCCAGCGCCGGCGCGGCGGCTTGTCCGGCGGCGAGGGTGACGGTGAGCCGGTCGCCGCCGATCGAGGTCTTCAGTTCGTCGGCCGAGCCGCGCGCGATGACCCGCCCGTGATCGATGACGGTGATGCGGTCGGCCAGCAGGTCGGCCTCTTCCAGATACTGCGTGGTGAGCAGGACGGTGGTTCCGTCGTCGACGAGGTCGCCGATCACCCGCCACATGTCCAGCCTGCCGCGCGGGTCCAAGCCGGTGGTCGGCTCGTCCAGCACGACCACGGCGGGCCGGGCGACCAGCGCCCCCGCGAGATCCAGCCGCCGGGCCATGCCGCCGGAGTAGGTTCCCGCTCTGCGATGCGCGGCGTGGTCGAGCCCGAGGGCGCCGAGCAGTTCGGTGGCGCGCGCGGTCGCCTGGCGCTGGGACATCCCGTACAACCGGGCCACCATGCGCAGGTTCTCGTACCCGGACAGGTTCGCGTCGACGGCAGCGTACTGGCCGGACAGGCCGATCCGTTTGCGCGCCGCCGCGGGATCGCGCAGCACGTCGACGCCCGCCACCCGCACCGACCCGGCGGACGGCTTCAGCAGCGTGGTGACGATCCGCACGGTCGTCGTCTTGCCCGCGCCGTTCGGGCCGAGCAGCCCCATCACGGTGCCGGCGGGAATCCGTAGATCGACATCGTCCAGCACGCGGACCCGGCCGTAGCTCTTGACCAGGCCGGTCACTTCCACCGCGAAGCTCACCTGTGCGTCTCCTTCGTCTCCAGCCACCTCCGCAGCACCGGCCCGATCACCGCCAGCGCCTCCGGGGTGGTCATCGCGGAGTGCGCGCAGCGCAACTCGTGGTCGTGAACGGCGCCGGTGACGTACGGCTCCCACGCGTCGGCGCTGCGGTCGGGATCGGCCCGGTTGACCGGATCGTCGCCCGCGCTGAAGAACAGCAGGTCACCGTCGAACGGGCGGGGCCGGAAGGTGTGCGCGAGCACGGTGCCGTTCTCGTAGCCCGCGTAGAGGCGCTCCAGATGCTCGACGGTCAGCGCCGCGAACGGTCCGGACCGGGCGCGCAGCAGTTCGGCCGCCTCCCGCAGGCTCATGCCGGGATCGATCTGCGCGGCGAGTTCGGCGCTGCCGAACTCGCCGACGATCTCCGCGACGCTCGGTGTCGCCTGGTCGAGCAGGTCGTCCGACAGCCGGTAGCTGTCCATCATCGACAGCAGGGCGACCTCATCGCCCGCCTCTTGCAGCTGCACCGCCATCTCCTGCGCGATGAGTCCGCCGAGCGACCAGCCGAGCAAGTGGTAGGGACCTTCCGGCTGAATCTCCTTGATCTCGGCCACATAGCGGCTCGCGGCCTCGTCGATCGACGTGTAGCTTTCCTGCCCCGCCACGTGCGGCGCCTGCAACCCGTACACCGGACGATCCGCCGGAAGGTGCGCAAGCAACCCGGAGTAGCACCACGCCAGACCGATCGCCGGATGCACGCAGAACAGCGGCGCCCGGCCGGCAGCGGCGCCCGGCCGGATCGGCAGCACCGGCGCCAGCATCGCGGCCACCGCCGCGCCCGAGGTCGCGCCCGAGCCGTCCAGGCGCGCCGCGATGGCAGCGGGCGTCGCGGCGCCGAACATCAACTGCACCGGCAGGTCGATGCCTTTCTCCCGTACGTGCGCGACGACCTTCGTGGCCAGCAGCGAGTTTCCGCCGAGTTCGAAGAAGCCGTCGTCCACGCCGACCGACTCCACGCCGAGCACCTCGGCGAAGGCCGCGCACAGCGCCTCCTCCGTCGGGGTGGACGGAGCCCGATAACCCTCGCCCGCGGTGAACACCGGTTCCGGCAGCTTCGCCCGGTCCAGCTTGCCCACCGGGCTCAGCGGGACCTCGTCGAGCAGCATGATCGATTGCGGCACCATGTAATTCGGCACCAGCCCGGCCACGTGCCCGGTCAGCTCGGCCGCGGTGAGCGACACTCCGTCCCGCGCCTTCACATACGACACCAACGCCGTCGCGCCGGCCGGGGTGCGATGCCCGATGGTGAGGGAGAACGCCACCCCGCCGTGGCGGGCGAGCGCGGCGTCGATCTCACCGAGTTCGATACGGAAACCGCGGATCTTGACCTGATGGTCGGTGCGGCCGACGTATTGGATTTCCGGCGCGGCGTCCACCGGCGAACCCTGCTCGCGCGAACCGGACCACCAGCGCACCAGATCGCCGGTGCGGTACATCCGCTCCCCCGGTTTGCCGAACGGGTTGGCGACGAACCGCTGAGCGGTCAGGCCGGGACGGTTCAGGTAACCGCGGGCCAGCGCGTCACCGGACAGGTGCAGTTCGCCGGTCACCCCCAGCGGAGCCGGATGCAGCCGCGCGTCGAGGATCGCCGCGTTGACGCCGCGGATTGGTCCGCCGATGGTGATCGGCTCGCCGGGCGACATCGGCTGCGAGATCACCGTGACGATGGTGGTCTCGGTCGGACCGTAGACGTTGTACAGATTGCGGCCGGGCGCCCACCGGGTCACCAGGTCAGGCGGCAACGCCTCACCGCCGACCAGCACGTGCTGCAGCTCGGGCAGGCCCTTGGGGTCGACCGTGCCGAGCGCGGAGGTGGTGATGAACGCGTGGGTGATTCCCTCCGCGGCGAAGACCTGCCGCAGTTCGTCGCCGCCGACCACGCCGCTCGGCGTGATCACCAGAGTCGCCGCGCCGCCGAGGGACAGCAGCAGATCGAGCATCGCGGCGTCGAAGCTCGGCGTGGCGAAATGCAGCACCCGGCAGCCGGGCTGGACGTCGAACCGGTGGGCGGTCTCGGCGGCGAAGTTCGACAATCCGCCGTGGGTGACCATCACGCCCTTCGGCGTGCCGGTGGAGCCGGAGGTGTAGATCACGTACGCGGGGTTGTCGATCCGCAGCGGAGCGAGACGCTCCGCGTCGGCGATCGGCACGTCCGGCGCGTCGAGCACCAGACCGCGGAACTCCGGGTCGTCCAGCACGATCCACTCCGTGTCCTCGGGCAGCTCGCCGCGGTAGTCCGCCAGCGTGATGCCCAGTGCCGCACCGGAATCCGACAGCATGTGCGCGATGCGCTGCCGCGGGTACAGCGGGTCGACCGGCACGAACGCCGCTCCGGCCTTGGCCACCGCGAGTACCGTCGCCACCGACTCGATCGATCGCGGGATGCCGAGCGCCACCAGCGTTTCCGGGCCGACGCCACGGGCGATGAGCACGCGCGCCAGCCGGTTGGTCCAGCGATCGAGGGCATCGTAGGTGACCTCGGTGCCGTCGGCGACCAGGGCGACGCCGGCCCGGTCGACGCTCGCCGCCTGCTCGAACACTTCCGGGAAGGTGATCGGCCGATCCGGTTTGCCTCCGCGCACCGGAGCCAGCCCCGACCATTCGGCGGGATCGAGCAGTTCCAGATCGCCCACCGCGGTGGTGGGGTTCGCGGCGATCGCGGCGAGCAAGCGGGTCAGGCGCTTGCCGAGCCGCTGCGCGGTCGGCTCGTCGAACAGGTCCATCGCGTAGTTCACCGCCACCGTGATGCCGGCCGGATGCCGTTGCGGCGTCTGCGTTTCGGTCAGGGTGAACTGGAGATCGAACTTGGCGATCCCGGCGTCGATGTCGGCCGCCTCGATGTGCAGGCCGGGCAGGTCCAGGCCGCCGACCGGTTCGTTGCGGACCGAGAGCATCACCTGGAACATCGGATGGTGCGACTGCGACCTGGCCGGGTTGAGCACCTCCACCAGGCGTTCGAACGGCAGGTCGGCGTTGGCGAAGGCGTCCAGGTCGGTTTCGCGCACCGCGTGCAGCAGGTCGGTGAACCTGGCGCCGGGGTCGATCCGCGTGCGCAGCACGAGCGTGTTGACGAACATGCCGACCAGACGGTCCAGCGCGGGATGGCCGCGGCCCGCGATCGGGGTGCCGACGGTGATGTCGTCGGTGGCGGTCATCCGGTGCAGCAGCACCGCCAGCGCGGCGTGCAGGACCATGAACAGGCTGACGTTGTTGCTGCCCGCGATCATCTGCAGCTCGCGGTGGGTGACCGGGTCCACCGCGCATTCCACGGTGCCGCCCCGGTAGGACGGAGCCGGCGGACGCGGCCGGTCGGCGGGCACGGTCAGCAACTCGGGGATGCCGTCGAGGGTGTGCCGCCAGTACTCCAGCTGCCTGCTCACCGCCGAGTCCGGATCGTCCTCGCTGCCGAGCACCTCCTGCTGCCACAGGGTGTAGTCGGCGTATTGGACCTCGAGCTCCGCCCACTGCGCCGGGCCGCCGCCGCAGGCCGCGCGATAGGCGACGGCGACGTCCGCGGCCATCGGCTCGAGCGACCAGCCGTCCATCGCGATGTGATGCACCACGACGACGAGCACATGCTCCGGGGTCTGCGCGTCCGGCACCGAGATCAGCGCCGCGCGGATCGGCACGGTGGTGGCCAGATCGAACCCCGGTGCGGCGAAACGTCGTACGGCGGACTCGACCTCGTGCGGGCGCGCCGTCATCCGCGACAGCGAGACGGCCGCCTCGGCCGGGTCGAGCACGACCTGCGCCGGCGCGCCGTCGGTCTCGGGGAACACCGTGCGCAGGGTCTCGTGCCTGGCCTGTACCGCGTGCAGGGCGGAGACGAGCGCTTCGACGTCGAGGCGGCCGGACATGCGCAGCACGAGCGGGACGTTGTAGGCGCCCGCCGACTGTCCGTCGCGGGATCCGGCGTTGAACCGGTTGAGGAACCACAGCCGCCGCTGGGCGGCCGACAGCGGGATCCGCTCCGGACGCTGCCTGCGCACCAGCGCGGGGCGGTCGGCGTCGGAGGCCGCGCCCGCCTCCAGCAGCTCGGCCAGCTCGGCGACGGTCGGCGTGGCGAACACGGTGCGCACGGCGAGGCGCACGTTCGTCGCCGCGGCCAGCCGCGCGACGAGCTGGGTTGCCAGCAGCGAGTTGCCGCCGATGTCGAAGAAACTGTCGTCGGCGCGGACGCCGTCGGCCCCGATCAGCTCACCGATCACCGACGCCACCAAGCGCTCCGCGTCGGTCCGCGGCGCACGGCCGCCCTGCTCGGCGTGCAGCCGCGGTTCGGGCAGCGCGGCGACGTCCAGTTTGCCGACCGGGGTCAGCGGGATGGTGTCCAGCACGGTGATGCCGGAGGGCACCATGTGCGCGGGCAGCCTGCGGGCGACGAAGGCGCGCACCGCATCGGTGTCCACTCCGGCCGTCCGGTCGGCGGGCTGCACGAACGCGACGATCCGGTCGGCGCCCGCGATGCGGCGCACCTCGGTGTGCGCGAAGCGCACCGACGGATGTTCGCCGAGCACGCCGGTGATCTCGCCGAGCTCGACCCGGAAACCGCGCAGCTTCACCTGGTGGTCGGTGCGCCCGAGGTAGACCAGCTCGCCGGATGCGTTCCAGCGCACCACGTCACCGGTCCGGTACATCCTGGCGCCGGCCGGGCCACACGGATCGGCCACGAAGCGGGTCGCGGTGAGCCCGAACCGGTCGAAGTACCCGCGCGCCAAGCCGTGGCCGGCGAGATACAGCTCGCCGGGAACGCCGACCGGCACCGGGCGCAACCGCTCGTCGAGCACCAACGCCCTGGCCCCGCGCACCAGGCTGCCGATGGTGATCGGCGCACCGGCGCGCATCGGACCGGAGATCGTGATGACCACCGTGGTCTCGGTGGGCCCGTACACGTCGCACAGCACCCGTCCCGGCGCCCAGCGCGCCACCAGATCCGGCGCGACCGCCTCGCCGCCGACCATGAGCGCGCGCATGTGCGGCAGCGGCCAGCGTTTGTGGTCGATCGTGGCCAGCGCGGCCGGGGTCATGAAGCCGTGCGAGACCCGCTCGCGTTCCAGCAGCGCGGCCAGCTCGTCGCCGCCGTAGATGTCGGTCGGGCAGATCACCATCGCCGCGCCCGCGCCCAGCGCGATGAGCAGATCCAGGATCGCCGCGTCGAAACTCGGCGTCGCGAAATGCAATGTGCGGGAATGCTCGTCGACGCCGATGCGGTCGCGGACCTCGTCAGCCAGATTGGACAGGCCGCTGTGGGTCACCGCGACGCCCTTGGGCGTTCCGGTCGATCCGGAGGTGTAGACCAGGTAGGCCAGGTCCGCCACCTGGATGGCGCGCGTGCGCTCGCGGTCGTGGATCGGCGCGTCGTCGTGGCCGTCGAGTTCGGCGGCGAATTCGGGCCGGTCCAGCAGCAGCCACTCGATGTCACGGTCGGCCGGAGCGCCCGTGCGCAGCTGCTCGATGTGCGCGGTGACCGTGACGCCGGTCGCGCAACCGGAGTCGGCGAGCATGTGGCGGATGCGCTCGGCCGGGTACTTCGGGTCGACCGGGACGAACGTCGCGCCGGATTTCGCGGCCGCCAGCAGCGCCACCACCGAATCGATCGAGCGGGTGAGCCCGAGCGCCACCCGGGTTCCCGGGCCGAGTCCGCGCGCGATGAGCGCGCGGGCCAAGCGGTTGGAACGCCGGTCGAGTTCGGCGTAGGTCAGTGCGGTCGTCCCCGCGCACAGCGCCGTGTTGTGCGGGAACCGTCGGCTGGTGGCGGTGAAGTACGCGGCCAGCGTGCGCGGCTCGGCCGCATGCCGCCCGCGCGCCGGGGCGAGTGTGCGGCGCTCGTGGTCGGTACGCACGTCGATGTCGCGGATGAGCACGCGCGGGTCCGCGGTGACGGCGGAGAGCACGCGCAGGAACCGGTCCGCCAGCGTCTCGATGGTCGTAGCGTCGAAAAGCTCTGCCGCGTAGACGAATTCGTAGACGCTGTCCGCGCCGGCGTCAGGTCCCGGGGCAGCGGTGTCGTCGGCGACCCGCAACTCCAGATCGAACTTCGCCAGCGCGATGTCCAACGGCTCCGCGCGCAACGCGAGGCCGGGCAGCTCCAGGGCGGGCACCGGGCCGTCCTGCAGGCTCAGCGCCACCTGGAACAGCGGATGACGGCCGGTGGAGCGGGCCTCGGCGCCCAGTTCGTCCACGATGCGCTCGAACGGGATGTCGGCGTGCGCCAGCGCGGCCAGCTCGGTGTCCCGGTCGGCGCGCAGCAGGTCGGTGAAGCCGCGGTCCGGGTCGACGTCGGAGCGCAGCACCAGCGTGTTCACGAACATGCCAACCAGTTCGTCGAGCTTGGTGTCGGTACGCCCGGCCACCGGGGTGCCGATCACGATGTCGCGTCCGCCGGTGACGCAGCGCAACAGCACCGCGAACGCCGAACGCAGCACCATGAACTTGCTGACGCCGCGCTCGCGGGCCAGCGCGTCGAGCCCGCGGCGCACCTGCTCCGGCACGGTGAAACGCACCGTCCCGGCCTGCTGTGTCGGTTCGTCGGGCCGCGGCCGGTCGTAGGGCAGCGGCAACTGGTCGGGGATGTCGGCCAGCGCGGTGCGCCAGTACTCCAGTTGGGTCGCCGCCGCGCTGTCGGGATCGTTCTCCGAGCCGAGGCAGGCACGCTGCCAGAGCCCGAAATCGGCGTACTGCACCGGAAGCGGCGTCCAGGACGGCGCCGCGCCCTCGTGCCTCGCCGCATACGCGGCGGCCAAGTCCCTGGTCAGCGGACCGAGCGACCAGCCGTCGGCGGCGATGTGGTGCAGCACGACCCCGAGCAGGTAGCGCTCGGGCGCGGTGCGTAGCAGCGACAGCCGCAGGGGCGGTTGCCTGGTCAGATCGAAACCGCTGTGCGCCAACGCGTCCAGCGCGGCCTTCGCGCCGGAGTCGTCGATGTCGGTGACCGCCACCTCCGGCACCGCCCGCTCGACCGGAAGCACCACCTGCTGTGCGCCTTCGGCGTCCTCCGGGAAGACGGTGCGCAGCACTTCGTGCCGCCGCACCACGTCGGTGATCGCCTCGCGCAGCGCCGGGACGTCCAGATCGCCTGCCACCCGGATCACGAAAGCGATGTTGTATGCGCTCGATTCGGGCGCGAATCGGTTGATGAACCACAAACGCTGCTGCGGCAGCGACAATGGAATACGTCCCGGACGCGGCGTCCGCACCGCCAGCGCAGGCCGCTGCGTCCGGGGCGTTCGATCCAGTTGTTCGGCGACCGCGGCGACCGTCGGCGCCTCGAAGATCGATCGCACCGGCAGCTCCACCCCGAACTCCGCGTGCAGCGCGGCGGCGAGGCGGGTGGCCAGCAGCGAGTTGCCGCCGAGATCGAAGAAGCTGTCCTCGGCTCCGGTCACCGGGCGGCCGAGCACCCCGCCGAACACACCCGCCACGCCGAGTTCCAGCGGGGTGCTCGGCGGGCGCGATGTCCCCGCGGCTGCGAATGCCGGCTCCGGCAACGCTTTTCGATCCAGCTTGCCCGCGGGCGTCACCGGCAGCTCGTCGAGCACCGCCACCGATGCGGGCACCATGTAGCCGGGCAGCCGCTGGCGCGCGGTCTCCAGCACGGCCCGCGCCTCGACCGGACGGTCCGCCGTCACGTACGACGCCAGCCGCACCTGGCCCTGTTCGTCGGTGTGCACCACGGTGAGGGCGAAGCGGACGCCGGGATGCGAGCGCAGCACGTTGTCGATCTCGCGCAGTTCGATCCGGAAGCCGCGGATCTTGATCTGATCGTCCGCGCGCCCGAGGAACCGCAGCTGTCCGGTCCGCTCCATGACGACCAAGTCGCCGGTGCGGTACATCCGCTCGCCGCGCCTGCCGTGCGGGTTGGGCACGAACCGCGCCGCGGTCAGACCGAACCGGCCGTGGTAGCCGCGGGCGACGCCGGGACCGGAGACATACAACTCGCCCGGCGTGCCCGGCGGCACCGGATGCAGGCGGTTGTCCAGCACGAACAGCCGCATGCCGCGCACCGGCGAGCCGAGCGGCACCGGACCGCCCGGCCGCATCGGCCCGCTGGCGGTCGCCGCGACGGTGGCCTCGGACGGGCCGTACATATTGTGCATGCGGTGCCCGGCGGTCCAGGTCTCGACGAGTTCCTCCGAGCAGGCGTCGCCGCCGACGATGACCGTCTCCAGCTCGTCGAGCCCCTCGTTCGGTACGGTCGCCAGCGCCGCCGGTGTCACGAAGGCGTGGGTGACCCGCTCCTCGCGCAGCAGCGCCGCCAGCTCGGCCCCGCCGTACATGCCCGGCGGAGCGATCACCATCGTGGCGCCAGCGGCGAAGCCGAGCAGCAGCTCGAGCACCGACGCGTCGAAGCTGGGCGAGGAGAAGTGCAGCGTGCGCGCCGCGTCCGAGATACCGAACAGGTAGTTCTGCTCACTGGCCAGGGAGGCGATGCCGGCATGGGTCACCACGACCGCCTTCGGCGTGCCGGTGGACCCGGAGGTGTAGATGAGGTACGCCGGGTGGCTCACCCGCATCGGGTGGTGCCGCTCGTCGTCGGTGATCGGGTCCGTCGACCGGCCTGCCAGTTCCGCGGTGAGTTCGCCCGAGCCGATGACCAGCCAGTCGACCTGGGTCTTGCGGTGCTTGCCCCGCGTCGCGGGCACAGCGGGCATGGCGGCGAGGGATTCGGGATCGGTGAGGCCGAGTATCGCGCCGGAGTCCCCGATCATGTGCGCGATCCGCTCCGCCGGGTAGTTCGGATCGATCGGCACGTAGGCCGCGCCGGTCTTGGCGACCGACCACACCGCGGTGATCGCGTCCAGCCCGCGCGGCAGCGCGATCGCGACGACCGTCTCGGGACCGGCGCCGTGCTCGATGAGGACGCGCGCCAGCGCGTTCGATCGCTCGTCGAGTTCACGGTAGGTGGTGGCGGCGCCGAGGTAGCGGACCGCAACCGCGTCCGGCAGCCTGCGCGCGGTGCCGGACAGCAAGCCGGCCAGGGTGGTCGACGGCTCGGCGGGCGCGCCCGCGATGGGCACCAGTTTCTCGGTCTCCCTGCGGTCCAGGATCGGCAGGTCGCCGACCGGCAGTTCGGGCGCGGCCACGCCGCCCGCGAGCACCGCGACGAACCTGCGGGCGAACGATTGCACCGTGGTCTGATCGAAAACATCTGTGGTGTAGCCGAATTCGGCCGACAGCGGTCCGTCGCCCGAGTCGTCGTGGACGACCAACTGCAGGTCGAACTTGGCGACGTCGGACGCGATCGGCAGCACCGCGGCGCGGACGCCGGGAAGCTCGATCCGCAGATCCGGCGCGTGGTCGTAGGACAGCATCACCTGGAACAGCGGGTGCCGCGACGGAGAACGCTCCGGGTTGACCACCTCGACCAGCCGCTCGAAGGGAACGTCGGCGTTGGCGAAGGCGTTGAGGTCGGTCTCGCGCACCACGTCGAGCATCCGGTCGAACCCGGCCGCCGGGTCGACCGCGGTGCGCAGGACGAGGGTGTTGACGAACATGCCGACCAGATCGTCGAGCGCCGGATCGGAGCGGCCCGCGATCGGGGTGCCGATGGCGATGTCACCGCTGGCGCACAACCGCGACAGCAGGGTCGCCAGCGCCGCGTGCAACACCATGAACATGCTCACGCCGCGGCTGGCCGCGAGCTCGATGGCCGAGCGGCGGATCTCGGCCGGAATGGTGAACTCGACCCGGCCGCCGACGGTCGACCTGCGCAGCGGGCGCGGACGGTCCAGCGGCAGATCGAGTTGCTCGGGAAGCCCGGCCAGCGCCGCGCGCCAGTGGGTGAGCTGACGGCTGAGCGCGCTGGACGGATCGGACTCGTCGCCGAGCAATTCGCGCTGCCAGAGGGCGAAGTCGGCGTACTGAACGGGCAGTTGCGTCCACTGCGGCTCCACGCCGTTCGCGCGCGCGGCCACCGCCGTCATCAGGTCCTTGGCCAGCGGCGTGATGGACCAGCCGTCACCGCAGATGTGATGCAGCACGACGAGGAAGACGTGCCGCTGCGGGCCGGTGCGGTAGAGCGCCACCCGGATCGGGGCCTGGCTGCGCAGATCGAAGCCGTACCCGGCGTATTCGGCCGCCAGGTCCGCCACGTCGGCGGCGGAGACATCGATCGGGTCGAGCGTCAGCGGGATCGCGTCGGCCGGATGGATCAGCTGGTAGGGACCCTCCGGCGACTCCGGGAAGGTGGTGCGCAGGCTTTCGTGCCGTTCGATGACGTCCACCAGGCCCGCCCGCAACGCGGCCACGTCCAGTGGGCCCTCCACCTCCACCGCGAGCGGCATGTTGTACGCGGCGGCGTGTTCGGAGAACCGGTTCAGGATCCACAGCCGCTGCTGCGCCTGCGACAACGGGATGTGCTCCGGTCGTTCGGCCGGCGTCAGCCGCGGCGAGGAGACATCGGTTGGCTGCGTGGCGAACCGGCGGGTGAGCGCCTCGATGGTCGCGGACTCGAACAGGTCCCTGATGGTCAGCGCGGTGCCGAGCGCGGCGTTGATCCTGGACACCGCCCGTGCGGCGATGAGCGAGTTACCGCCGAGATCGAAGAAGTTGTCCTCGATGCCGACCTCGGTGTCGAGCACCTCGGCGAAGATGCCCGCGAGCACTCGTTCGACTTCGGTGCGGGGTTCGGCGATCGGCCGGATCTGTCGCGCGCCGGGGGTGGGCGCGGGCAGCGCCTTGCGGTCGATCTTGCCGTTGGCGCTCAGCGGCAGCTCGTCGAGTTCCATCAGCGCGGAGGGCACCATGTACCCGGGCAGCGTGCGGCGCAGTCCGGTCAGCAGCGCGGCCGTGTCCAGCGGGGCATCGTCGTCGTCCTGCTTCGCCGCGACCACGTAGGCGACCAGTTCGTCGCCGGTGCGTCCGGTGTGCGCGACGCACACCGCGCGGGCCACCCTGGAGTCCTCGAGCAAGGCGGCCTCGATCTCGCCGAGCTCGATGCGCAAGCCACGGATCTTGACCTGGAAATCGCTGCGGCCGAGGTACTCCAGCACGCCGGGCTCGGCGCCGGAGCGGCCGATCTGCCAGCGTGCCAGGTCGCCGGTGCGGTACATCCGCGCGCCGGCAGCGAAGGGGTCGGCGACGAACCGGTCCGCGGTCAGCCGCGGCTGTCTCAGGTAGCCGCGGGCCAGCTGGACCCCGGCGAGGTAGAGTTCGCCGACCACGCCGGGCGGGACGGGTTGCAACCGGTCGTCCAGCACGTAGGTTCGGGTGTTCCACACCGGCGAGCCGATCGGCACGGCGGTGGCGTCGGGCGGGCATGCCCAGTAGGTGACGTCGACGGCCGCTTCGGTCGGGCCGTACAGGTTGTGCAGTTCGGCGGCGGGCAGGGCCGCGTAGAACTCCCGCACCGCGGCGGCGGGCAGCGCCTCGCCGCTGCAGAAGACCCGGTGCAGGCCCGCGCAGCCGCTCAGATCGGCCTCGGCGACGAAGACCGATAGCATCGACGGCACGAAATGCGCCGTGGTGACGTGCTTCTCGGCGATGATCCGGGCGAGGTACCCCGGGTCGCGGTGCCCGTCGGGGGCGGCGATCACCAAGCGCGCACCGACCTGTAGGGGCCAGAAGAACTCCCACACCGAGACGTCGAAGGTGGCCGGGGTCTTCTGCAGCACCGCGTCGTCGCGGCCGAGCGGATACTCGTGCTGCATCCAGCGCAGCCGGTTGACGATGGCGGCATGGCTGACGCCGACACCCTTGGGCTTTCCGGTCGATCCGGAGGTGAAGATGACGTAGGCGAGGTGGTCAGGGCGCAGTCCGGCCGTGCGGTCGGCGTCGGTGATCGGCGCGTCGTCGAATTCGGCTACCGAGGCGGTGTCGACGTCCAGCCTGGTGACCGACGTGGGCAGTTCCACGTCGTCGCGGCTCGCCGTGAGCACGCACAACGGCTCGGCCTGACGCACGATCTGCGCGATCCGCTCGGCCGGGTGCTCGGTGTCCAGCGGCAGGTACGCCGCGCCCGCCTGCACGATCGCGTACATGCCGACCACCAGGTCGAGGCTGCGGCGCAGGCACAGGCCGACCGTCGTATCGGGTCCGGCGCCGCGCGCGATCAACAGCCTGGCCAGGCGGTTGGCGCGGGCGTCGAGCTCGGCGTAGGTCAGCGACTCCTCGCCGAACTCGAGCGCGATCGCGTCCGGATCGGACGCGGCGCGTTCGGCGAAGAGGCCCGCCAGGGTCCCCTCCTGCCGGGGCGCCGCGGTGGCGTTCCACCCGTGCAGCACCTGTTCGCGCTCGGCATGGGTGATCGCGCCGAGCGACTCGGCGGGCGCCGTGGGGTCGGCGGCCAGGAAGCGGCCGAGGAAGTCCAGATAGCGCGCGTGGTGCACGCTCACTTCGGCCTCGCCGTAGAGGCGGGGATTGGCCTCGAAGTCGACGTGCAGGCGGCCGCCTGCGCCGTTGTAGACGTTGACCGAGAGGTCCTCGACGGGGCCGGTGGCCAGCACGTGCATCGACCCGACCAGGCTGCCGAAACGCAGCTCGTCGTGGAACAGCATCAGGTTGACCATCGGGCCGAAGAAGCCGCGCGCGTCGCGCGAGTAGCCGCTGTCGCGCCGGATGTCGTCGTGCCGGTAGCGCTGATGCCGCAAGGCGCCGGTGATCTGCAGCTCGGCCGCCTTCACCAGGTCGCCGATCGTGGTCGCCGCATCGATCCGCAGCCGGATCGGCACGACGTTGGAGATCACGCCCGCCGAGCGGCGCAGCGACACCGTGGTGCGCGCCGAGACCGGCAGGCTCAGCACCACGTCGGCGTTGCCCGTCACCGAACGCACGTAGGCAGCCATCGCCGCGACGAACATCGCCGCGTCGGTGGTGTTCCACGCGCTGGTCGCCGCCTCGATCGCGGCGTGGCGCTCGTCGTCGAGCACCGCGGTGGCCAGCCTGCGGCCCGCGTCGTGGGTGGCCGCGCCGAGCCGGGCGCCGCCGAGGCTCACCGGCTCCCCCACGCCCGACAGCTGCCCGAGCCAGTACTCGCGGTCGCTCTGGAAACGGCTGGAATCGTGGTAGCGCGCCTCGTCGGCGTAGATCTCCGCCAGCGGCGTCGCCCGCGAGGCGACCGGCTCGGTCCGGTTCTCCAGCGCGGTGTAGATCTCCGCGGTACGGGTGAGCGCGTTCATCGCACCGTAGCCGTCGATGACGATGTGGTGGGCGAACGAATACCAGATGTAGTGGGAGTCCCCGATCCGCAGCACCGCGTTGGAGGTCAGCGGGTCGCCTTCCAGATCGATCGGCGCACTGGTGTGCTCGTGCATCCAGCGCAGCGCCGCGGCGTACGGGTCTGGCTCGCCGCGCAGATCGATGCGCTCCCACCCGGGCCGGTGCTCCGGGTCCACGATCTGATACGGAGTGCCATCTATTTCCACGAGGCGGACTTGACCCACCTGGGTCTCGGCGCCGAAACGCTCGATCGCGTACAGCAGCCTCCCCTCGTCCAGGTCACCGCGTATCTCGACGTACTGGGAGATCGTGAGCGGTACGTCGGGGCGAATTCGCTGCGCGTACCAGAGAGCTGTCTGCGCGGGTGACAGAGCAAACGGTTGGGCCGAGAATTCGCCGGATGAACATTGGTCGACGCGATCCGTGGCCAATGAACTCATCAATCACTCCGTTCTGCCGCTGTTGACGCAACTCCCCGAGCACCGTCCCAGCAAGCGCACGCGCGCCAGCCGCAGGACGTGATCCACGCCCTATGATTCGGAGCGTCGCATCAGCCGGATTGCCGACGTTTTGGATTTGTTTCACATCCAACGTCCTTGGCAGAAGGCCACTTTGGTTGGTTACATTTCCGCAAACATTGCGACTCAACTAGGTCGAACCGAAGCAAAACGGGTCCTGACCAGACTGTTCGATGATACTCCGCCGATCGCGTCCATTGCCTGGCGAACAGCGCGCAACTTGATTACGCACCTTCGCTTTCGGGGCGGTAGGGGCAAGAACATACCGCGTGTTCGGTAAAAGCTCGTCCGGCTGGATCTATCGGTCGCCGACGACTTCACCGTCGGGGCGCGCGGATCGGCGCATGCGGACCCCGGCCAGTGCGGCGGCAGCCGTCAGGATAACGAAAATCCGCTCCGGTGCAGGGCCGATTCGTGTTGCGAGTGTGGCGTCGCTGCGCAACGGCAGCTCCGCGACCAGAGCGGCGGGCACGAACAACGCCGATTCCTGCCGCACGCTGCCGTCGGCGGCGATGATGGCGCTGACCCCCGACGTGGCCGCGACGACCAGCGCTCTGCCGTGCTCGACGGCGCGAACGCGGGACATGGCCAGCTGCTGATATGTCATCTCGGTGTCGCCGAAGGTCGCGTTGTTCGTCGGCACCGTCAGCAGTTGAGCGCCCGCGCGCATAGCGTCCTCGAACGATCGGTCGAAGGCCACCTCATAGCACGTCGCGACGCCGATGTCGATACCTGCCGCGTGCACAACTCCGTCACCATTTCCCGGCACGAAATATCCCGCGCGATCGGCGTATTCGGAGAAGAGCCGGAAGAAACTCCGCATCGGGAGATACTCACCGAAGGGCTGGATGATCTTCTTGTCGTGCCGTTCGCCCGGACCCGCCGCGCCGTTCCACACCATCACCGAATTCGTCGTGGTGTGATCCGCGTTGATCAGTACGGCACCGACCAGGATGGGTGCGCCGATCCGCTCGGAGGCCGCGGTGATCAGGGCGGCGGCGTCGGCGTTGCGCAGCGGATCGATGTCGGAGGAGTTCTCCGGCCAGATCACCATATCCGGATGCGGCGCGCGGCCCGCCGCCACCTCGTCGGCCAGTTCTTCGGTGCGCCGGACGTGGTTGTCCAGCACGGCTCGCCGCTGCTCGTTGAAGTCCAACCCGAGGCGAGGAACGCTGCCCTGGATCGCCGCGACCGTGACCGTCCGGTCGCCCGTGTCCGGGTCGGGCAGTGCGGATCGGAGCAGCAAGCCGCCGAGCGGCATGACCAGGACGGTGAAAGCCACAGCGGCGTATCCCAGTCGGGTTGCCGGGGCGGGCCGGCCCACGACGGCCGGCCCGGGCGCGCCGGAGCCGGGGACGGCGGTTTCGCGCCCGTCGGCCGCCGCGCACGCCGACCACAGCAAGGTCACCGCCGCGGCGATGCCGGTTCCGGTGAGCGCGACCGCGAACCCGACCAGCGGGGCGCCGCCGACCGCGGCCAGCGACAGGAACCAGCCGTCGGCCTGGCCGAATGCCAAACGGCCCCAGGGAAAACCACCGAAGGGGAAGCTCGATCTGCCCCACTCGGCCGCGGTCCAGGCCAGTGCCACCCACAGCGGCCAACCCGGCAGCACGCCGACGAGCCGGGCGAGCACACCGAATACGCCCAGGTAGACCGCGCAGGCGGTGGACAGCGCCAGCCACGGCAGCGGCCCGACGTAGATGCCGGTCCACGGCAGCAACGGGACGAAAAACGCCAGCCCCGTCAGCAATCCGTATCCGAAGCCAGCGCGCAGGCGGCCGTCACCGCGAACGACGAGGGTCAGCACCGCCACGCCCAAAGGCGCGAGGAACCACCACGGCCGGGGCGGGAAGCTGCCGAACAGCAACAGGCCCGAGGCCACCGCCGCCACCGATCGCGTCGCCACCGGATAACGGCGTACCACCGCGGACACCTGCCGCACCGACCCGAGCACCTGCTCCCGCACCATCACTCGGCCACTGTCCGCCATCGCACCGGCCACCGCCGGTCTGCCGTCGGCCACCCGACCGCCGATCGGCCCGCCACCGGAGCGCACCGCATCACGAACCACGGCCCAGTCGCAGCCGTGATATTTGTCACATGGAATACGAAGTCCGCCATACTCCGACTACGCACCCGAAACTCGGCGCACCAGCCGACCCGCGCCGACCCTGCGGCGAATCCGCCGCACACGATCGAACGGACGGTGGCGCGGCATGTGCCACCGCGGACCGCCGCACACGAATCGACCGATGTCCACTTGTTCATCGCCGGACGCCACCGGATCGTTAGCCACCGGTCGCCGGATATAGATTTTCCGGTCGCGCCGCGTCGAACGAACCGATCTCTTCCAGCCGTTTCACGCACACCAGCGATCTGCGAACCCGCCGGCCGAACAATCCGCCGCCGACCGGGCCACTGCCGCCGATTCTCGTCGGGCCAGAGATTGCCCGGAAATAGTCCGGCAAACGGAAAAGATCGAAACCTGGCACGCAGTGCCACTGCACACCACCATCGACGGACAGAAAACACTCGATACCGGATGTCTTTCGCCCGGTGTCGGAATGCGAGAAATTCCGACAAATACCCCGCAACCGGCACGCTGCCTATATCGTGTCGAGTCCGGCCATCGGGCGCGCACCCCCCAGCCGTTCTCGATCCACGTCCGAATCGCTCTCGGCGCCGATCACAGACCAGAAACCCGGTTACCGTCCTTCGCTCCGCGGGGACCGCGCCGCGGAACCAGCCGTTGCCGACTGCCGTCCAGAGATGCCCTGTGCCGGGAGCCGATCGATAGTCGATCGTCGACGAGCGATCATCCGACTGCCGTGGGACCCATCTGCGATCGACGTCGCGACACGGACACCCGGCCACAGCAGCCGACGACGGGGACTTCCAGCTGTCCCGGTGCCGCCCATGCGCGAGCGGCCGCCGAGCCGCCGCGAGCCCGGAGGCTACCGATGAACAGCCGGGCGAGGCCTGCCCGGACGAGCGGCGCAGCAGGGGCCGAGCGGAGGACGGCGCATCATCCGAACGTGGTGGCGAAGCTACGCCCGAGGCCCGCCCCGCATCCGCCCGCTCTGTGGACGCACGGCCGGGGCCATGCTGCTCACCAGCCGCATGACGCCACCGAATGCCGGGAACGGGACGGGCGGGAACCGTCGCGGGCTCCATCGACGCCCGCTCATTTCGCATAGATCGTCACTCCCCGGTGCACGGTGCGCAGGCAGGTGGGCAGTGGTGCGCCCGCTGCCAGCGCGGGCAATCCCGGGACGCGCGACCGGGGGTCGGTCGACCAGCGCTGCACCGAGTCGGCGGCCGCGGCGACGACGAGCTCGCCCGCATCCCAGACCGCGTAGGAAGCCGGCGCTCCCGGCACCAGGGTGCCCGCCACACCGTCGCGGACTCCGCCCGCCCGCCAGGCGCCGCGCGTGGCCGCGGCGAACGCGGCTCGCGGAGACAGGCCATGGCCGGGTGTGCGGTGCTCGGCGGCGGCACGCACCGCCGCCCACGGGTCCAGCGCGGTGACCGGCGCGTCGGAACCGATCGCCAGAGCCACGCCCGCGGAGGCCATGGCGGCGAACGGGTTCAGCGCCGCGGCGCGCTCGGCGCCGAGCCGAGCCGCGTACATGCCGGCGGGGCCGCCCCACGCGGCGTCGAAGCCCGGCTGCACGCTGGCGATCACACCCCAGCGAGCCAACCGGGCGATGTGCTCGCCGTCGAGGAGTTCGGCGTGTTCGACGCGATGCCCGAGCGCGGCCACGGCGGGGCCGCCGAGTTCGGCGACCACCCGTTCGATCCCGGCCACCACGGCGTCCATCGCGGCGTCGCCGATCACGTGGAATCCGGCCTGGATACCCGCGACCGTGCAGGCGCGGACGTGGTCCGCGATCGCGTCGGCATCCAGATAGCTTCGGCCGCAACCGGATCCGTCCATGTAGGGCGCGCGCAGCCAGGCGGTGCGCGATCCGAAGGAGCCGTCGACGAACAGGTCGCCGCCGAGTGCGTGCACGCCGAGGTCGTCGATCAGGGCACGGGCCTGCTCGGCGCTGCGCACCGCCTCACCCCAATAGGCCCGCACCTGGACGCCGTGCTCGAATTCGAGCAGTTCGCGGACGTCGGCGCGGCCCGCGATCTCGGGGCCCGCGCATTCGTGGACCGCGACGACACCGTGCGCGGCGGCGTGGTCCAGCGCCGCGGCGCGCGCTCGATCCCGTTGCGCCCGGGACAGTCCCGCCATCGCGGCCGCGCGCACCACGTGGTGGGCGGCGGCGCGCACGGGCTCGCCGCGGGTGAAGCCGTCGGTCGCCGCCAGCTCGGGCAGCGTGTCCAGCAGCGCCGAGGACGCCACCGCGGAGTGGGCGTCCACGCGCGAGAGGTAGACGTGCCTGCCCGCCCCCGCCGCCGCGTCGATCTCATCGACGGTGGGCGGCCGTCGCTCCGGCCAGGCGGTCTCGTCCCAGCCGTCGCCCAGTACCGCGCCGTCGGGGTGTGCCGCGGCGAACTCGCGCAGCAGCCGCAGGCAGTGCTCCAGCGACCGGGCGGCCGACAGGTCGAGCCCGGTCAGCTTCAAGCCCAGCGCGGTGACGTGCACGTGCGGATCGACGAACGCAGGCGCGACGAAGGCGCCGTCGAGATCGACGATCTCGGCGTCCGGATGCAGCGCGCGGCCTGGTTGCTCGGCGCCCAGCCAGACCACGGTCCCGTCGCTCACCGCCATCGCCGTGGCGTCGGGTGAACTGGCACTGTAGAAACGACCGCCGATCAGCAACTGGGTACTCACGAGGCACCAGTCTGCCCCATGCCTGATCCGGCGGTTCCGGTCAGCCGTTCAGTACGGGATGGTGAGCCGAGTCCTCCGGCTGCGCCAGCACGGCCATCACCTCCGCGTACTCCGGCGGCGCACCACCGGTTGCCCCGGCCGGGGCGGGCAGGCAGCCCGCCTCGACGGCGATCAGCTCCAGCCGCAGCGCCGCGGCCGTGAATCCGGAAATCGACTGTCCCGCAGCGGCCGCCGCTCGTTTCACCGCGGCGGCCAGCTCCTCGCTCACCGTCACGGTGAGTTGCTCGGTGGCCATCGCGTCACGATAGTCCTTCACGGCCTTGCGCGGAACCGGGTACGCCGGGGTTCGGTTCAGGACGAGGTGAGCGGGCGGCGCGCGTTGCCCTGGCCGTCGTCGTACCACTGCCCCACGACGACACCGCCCACCACGTCGCCGCCGTCGACGACCACACCGCGGTAGGGCGCGGCCGCCACCAGCCTGCGGAAGCGCCGCGCGGCGAAAGCCGCGAGCACGGGACGCGCCAGCAACCGCGTGGGCGGCAGCAGCAGGAGCAGACCGAACAGCGAGGTGACCAGGCCGGGCACGAACATCAGCACACCGCCCGCCGCGACCATGGCGCCGTCCGCGACGGCGGTGCCCGGCGCGACCTCACCGCGCGCGGCCCGGCGGAACTGCTCGAACACCCGCCGCCCCTGCGCGCCGACCAGCAGCATGCCCGCGCCCGATCCGGCGATCAGCAGCAGTACGGCGGGCAGCGCGCCGATCAGCTGGCCGACCGCGACCAGCGCGGTGACTTCCACGACGAGGTAGAGCACGAACAACAAGGCGGGCATGGGCGATCCCTAAGTTTGTAGGTGTCTGGGGTTGGTGCCCTGGATGCCCAGAGCGGTGGGGTGTAGCTGATGGGTGTTTGTCTCTTGCGAGGCTGGAAA